>CAWHLR010000001.1:0-45328 GCA_963830235.1 uncultured Verrucomicrobiae bacterium
GACGTGGCGGAGCGCGTGATTGGCCGCATCAAATTTCTCTCGCGGTTGAAGACGTATCAGGAATCGCTGCCGCAGGACGGACGCATTTCGCACGATGAACTTGGGTGCAGCAACGACATCCGTGTGGCCACCTATCCAACCGTGACCGGCGAGAAAATTGTCCTCCGCCTTTTCAATTCGGCCTCGGCGAAATCGCTCGGGAACTGGCCCTGCCCGCCGACGCCAACGCCGAACTGGAACATTTTCTCCGTCAAACCGCCGGATTGCTGCTGCTGACCGGCCCGGCGGGCAGCGGCAAAACGACAACGATTTACGCCTGTCTCCGCTATCTGACCGAACTGGGCGGACGCCAGATCATCACCGTCGAGGACCCGGTGGAACAGGTGGTTCCCGGCACGATGCAAACCGAGGTGAACGAAGCCATCGGCCTGGATTTCGCCCGCGCTGCGCGCCATTTGCTGCGGCAGGACCCGCAGGCGCTCATCATCGGCGAGATTCGCGATGAAGCCACCGCGCAACTGGCGGTGCGCGCCGGGCTGACCGGGCATCTGGTAATTTCCACGCTGCACGCCGGTTCCTGCAAGGGCGTTTTCGAGCGGCTGCTCGTGATGTGCGCCGACCATTCCGCCATTGCCTCCGCGACGGAACTGGTTTTGAACCAGCGGCTGATCCGCAAATTGTGTTCCGCGTGCGGCGGCGCCGGCTGTGAAACCTGTCTGCGCACCGGATATCAGGGCCGCGTGCCGCTGGTGGAATGGCTGCGGGTGGACGAGGCGGTGCGCGCCAAAATCCGGCGGCGGGAACTGTCATCGCTGGCCCCGGCCCGGACCCTGGAAGAATCAGCGCGTGAGCTTTTGCGGCAAGGGTTGTCCAATCAGGCAGAGTACCAACGAGTATTCGGTTTATGAAACTGGACGAATTTGCCTTCTTCAACCAACAACTGGCGGCGATGCTGCGCGACGGCATCCCGCTGGAGGGCGCGCTGCGGCGGCTCTGCCAGGAAATGCACGCCGGCGCGCTCCGCACCGAATTGCAATCGCTCGAAGCCGACCTTGCCAAAGGCACGCCGATGGCCGAAGCCCTGAAACCGCGCCAGTTGCCCGAATTATACAAACGCATGATTTTGGTCGGCGTCAAAAGCAACGACCTGCCCGGCGCGCTGACGATGCTCGCGGATTATTTTCAGCGCCAGAACAGCCTCTGGACGCGGTTGAAAAGCATGATGGTTTATCCGCTCATCGTAATGTTCGTCGCGTTTTTGATTTCGGCGGGGCTGGCGTTTCTCTGGACCTGTGTCATCGGGCCGTCCATGAAAGACATATTTGGCGGCATGGGAGTGAGGCTCCCGGCGGCCACTGTTTTTGCATTCGCAACCCTGAAGGTCATCTGGGTGTTTCCGGTGGTGCTGGGCTGCCTGTTTGTGCTCGTGGCGTCGGTCATTTTCACCTCCGGGCTGCGCGGAAGATTTCTCTGGTGGCTGCCCGTGTTCAAGGAGGCCGGCGTCTCGCGGATCGGCGCGTCGCTGACCCTGCTGCTGAACAACGGCGTCAACCTTCCGGACGCCATCGGCCTGGTGGAACAACTGGAAACCTGCACGGCCGCCGCCGCCGACCTGCAACAGTGGCGGAGGAATCTCGCCGCCGGAGCCGCGAAGTTTTCCGAGGCCGCCGCCGTCAACCAAGCGATTCCGCCGCTGTTCGTCTGGGTGGTGGCCAGCGCGGGCGAAAACCTGGCCGCCGGGTTCAATCGCGCGGCGGAAATCTATCACTCGCGCGCCCTCTACCGCACCGAGGTGGCGCTGTATTCGGTGCTGCCGGTTGCCTCGCTGTTTCTGGGGGCGATCGTTTTGTCGCAGGCCTTTTTGGTCATCAGCATGTTTTTGCCGCTCATCGTCATGATTAGCAATTTGAGCGGCAACTGAAGGCATGAAAATCGCATGAATGATTTCAGCCAGTTTTTAATCGCCCTGTTGTGGTATGCAGTGTTCATCCTGCTGCCGGGCGGCGCCTTTGCGGTGCTGATTCATTATCTGCTCTCGCTGCCCATGCGCCGGCGCGACCGCGCGCTGTTTTTTCTCGACCTGCTGGAAACGGTCCTGCAACGCGGCCAGCCGATTGAACCGGCCATTCTGTCCGCCGCCAAAAACCGCGACGACGCCATCGGCGCCCGTTTTTACCTGATGGCCGCGCACATTGAAGGCGGGGCCCGGCTGGGCGAGGCGCTCGAAAAAGTCCCGCGTTTCCTGCCGCCGCAGGTCAACGCCATTCTCCGCGCCGGGGAAAAACTCGGCGACCTCAAACGCGTCCTGCCCGCCTGCCGCGAAGTGTTGCGCGTCGCCCCGGACACCGTCCGCACCACCATGCATTACATGATGGCCATTCTGCTGCTGTTTGCGCCGGTCGCCTGCTTCGTCATCGGCCTGCTGTCGGCGATGGTCATTCCCAAATTCAGGGAAGTGGCCGCCGGAAGCGGCGCTCCGTTGTGGCCGCTGACGCGGTTTGTCTTCAACAACACGTTCTGGCTGGTGGCATTTGAAACCGTTGTTTTCCTGGCGTTGTTGTCGGTGGCGGCGATTTACATCGGCGGGCCGGGCCTGGTCCGCTGGTTTCAATTCCGCAGCCTGCCGGTGGTGGACTGGATCACCTGGCGCGTGCCGTGGAAACAAAAAAAGCTGCAACGAACCTTCTCCGCCATGCTCGCCGTGTTGCTGGATGGCGGCGTGCCGGAGGCCGAAGCCATCCGGCTCGCGGGCGATGCGACCGCGAACGAAATCTGCCGCCGCCGCGCCCAACGGATCGTGGCCGCGCTCGCACAGGGCGTCAAACTGGACAAGGCCGTCCGGGCATTTGACGACAGCGGCGAATATCATTGGCGGTTGACGAATGCGACGCACGCGCACGGCGGTTTTCTGGCCGCGCTGCGCGGCTGGCACGAGTCGCTCGACGCCCGGGCGTTCCAGCAGGAGGAGGCCGCCGCCCACACGGTTGCCAGCGGGCTGGTGATCATGAACGGAGTGGTGGTCGGGCTGATTGCGACGGCCATGTTCGGCATGCTGGTGGCCATATTGCGGATGCAGTTATGAACTTGAAAGCGTCAAAACATTTTTCTCCGCCGGCCGGACGCGAGAGCGGCATGCTGATGGCGGATTTGTTTGTCGCCATGGCGATTTTCGCGCTAGCCATCATGCCGGTGGCGTTTTCCTACGTCCGCGAAACGCGGCTGCTGCGCGCCGAATATTTCCGCGGCGCGGCCATGGAAATCGTGGACGGCGAGATGGAAATCCTGGCGGCCGGGGAATGGCGGAATCTGCCGGATGGCTCGCAGCCTTACGCGGTTCATGCCGGCGCCGCCGCGAACCTGCCGCCCGGCCGTTTTCAGTTGACCAAAACCGGCAATCATCTTCGTCTGGAATGGGCGTCCGACCGGCGGCAGGGCATCGGCGCGGTCGTCCGGGAGGTCACGTTTAAATGAAACTGAATCCCTCCATTTCACGCGCCCGCGCCGGAATCATGCTGGTGGAATGCCTCGTTTATCTCGGCGTGTTCGCCGTCCTGCTCGGCATCGGCTACGGAACATTTTATCTCTGTTGGGACAACTCGAAGGCGTTGCACTACGCGACGGATGACATCGCTTCCGCGTTGCGCGCCGGCGAGCGCTGGCGGGCGGACATCCGCAGCGCCACCGGAAAAATCACCGTCGAAATCACGGCGCAGGGCGAGCAATTGCGGATTCCCCGGAAGACCACCGCCATCATTTACAGCTTCAAGGCCGGGGAACTGCGTCGCCAGCTCGCGTCGTCCCGTTTTTCGGAACTGGCGCTGCCCACCGTCAAGGCGTCGCAAATGGTGAAGGAAACCCGCGGACCGGTAACCGCCTGGCGCTGGGAGCTGGAACTGTCGCCGCGCCGCAAGGAAACGCATTTGCCGCTGCTGTTCACTTTCGAAGCGGCGGCCAAAACAACACCATGAAAATTTCCCGCTCCATTTCTACGGCACGCCGCCGTCAACGCGGGTCGGCGGTGGTGCTTTATCTGGCGTTGCTGGGGATCATGGTGATTTTGTCCGCCGCCAACACCAACACCCTGCTGCATTTGCATCGGGAAATGAATTTATTGGACCAGCGGCAGATCAAACGGCTGAACGCCTCGGCGACCAACATCACCTTCACCGTTGAATCTCCCGCCGCCACTGGACAGCCATGAATGCCGCCGCCGATGCCAAAATCAAAATGCTCGAAGACTCGATTCAGTGCCTTGTCTGCGGGATGCTGGGGTTGCTGCCGGTGATTGGGTTTCCGTTTGCGGTCGCGGCGCTGGTCCTTTCGGCAAAGGTTCGCGCCCGGCAGAAAAAATACTGGAACGCCGCCCGGGCTTACCGGGTTTGGGGTGTTGTCTGTGCCGCGGCCGGCACCATTTTTTGGGGTTTCATCCTGACCATCATCATTTATCACGCCGCCAATCCCTGCTGAATGAGGGATGGGCCGCCTGGTCAATCAGGCCTTGGGCAGCTTTTCCTCCACGATTTCACACAGCACGTGGAAAAGGAGTTTATGCCCTTCCTGAATCCGCGCCGTATTGTTGCCGGCACCAGCAAATCGAGCGTGGCCACGCCCTTCGTAAAACCGCCGTCGCGGCCGAGGAAGCAGATGCTTTCAACGCCCTTGCGTTTCGCCTCTTCGAGCGCGCGCAAAATGTTTTTGGATTTGCCGCTGGTGGTGAAGGCGATGAGCAGGTCGCCTTTCTCGCCCAGGCCCCAGACCTGCCGCGCAAAAATTTCATCGGCGCTGGTAATCGTTGCAAACGGCGGTCATGAATTCGCCGTTGGCCGTGAGCGAAATGGCCGGATAAGGCCGGCGGTCGTCGCGGTAGCGGCAGAGGAATTCCGTGGCCAGATGCGTGGCGTCGGACGCGCTGCCGCCGTTGCCGCAGACGAGCAGCTTGTGGCCGGAGGTCAGGCAGGCCAGGACCATTTTCGCCGCGCGATTCAGCGGTTCATCCAAACCCGCCAAAGGCCGGAGCGTTGCGATGCATTCTTCAATCGCCTTTAGCAATTGTGTCATGCGGGGAGACTAGTTGTTGGCCGTTGAAAGGAAAGACGAAATGGAATATTGCTTGGACATGACCCGCCACACCGCGAAAAATTGTCGCCGTGAAAGTCGCGGAGCGACGGCCGAAATAGCCCACGGTTTCAACCGTGGGTAAAATGCCAATACAAACCAAGCCCCGGCAGGGGCGATAGAATTTCGCCCCGCCAAAATTTTCTGCCGCCCCTGCCGGGGCTTGTGGTTTATTCATCCAAAACCCACGGTTAAAACCGTGGGCTATTTTCTTTCGCACCTCCGGCGCTTGAATAGTCCTGTCATGTTGATTACTTTCCCCTCATGCCGATTTACGAATTCCATTGCGAAAAGTGCGAGCGCGACAGCGAAATCCTCGTCCGCTCCAGCGATTGGAAGGGAACCGCCTGCCCGCACTGCGGGTCAAAAAAATTGTCCAAGCAGTTTTCCGTCTTTGCCTCGGCCAGTACCGGCGGCGGCCATGACGCGCCGATGTGTGCCAGCGGGGGCGGGGGTTGCTGCGGCGGACGTTGCCACGGGCATTGAAATTTGTGGGTAGCACCCGCCTCTGGCGGGTTCAATTCGGCGTCCCGCCGAATTGCGATGGCGCGCAGACATTCGAAACATGACCAGCAAACACTTCCACGGATCATTTCCGTTGCAAGTTTCGGGCGCGACGCCCGAAACCACCCGCGGGACGCGGGTGCTACCGCATACAAATTTCCCGCGCCGTCACGCGCGTCAGATCTTCCACCGCCCAATCCGGCAGATGCCTTTTTAATTCGTCCAGCTTCGCGCCGCCGGTGGCCACGGCCAGCACTCTCGCGCCGATGAATTTTCCGCAGCGGATGTCAAATGGCGTGTCGCCGACCACTACGATTTCTTCCGGCTGCAAATTTTTTCCCAGCACGCGGCGGCCGCGTTCGAGCGCGGCGGCGGCAATATGATTGCGGTCTTCGTGGTCGTCGGCAAACCCGCCGAATTTAAAATATTCCCACAGGCCAAAGTGGCGCAGTTTGATTTCCGCGCCGAGCTGGATGTTGCCGGTGAGCAGGCCCAGTGTGGGAGGATGGGGCAATGCTTGCAGGTCGCGGATGAATTCGCGGACGCCGCGGCACGTTTCGCCGCCATTTTGCTCGAGAATATGGTGCAGCCAGAAAACGTAATGCTCGAAGAACTGGGCGAAATTTTCCGGCGTTTCGGCGCGACCGTGAATGCGGAAAAATTCGCGGACCAGACTGACATCGGTGCGCCCGGCGAACTTCATCTTTTCTGTGCCGTGATGGAGGTTGAAATGCCTGGCAAAAGTCTTCGTGAACGCCGCCGTGCCGGCCCCGCCCGTGTGAACGAGCGTGCCGTCAACGTCAAACAAAACCAGTCGCACCATCCGGACAGGCTGCCGGAATTTGAATTGTTCCGCGAGAATTTTCAGGACGAAATGGGAGGGGCTCTCGATACTTGTGCGTTTGGAGTTCCGCCTTCAGGCGGCAAATCGCTCTTTTTGCCTGTGAACCGCCTGAAGGCGGAACTCCAAACCGCGTTTCGCCGCAAGCTTTCGGATTGCGCGTTTCGCGGCAGGCGCGATAATGCCGGCCTGAATTCATGAACGAATGGAACATTCAATCCCGCGCCCACGCTTGCGAGGCGTGCGGCCAGCCGTTTGCCGACCGGCAGGTCTATCACACGTTGTTGTTCGATGAGCCGCCGGAGTTGCGGCGCTCGGATATCTGCGAGCCTTGCCGGCAGAAGCAGAATGCCGGCGATGCGCGCAGCCGGTCCGGGTTCATCTCGCATTGGCAGGGAATTTACGAGGCGCCGCCGCCGGTCTCGGATCCGATTCACAAGGACACCGCCGAAACGCTGCTGCGGAAATTGATCGAGCAAAACGATCCGCGTTACGCGCCCGCCGGGTACATCCTCGCCGTCATGCTGGAACGCAAGCGCGTGCTCAAGGTGAAGGAGCAAATCGTCAACGACGGCAAGCGCGTGTTCATTTACGAGCAGCCCGGGACCGGCGACGTGTTCACCATCGCCGATCCGGACCTGCGCCTGGACCAACTCGAGGCCGTCCAGCGTGACGTGGCCGCGTTGCTGGAACATGGTTTGAATCCGCCCGCGCCCGCCCCTGCGGCTCCGGCTGAAACTGTGACTGCCGCCGCAACCGAACCCGCGCCGGAAAATCAGCCGACCGCATGAAGCTGGGAACATCGAACATCGAACGGCCTGGCGTCCGGAAACCTCAGCGTTCAGCGTTCGACGTTCGATGTTCGATGTTCCCCGAATAGCCCATGTCCGAACTCTCCGAATTCCAAATCCGCCTCGGCTGCACGTTTCGCGACGAGGGCCTGCTGCGGCTGGCGCTCACGCATCCGTCGGTTGCGCATGAAACCGGCGCGCCGTCACCGCACAACCAGCGGCTGGAATTTCTCGGTGATGCCGTGTTGCAGCTCGTTCTCACGCGCGAGCTGTATGAAAAATTCCCCGCGTTCGACGAAGGTCCGCTGACCAAGGCGCGTGCCAAGCTGGTCAACCGCCGCACGCTGGGCGAACACGCCCGGGTGCTCGGCCTCGGCGCGCACATGATTTTGAGCCGGGGTGAGGAAATGCACGGCGGACGCGAACGCGCCTCCGCGCTGGCGGACACGTTTGAGGCGCTGCTCGGCGCGATTTTTCTGGACGGCGGATACGAGGCGGCGCGCGAATTCATCCTGCGCGAATTCGGCGCGGACTTCGGCAAATTGAACGTGCTGCCGACCATTGAAAATCCGAAGGGCGAGTTGCAGGAACTGCTTCAGGCGCGCTCGCCCGAGGCGCCGGAATACCACGTGGTCTCCGCCACCGGCCCGGACCACGACCGGGTGTTTGAATGCACGGTGCAGCACGAGGGGGTCGAGCTGGCGCGCGGCAGCGGCAAAAGCAAAAAGGCCGCCGAGAGCGACGCGGCCCTGGCGGCGTTGAAAAAGTTGCGCGCGGAATCGGGGCTCAAGGCCGGTTCTTGAGCAGGTCGCGGATTTCGGTCAGGAGCTGTTCCGTCGGCGTGGGCGGGGCCACGGCTTCGTGGTGGCGTGTCACCTTGTTCATCAATTTGATCATCAGAAAAATGCAGAACGCGACGATGACGAAATTCAACGTGACGGTCACGAAATCGCCCCAAGCGAGCACCGGCCCGGCTTTTTGGGCCAGATCCAGCGGCAGATGCGCGCCGTGAGTTGCCGCCGCCGCCGCATAAGTTTCCTGCGCCTCCCGGACTTTTTCCGACATGGGGAAATACAGGTTGGTGAAATCAATGTTGCCGACGAGCCGGGCAATGGGCGGCATGATGATGTCTGAAACCACCGCGCTGACTATTTTCCCGAACGCCGCGCCGATGATGACGCCGACGGCGAGGTCCACCACGTTGCCGCGCATGGCGAAGGCTTTGAATTCGTCCAACATGGGTATTTTCACGGTTTTCATAATGGGTTTCCTTTCGCGGCTTAGTTTGTCTTCGTCGCCTGAAAAGTCAACCGGCGTTCAATAACGCGGCACATTGGAATCAATTTCGTCCGACCAGGCGGTGATGCCGCCCTTGACGCTCTTGAGGTACTTAAAGCCCTGCTCGCGCAGGAAGCCCAGCGCCTTTAGTGAGCGCACCCCGGCTTTGCAGTGGAGGTAATAATGCTGGTTCGGGTCGAGCTCGGTGAAGCGTTGCTGGAGCTGGCTCAACGGCAGCAGCGGCACGCCTTTCACACGGGCGATTTCGTATTCGTCCGGCTCGCGCACGTCAATGACCTTGATGCCAAGCTTCGGGTCGTCGAGCGCCTTCTTCATGTCCTGCACCGTGACTTCGTCAGGATTCGCGGCGGGGTTCGCGGGCGCGGGCGCGATGCCGCAGAACATTTCGTAATCAATCAGCTCCTTGATGGTCGGATGCTCGCCGCAAATGGGGCACGCCGGATCGCGGCGCAGTTTCAGTTCGCGGAACTTCATGTCGAGCGCGTTGAACAGCAGCAGCCGGCCGACGAGCGAAGTGCCCTTGCCGATGGCGAGCTTCAAAATTTCCGTTGCCTGGATGCAGCCGACAATGCCGGGCAACACGCCGAGCACGCCGCCTTCCGCGCAACTGGGCACCATGCCGGGCGGCGGCGGTTCGGGATAAAGACAGCGATAACACGGCCCGCCCAGATGCGGCGCGAACACGCTGGCCTGGCCCTCGAAACGGAAAATCGAGCCATAGACATTCGGTTTCTTGAGCAGCACGCACGCGTCGTTTGTCAGGTAGCGCGTCGGGAAATTGTCCGTGCCATCCACTACGATGTCGTAGGGCCGGATGAGGTCGAGCGCGTTTTCGGAGGTGATGCGGGTATTGTGGATGACGACTTCGCAATTCGGATTGATGCCTTGGATGGTTTCCTTCGCGGACTGCGCCTTGGGACGGCCCACGTCGGCGTCGGTGTGCAGAATCTGGCGCTGGAGATTGGAGAAATCCACGGTGTCGAAATCCACGATGCCCAGTTTGCCGATGCCGGCGGCGGCGAGATACATGGCGATGGGCGAGCCGAGGCCGCCCGCACCGATGCACAGGACGCTGGTGGCCTTGATTTTCTTTTGGCCGGCCAGGCCGACTTCCGGCAGAATCAGGTGCCGCGAGTAACGGCGGATTTCGTCATTGTTCAGTTCCATAAATCGAGTGGATAAGGATATTGCAAAGAGTGAATAAATCAAGCCGCGCCTTTTGAAACGGATCGCGAATAACACGAATTCTTTTAACACCAGGGCATGGCGCGGCGAAGCCGCAATCAAAGGAGCGCGGAATGTATTCCGCTTCGGGAAAAGGCCGCCGACGCCCCCGACTTGACGATCCGGCTTTTCGCTGCGAATGTCCCTTGGCTTGGCGCAAAACGCGGCAGCGTCGGCGGCAAGCAGTTTGTTCGCTGACATCTTGAAAGCTCCCGCGGTGCAAGGCCTTGCGCGGCGGCTGGAGCATGGCGGAGTGTTGACTTGCGCCGGGGTTAGCCAGGCGGCGCAGCCGTTTTTTGCGGTTCTGCTCCAGAATGTTTTTCCGCAACACCCCATCGTCATTGTCACCGACAATCTCAAGACGCAGGAAAGTTTTCAGCAGGACCTGGAGACGTGGTTGAATCTTGAGTCCGCAGTCCACGGTCCACAGTCCAAAGCCGGCGAAGTCTCCATCCTCCATTCTCCATCCCCCCCGCTTTTTTACCCCGCCTGGGACGTGCTGCCGCACGAAGGCAAACTCCCGCATGCCGACAACATCAGCGACCGGCTGGAAACGCTTGTCCAGTTGTCCGGATTCTCAACCCTCAACCCTCAACCCTCAACCCTGATCGTCACCAGTGTCACCGCGCTGTTGCAGAAAACCTTTCCGCCCGAAAGGTTGCGCGACCACATGCGCACGCTTGCCCGCGGCGATAAAATCAATCCGCTCGACCTGATCGAATGGCTTGAAGAACGCGGGCATGAACCGGAAGCCCAGGTCACGCAAAAAGGAGAAATTGCCCTGCGCGGCGGCATTCTCGATGTCTGGCCGCTTACCAGCCCGTGGCCGGTGCGGCTCGAATTTTTCGGCGACGAACTGGAATCCCTGCGCCATTTCGATCCGCTCACGCAAATTTCGCGCGAGGAAATTCCGGGCGTCACCCTGCCGCCGGCGGGTGAACTGGGGGTTTTGAAACACGAAGTGGAGCGCGGCGTTCACGCCGCTTCAACGCCCGCTGAGCCAGCGGCGACTGCATCTTCTTCAACGCATGACAATCTTGCAGCGAAGCGGCCTCAAGGCCGCGCCCCACTTGCCTCGTTGACGGATTATCTGCCGCCGGAGACCATTTTTCTCCTGTGCGAACCGGAACAACTCGCCGCCGGCGCCGACGAATACGCGCGGCAAATCCCCGAAAACGATCCATTTTTTATTTCGTGGGGTGATTTTCTAATTGAACTGAACCAGCGCGGTTTTACTTCGGTTGAACTGGATGAAAACGCTAAAACCGGCGAAGCCATTCCGCACTCCGAATTCCGCAATCCGCACTTTGAAAACCTCGACGCCTTTCGTCCGCTTGGCGAACGCGCGCCCGACTTGCAAGTTGCCGAGGCCCAGCGCCGTGAATTTTTCAACCAGCTTCACCGCTGGCTGCGGCACGGTTACGCCGTTCATGTCTTCTGCAACAACGCCGGCGAGCGGCAGCGATTTGAGGAGATCTGGAAGGAGTTTGGTTTCATCAAAGCAGGGCAGGCTTCCAGCCTGCCTGGCGAGCGCGTCCGCGCGAGCGATTTATCCGCAGAAATGGGCAGGCAAGATGCCTGCCCTGCCTCATACATCGGCTCGCTCGCTCGCGGCTTCATTTGCGACGAGGCAAAACTCGTCATCGTCACCGACTCGGAAATTTTCGGGCGCTATAGAATCCAGCGGCCGCGCCGGTTGAAATCACCGCACGCGCTGGCCACCCGATCCGCGCTCGACATTGACTTCACCGAACTGGAGGAAGGCGATCTGGTTGTCCACATCCAATACGGCATTGGCCGTTTTCTTGGCTTGAAAAACCTGCCGGCGGGCAGCAGCCGTCATCCCTCAACCCTCAACCTTCAACTCTCAACCGGCACCGAGTGCCTCGTCATCGAATACGCGCCCCGCAATCCCGGCGATGAACCGCCGAAACTTTACGTGCCCGTCACCGAGGCGCATCTCGTTGGCAAATACGTCGGCGTGGGCAAGGTGCGTCCGCCGCTCAACACGCTCGGCGGCACGCGCTGGAACCGGGCGAAGGAACAGGCCGTGCGCGCCGTCCGCGACGTTGCCGCCGAATTGCTGCAAATCCAGGCGGTGCGCGAATCGCAGGCCGGCCACGCCTTTCCACCGGACGTGCCGTGGCAGCGCGAGTTCGAGGGCGCGTTCATTTTTGAGGAAACGCCGGATCAGCTCCGCGCCATCGGCGAAACGAAATCCGACATGGAACGCCCCAAGCCCATGGACCGTTTGATTTGCGGTGATGTCGGTTTTGGCAAGACCGAAATTGCCATTCGCGCCGCGTTCAAAGCCGTGATGGGCGGGAAACAGGTTGCCGTGCTGGTGCCAACGACGGTGCTGGCGCAACAACATTTCAACACGTTCCGTGAACGCATGGCGGATTACCCGGTGCGCATTGAACTGCTCTCGCGTTTCCGCACGAAGCGCGAGCAACAGCAAGTCGTCAGGGATTTGGCGGCCGGCGCGGTGGACATCGTCATCGGCACGCACCGGCTGATTCAAAGCGACATCGTGTTCAAGGAACTGGGGCTTGTGGTGATTGACGAGGAACAACGCTTCGGTGTGTTGCACAAGGAAAAATTCAAGCGGCTGCGCACGCTCGTGGACGTGCTGACACTCAGCGCCACGCCGATTCCGCGCACGCTGTACCTCGCGCTGACCGGCGCGCGCGACATGAGCACCATCCAGACACCGCCGCACGACCGCCTGCCGGTCGAAACCATCGCCGTGCAATATGACGAACGTGTCATTCGCGACGCCATCCAGCGCGAGTTGAATCGCGGCGGGCAGGTTTTCTTTTTGCACAACCGCGTGATGACGATTGAAACCATGCGGTCGAAATTGCAGACCTTGGCGCCTCACGCCCGCATCGTTGTCGGCCACGGCCAGATGGAATCGGACGAACTCGAGGAAGTAATGACCAAGTTCGTCAATGGCGAGGCGGACGTGTTGCTTTCGACGACCATCATCGAGAGCGGTCTCGATATTCCGAACGCGAACACGATCATCATTGACCGCGCGGATCGCTTTGGCCTGAGCGATCTTTACCAGTTGCGCGGTCGGGTCGGGCGGTACAAACACCAGGCTTACGCCTACCTGCTGTTGCCGCGCCACGCCAGCCTGCTTGCCGACGTGCGCAAACGCATCAGCGCCATCCGGCAATACTCCACGCTCGGCAGCGGCTTCAAAATCGCCATGCGCGACCTCGAAATCCGCGGCGCGGGCAACCTGCTCGGCTCGGAACAAAGCGGCCACATCACCGCCGTGGGCTTCGAGCTTTACTGCCAGTTGCTCAAACAAAGCGTCTCATCGCTCAAGGGGGAAAAGGTGAAACCGCGCGTGGAAGTCAGCCTGAAACTGGATTTCCTGGGGTCGGAAGACGTGAGTCGTGAAACGGGTTCCGTGAATCCCGCATCCCGCATCCCGCATCCCGCGTCACTTCCCCACAATTACGTCACCGAACCGCAGCACCGCATCGAAATTTACCGCAAGCTGGCGCAAGCCGGTGAAAAACCCGCGCTGGAAAATTTGCAGAAAGAACTGCGCGACCGTTTTGGCCCGTTGCCGCCGCCGGTGGAATTGTTGTTGCAAGTGGCGGAATTAAAAATTCTCGCCGGTGAAAAATCCGTGACCAGCATCGAAGTCAAAGAGGACAAGCTGATGCTCACTCGCCACGGCGATTTCATCACGCTGGGCGGAAAATTCCCGCGCCTGACGAAAAGAGACGCCAAGGCGCGGCTGAAGGAAATCAAGAGACTGCTGCTGGCGATTTGAATCGGGGTCTTGCGTTGCGCCCTCCGTCCGGTTAAACCCATGACCGACACTTCGCATGGAAGCGGCCAAAACTCAAAACCAGACGGTGTTCATCACCGGACTTTCCAACCGCGAGTTCCTGGAACGTTACGCCGGATTGGGCCGGGTGGGTTTGTCCGGCGGCGTGACGCCCATTGACCTGGCCATCAGCCGGGCGGAAAGACACCTCGATGGCGAAAAGCGCTGGGGCATCTGGACGCACGCATTTTTATTTGAAGGCGCGCGCGCGGACGGACATCACTGGGTCATCGAATCGGACCTGGAATTGCACCGGAAGCACATCCGGCTGGGCGCGCAGGAAAATCGCATCTCGAAATACCACGACGAAAAACTCTACACCGCGCTGGCCGTGCTGGATTTCGGACTGGCCCCTTCGCAGGTGGAGGCGCTGTTGCGCGGGGGATTGGAACTCGTGGCCCGGCACGAGCGTTATTCGCTGCGAGAACTCATCGGCACGCTGATCGCCATGCGCCGGCCCGAATTGCGCGGACGGGAAAACGTGCTGGCTCGCGAGCAGTCCCTGTTCTGCTCCGCGTTTGTTCAGCGCCTTTTCCGCGAAGCGGGCGTCGATCTTGCGCCGGGGGTGAATGACAAAAACACCACGCCGGAGGACATTTCAAAAACGCCGGTTCCGCACACAACCTATTTGCTGCAACGCCAAACGGCCGCCGGAAAAATCGCCCGGCTCCGGACCCGGCTTCGCCGCCGCGTGCAAACACGAATTGGCCGGATCCGCTTCTCCGTGTTCTGACCTCTGGCCGGCGCTTTGAAATTCGGCATTGCCTTTCACAACACGGGCGGGCAGTTATTGGCCTTGCGGTCGGGGCGCAGGGCTGGCGACACGCCGGCTTGGAGTGCTTCGACTGTCGAGTGGTGCGCACAAAAATAAAAATCAAGCTTTTAACTGACGCGTGAGTGTTCAACAAACCAATCCCCAAACCGCCGCTTCACCGTGGCCGCCAAAGCTGGGTGCGGAAACCGCCGTGGCCCTGGCCGGCACGGCGTTCTCGGCGATGTTGCTGGTGTTAACGGCCATGTACGCCGGGCCGTTGTGGCGCGATGAGACCAACACCATCAATCTGGCCCAGATGCCCTCGCTGAAAGAACTTTGGAACAATCTGCCGTTCGAGTCGTTTCCCCCGCTCTGGCCGCTGCTGCTGCGCGGGTATGTTTTTCTCGGTCTGGCGGGAAGTGACGCGGGCATCCGTCTGTTGGGGTTGTGCGTGGGTTTGTTCTTCCTCGGTTCGCTGTGGCTATGCTCGCGTTGGATGGGATGTCGCGCGCCGATTTTGAGCCTGGTGCTGCTGGGCGGTCTGCCGGCGATGATCTTCATCGTGGGTGCGAACCGGGCTTATGGTCTGGCTAGCGGTCTGCTGGTGCTCAGTTTCGGACTGATCTGGCGAATGGTGGAATTGCCGTCGCGGTCGCGGATTTTTTGGGCGGGCCTGGCCTGCCTGCTGTTCGTCCAGTGCGTATATTATGATGTGGTGTTTCTCTGCGCGATGCTGGCCGGGGCGGCTTTGGTGGTGATTCGGCAGCGGCAATGGCCGACGCTGGGGGCTTTGGTTGGAATCGGGGCGGTGTCCGGCGCATCCCTGGCGGTGTACCTGCCCATCATCCACCGGGGTTCGGTTTACGCGCAGATGCACCAGGAGCCAACCTTCAATTTTTTAACCTTGTGGCATAAGCTCGGCGACGTGGCAACGGGACGGAGCAGCGCTCACCCCACCGGACCTTTTGGCTTGGAAATGTGGCTCTGGATTGTGTTGCTGTTGGGCGGATCCGTGGTGGCGCTCTTGCTGCAGCGGGTACGCAAACTTCAGGAGCCAAACCAGGAGGCTGCCACAGCGGCCACTGCCCGGACCCGCGCCGACCTGGCTTCGTTCTGCGTCGTGAGCATGCTTTTGGGGACGGTGGTGCATATGGCCTTTCTAATGAGATTAAAATTTATAACGCAGTCGTGGTATTACGTCGAAATGCTCTGTCTCTGCGCCATTGCGCTCGACGGAATATCGGGTGCGACCCGGCCTGCGTTGCGCCCTTGGGGATGGCTGCGCATTGGATTCATGGTGTTGCTGATGACCTGGGGTTCTAGGGCGGCATGGGAAGAGGCGCACACACGGCGTAGCAATGTGGACCTGATTGCTGCCGTCCTCGGCAAGCAGGCCTCAGCGGAAGACATAATCATCGTGGAAGGTCCGTGGGAGGGAATCACATTCGACCGGTATTATCACGGCCGGGCACATTGGGTGACCGTGCCTCCGGTTGATTCGCACAAGACACATCGCAGCGACCTGATTTTGGAAAAAATGAACCAGCCGGATCCGATGGCACCGGTGTTGCGTGAGATTGCCGGCACCTTGCGCGGCAGCAATAGCGTCTGGGTGGTTGGAAACATGGAAGTCATGCACCCGAAGCAGTCAGTACCGTCGGCCCAAACGACCAGATGGTGGCTGGCGTACTTTAACTACTGGAGCGCGCAAGTTACGGTGTATTTGCAGGACCATGCATTGCAAGAACAGGTTCTGGAAATGTCCGCGGATGAACCGGTAAGCTGCTTTGAAAACCTTCCCGTGCGGAAGTTCTCGGGCTTTAGATCCAACGGGGACTGACCCAAGCCTTTAACTGACGCGTGACTGTTCAACAAACCAATCCCCAAACCACGTCTCCATCGCAACCGCCAAAGCTGGAGGCGGAAACCGCCGTGGCCCTGGCCGGCACGGCGTTCTCGGCATTTTTGCTGGTGTTAACCGCCATGCACGCCGGGCCGTTGTGGCGCGATGAGGTCAATACCATCAATCTGGCGCAGATGCCCTCGCTGAAAGAGCTTTGGAACAATCTGCCGTTCGAGTCGTTTCCCCCGCTCTGGCCGCTGCTGCTGCGCGGGTATGTTTTTCTCGGTCTGGCTGGGAGTGACGCGGGCATCCGTCTTCTGGGATTGTACGTGGGTTTGTTTTTCCTCGGTTCGCTGTGGCTATGCTCGCGTTGGATGGGATGTCGCGCGCCGATTTTGAGTCTGGCGCTGCTGGGCGGACTGCCGGCGATGATTTTCATCGTGGGTGCGAACCGGGCGTATGGTCTGGCGAGCGGTCTGCTGGTGCTTAGTTTCGGAACGATCTGGCGGATGGTGGAGTTGCCGTCGCGGTCGCGGATTTTTTGGGCGGGCCTGGCCTGCCTGCTGTTCGTCCAGTGCGTATATTATGATGTGGTGTTTCTCTGCGCGATGCTGGCCGGGGCGGCTTTGGTGGTGATTCGGCAGCGGCAATGGCCGACGCTGGGGGCTTTGGTTGGAATCGGGGCGGTGTCCGGCGCATCCCTGGCGGTGTACCTGCCCATCATCCACCGAAGTTCGGTTTACGCGCAGATGCACCAGCTTCCATTTTTCAATTTTATGGGCCTATGGCATAAACTCAACAGTACCCTGGCGGCCCAGAGCAGCGCCCGTCCCCCGCAATACGAAGGCCCGGAAGTCTGGCTCTGGGTTATGCTTTTGTTGGCCGGGTCAGTTGTGGCGCTCTTGCTGCAGCGGGCGTGCAAACATCAGGCATCGAATCATGAAGCTGCGGCAGTGACCACTGCCCGGACCCGCGCCGACCTGGCTTTGTTCTGCGCCGCGAGCATGCTTTTGGGGACGGTGGGGCTTTTGGCCTTTCTAATGAAATTACAGTACATGACGCAGACATGGTATTACGTCGAAATGCTCTGTCTCTGCACCATGGCACTCGACGGAATATTGGGCGCGATCCGGCCGGCGCTGCGCCCTTGGGGATGGCTGCGTATTGGATTCATGGTGCTGCTGATGACCGGGGGTTCAATGGCGGCGTGGGAGGAAGCGCACACCCGCCGGAGCAATGTGGACCTGATTGCCACCTTTCTCGGCACGAACGCCTCGGAGCGGGACCTGATCGTGGTGCTGGACGCGTGGGATGGAATCACATTTGACCGTTACTATCACGGCCGGGCTCATTGGGTGACTGTGCCTCCGATTGACTCGCACAAGGTGCATCGCAGCGACCTGATATTGGAAAAGATGCGCCAGCAGGATCCGATGGCTCCGGTGTTGCGTGAAATAACCGCCACCTTGCGCAGCGGCAACAGTGTCTGGACCGTGGGGTATAACATGGCCGAAGTACCGCAGCAGTTGTTGCCGCCTCCAGACCCGAAGATCCAGTACCGGCTGCTGCCGTATTTATATCACTGGTGCGTACAAATCACGGTGCTTCTTCAGGACCATGCGCTGCAAAAGGAGATTCCGAAAATACACGCGAACCAGCCGGTGAATGGCCTGGAGAACCTTCCCGTGGCGCGGTTTTTAGGCTACAAGCCTAATGCGAACTGACGCCATCAGCCGCCGGCGGTGACGAATTGAAGCAACGCATGATCAGGTGGGTGTAAGGCAGACGCAGCAGGTCATGTCTGAGATGGGGTTCCACCTGCGGGAAGCGCGCCGAAGCCAGCCGCAGATATTCCTCGCGGGTGCGGACAAATTTTCCACGGTCTTTGGTCAGCAGCCAGCGGGCGATGCGCGACTGTCGGGGCACATAACATCCATCAAACGTGACCAGGCGTCCGGCGGGGCGCAGAGCCAGACGGGCCAGATCAAACAATTTTGTTGCTTGCGCATCATCCAAATGGTGGAGCACCCCCGTGGCCAGAACCAAATCAAAAGTACCCTGCTCTCCCTCAATCGCAGCCCGGCCGACATCGCCGCACAAGAAGCGCCCCCGGGATCCGAAACGTTTTTTTGCCGAATCAATATATTCCGGGCTGATGTCGAGTCCTGTGTAGTTGACCGCCGGAAGATAATCCAATATGTCAGCCGGGCCGCACCCAAGGTCGAGGACCTTTTCTCCCGGAGCCGGTTTCACGTACTCCGCCAGATAAATTTTCCAAACCAATTCCCCGCCCACCAGCCACCGGAAAAGCCGGTAGCTGGCCGGGAGCCGCAGGAATGACGAAAGTCTTTCAATAATTTTCACGGCTGGAATTGCCGGATGGCCGCCAGCACCCGATCCTGATCGCCATGGCTGAGACTGTTGTAAAAGGGCAGGCGGATCAGTTGTTCGCTTTTCAGTTCGCTCACGGGACAAGCCCCGTTCCGGCCTCCCATGCGCCGGCCCATGGGTGAAAGGTGGAGCGGCACATAATGAAATACGCTGAGAATGCCGCGCGATTTTAGAAATGAAATGAGAGCCTGGCGCCTTTCCAGGGACGGCATGACCAGGTAATACATGTGGCAGGATTGCTCGCAGTGGGCCGGCACCACGGGGCAGCCAATCCCGCGTTCCCGCGCCCAATCGCGCAGGTGCTGGTCATAATACTTCCAAATGCGCTGCCGCTGCGCCTGAATGGTTTGCCATACTTCCAGCTGGGCATAGAGAAAGGCCGCCAGGACATCGCTCATCACATAACTCGAGCCAATGTCCACCCAGGAATATTTGTCCACCTGGCCGCGAAAGAACCGGCTGCGGTCCGTTCCCTTTTCGCGAATGATCTCGGCCCGTTCGATCAGGCGCGGATCGTTGATGAGCAGCGCGCCGCCTTCGCCGCAGGTGATGTTCTTGGTTTCATGAAAACTCTGGGCGGCCAGACAGCCGAACGTGCCCAGCCAGCGGCCCCGGAACTTGCCGAACAATCCGTGCGCATTGTCTTCCACCACGGCCAAGCCATGCCGGGCGGCGATCGCGCCAATCACGTCCATCTCGCAACCCACTCCGGCGTAATGCACCGGAACCACGGCCTTCGTCCGGGAAGTGATGAGGCCTTCCAGCAGTTTCTCGTCCAGATTCAGCGTGTCGGGCCGGATGTCGGCAAAAATAATTTTTGCTCCGCGCAGGGCAAAGGCATTCGCCGTGGACACGAAGGTAAACGAGGGGACAATCACCTCGTCGCCGGGCTGGATGTCGAGCAGCAGGGCGCACAGTTCGAGCGCGTGGGTGCATGAGGTGGTGACCATCGCCCTTGGCACGCCCAGAACCTGCTCCAAAAAAGCATGGCACCTTTTGGAGTAGGTCTGGTCGCCGGCGATCTGCCCGATCGTCATCGTTTGGGAAATGTATTCCAGCTCCCTGCCCAGCAAAGACGACCGGTTGAATGGAATCTGGATTTCCGCCATGTCTCAATGCCTTTTTTGGAAAACACCCAGGATGGATGCCCCCCACGGAAAGGGCAGCCAAAGCCCGGCTGGCGTCTCCAGGCTGAACAGAAACTTCAGCAGTCCATTGACCGGAGCCGCGGGGACACGATGGGTGCGTTTCGCCAACTCGTAAATTTGATCGTTGTTCATCTTTGCCAGCGCCGGCCGCTTCAGGCGGCTCAACCACAACAACGGGCTGAGGAGAAACATGAAATACCGGCTTTGCCGCAATTGCAAGCCGCTCGTCCGGGCCAGCCGTTCAAAATCGCTCTTCGTGTAACGGCGCAGATGATGGGCCATGTCGTCGTTGTAGCTCCAGAAACATCGCAGCGCGGGCGTCGTCACAAACAGCAAACCCCCGGGCGCCAACGACCGCTCGATCTGCGACAAAACCTCGCCGTCATCGGGGATGTGCTCCATAACGTCCAGCAAAAAAGCGACGTTCCCACCGGTCCTGCCATCCCAATCGCAGCAAATCCGTCTGATAACGCGCCACGCTTTTGCCGAGCACGGGGCCGGCCATTTCCAATGCCTTTAGGGAAGAATCCGACAAGGCAATCTCGGCAAACAAACCCGGCAGCCGTTCCTGGAGATAGACGAGCCAGCCGCCACATCCCCCGCCCAAATCAATGCCCCGGAGACCGTCTTTGCGCGCCGGCAACTGTTTCAGATGGCTTTCCATCGCGCGCAGAAGGAACCGATGACGCCCCTGATACCAGAAATGGCGGGCTTGCATGTCCCGAAGCACCTCGAATCCGCAGGGGTCATATTCCTCATCGCGGTGCAACACCGGAGAATCCGGGACGAAAATCCCGTCCGCATTGAGCGAGTAGTTCACCGGTCCTTCCCCGGATGCCAGAGCCAAATGCCTTCCGCCGGCGTGAATCTGACCCCGAGTTGTGAATAAATGTTCAGCACAGCCGTGTTGCGCGCACTAAAAGCGGCGTGTCCGATGCGGGCGCCCTTGGCCGCATAAGCGCGGATGGCCTTCTGATACAGGTGCAGACCCGACACTTGGGCCGTCTTGCTCAACATGGCCAAAGCGAGATACAAGCCCTGCTTCGTCAACGAGGCAAGAAACCAACCCTGCACTTCCCCTTGATACAGCACCCGCAAACACCATTCGGGATGTTCGCGCACCAACTGGTTGGACCAGTTCACGTATCTTTGCGCCAGCCGCTCCAGGGTGGCGCCGGGAATCTGTAGAAACCGCTCGTGCTCGAAACTCCGCGTCCCGCCCAACCCGATTTCAAAGTGTGTCTGGTCGGCGAATTCGCAGACAAAATCCGCCAGTGACGGCGAATCCGGCACCGCTCCCAGCATCAGCCGAAAGCCAATCTGCATGTCCACCAACGTGAAACCGCTCGCGGCCAACTGTAAGAACGGCGGCGCCGAGGCGAGCGGCGACTTGAATTCCGCCCAGGCATAAGGTCGCAATGCCGCCTGCCGCGCCGCCGGCTCCAGCGCAAAAAATGCGGCATCTACCACCACCGCCACCGGTTTGCCCCACCACGCCGAGTTATGGATGTTCTCGCGAATCATGGCTGCAACCCCACTTCCTCGAAAAATTGACGCCAATAATTCCCGCCGTCCCACACCGGGCCGAAATGATGCATCGCCTCGATCGGCACAAAACGTTTGGCCGGTGTCCGGGCGATCAGATCCAGCCACTGCGGATTGTGCGGTTGGCGCAAACAATGCCCGATGGTTTGAATGTTCGGTGGCAGGGAAGCAGCAGCTTCCTCGATGCTGGCGGAAATCACGGGCAATGACATCAGCCCGGTCAGCTCCGGAAGTCCAATCTTTCCGGCAGCCAGGACACCTCCGTTGCGGGGAACGCTGGTGGCCTGCCATCCCTGCGCCAGGGCCAGTTGAAGTTCCATGATGTTCGCCGCCGCCACGTGCATCGGGACATCCGTCCGCACGGCCTTCGGCCACAACCGCACCAGCCATTCCTGCAAAGCCCGGGCATCATCGCTCGAACCTCCCAGCACCACCACCCGCCGGGGCGAAGTGCAACCCGCCCGTCCGTAAATGGCAAAAACGCGAATGAGGGTCGTCACCCGGTCATCCGTCAATGCTTCCTTTTCCACCCAGGCCTCCGAGCAATGATTTCCGAATGAAACCGCCACGCTGTCGGGCGGATGAGGCAGGGCGTGGACCGCGCTTACGGCCGCATCCGATCCGAACACCACCCGGACTTTGGCTTCCGCCGCCATCTGGCCATTACGCGCATCCTGCCGGTCAAAACGCTCGATCCGCACCTGCTGCCGCAAATAATCCGCCAACATGCCGTCCGGCAAATTCTTGATCGCGTAATCAACGAAAGCGGCGGTCAAGTCTGCGGCGCTTGATCCGACCTTGACCCACAGCGGAGCGCCGGAAAAGCTGGCAAGTATGAGCGTGAGCGGACCGAGCAGGCTCACGTTGTTGGGCAGCCAGATGCCAATCAGCCCGCGCGGACGGATCAGCGCCGCGGGGCGTGCATCGCCGCCACTGATGATTTCTCCAAACGATTCGAGAAACGGCTTCCGAAGATTGGCTTCATCCAGAAATGCCGCGAGGTAAGCCCATTCGTCCCGTGTGAATGGTTCCGGCACCTGCTTCACCATCTTCCGGCGCAGGTCGGCCCAGTGCTGCAACCATTCCTCGAGGTCGAACGGCAGAACCGCCGCCGTGCACCGGTGCGGCGTGGCAAAAAAATGGAGTTTCTCAGACATTGGCGCAGCCTCGTATTTCCGCCTTGGGCACGCGGCCCAACAATTCAAAATGCTGCCCGCATCGTCCGCACGCGCAGTCGCCGGGCAGCCGCCGTCCCAAATCTTCCGTCAGCACACTATGATAAGGCGCTCCCCAACTCAACACGTTCATGAACTGCAACAGACCGGGCTGGCCCTCGTTGGTTTTAAGCGTCCAGGGATCCCGCACCAGAATGCCAGCCCAGCGCGGAACATGATAAAAGCCCGCTTCGCAGAGCGGGAAAATTACTCCCACCTGTTCCACCAGCCCGTAATATTCGGTGACTCTGGATGCCGGCCCGACGGTGGCAAGGAGGGCAGCATCGAATTGCTTGCGATCCACGCGCGCGGCTTCCAGTTTCTTCCACCCGCCGCTGTGAACGAAATGAACCTCGGTGCCGGCCAGCAACCGGCGGACCGGTTCCGGAATGGTGGCAGTGGCCCATGCCTGCCAGAGCATCCAGGTGAATCCATAAACAATCAGCCGCCGGTGCTGGGCAATGACTGAACCCAAGCGGTCCCAGTTTATCGAATCGTCGTCGTCCTGGAGAAAATGAATTTCCGAAGCCAGGAACCGAAGACTCATGGCTGCTGTAATTCGCGCCGAGGCTTCCCCGCGTTGCCGGAGTGCGCGCGAGTGGTTGAGGATGGCCAGTGGCCGCAACGACTCGCCGACCAGTTCTTTCAGAATCGCCCCGCTGCTCCGCGCCTGAAGCGCGGAACTCCGCTCGTCCAGGGCAATCATGCTGGCCGTTGCCTGGGTGGTGCTGGAACTCCGGAGGGTTCGTTGGTGCACGATGCCCGGAGCCGCCGTCTTCCAGAGCTGCCGTTTAAACACGCCCACGTGAAGAAAAGGCAAATCCTCCAACCGCCCGGCCTCCGACCAATCCGGCCACACGCGGCGATATTCCGGGCAGCCCGCCAGATGCCAGGCGCAAATTTCGTTCATCCCGGCCAGGAAACCCGCGTCGTCACGCGGCGCAAAAGGAGGACTGTCCAGAAGGTTGGTCATGGCAGAGTCAGGTTTTCGAAACGTTCCAGCCAGTCGGGCCGCACCAGAACCGAATTGGTCCGGGAGCAGGGATCGCGCAGAACTCCGCGCCATTCCTGGCGCAGGACCGGCAGCGCGGCGCGAAACGAGTCCGGTTCAAACAGGGCGCGCAACGTCGTCCAAATCTCTTGTTCCGGCAACCGGTGTTCGGCCAGCAGTTGGTTCCATTTATCCGAGCCGGCCCGGTTCAACCGCATCACCGGCTCGAGGAACGTGGAACACAATTTGGCGTGGTGCCAGTTCCGTTCCGGCTGTTGCTCGCGGAGCGGAGCCTCCAACGTGTGGGCGATTCCGTGAACCAATCCCACACCCGCCTTGGACTGTCCGGCACATGCGAGCGCGCTCAACTCGAACCATTGGGCATCGAAGCCCAGCGGCAGCGGCAGGATTTGCTGGATGACCCCGGCCAGAGCGTTACGCAGTTCGGGGCTGGCCAGTGGCGAAAGAAATCCTTCCAAAGCATGAGCCCAGCAATCTCCGCAAGCCTCGCGCTGCCGTTCGGCCGGCACACTTTTTGACAATTCGGGCCAGTAAACGATTGCATCAGGCAGGGCTGACGGACTGATTTTAATTTCTTTCCGGCCCGCGCGCGAGAGCACGATGATCGGAGAAGCCTCCGCGCCACTGCCCCAGATGGAAGGGATGACCACCAGCTTGAGTCCCGGTCGGCTCTCCCGCAGCGCCTTGGCTTCGTCAATGAGACCACCGCCACCGGCGACGACCAGCCATTCAGCGTCGGCACCCAGGGATTGAGCCGGCTCCGCCGCTGGCCATGGCAAAACATCCCGTACGCGCGTTCGCACGCTCGAAGTTGCCCAGACGACAACCCCGGCCGTTGCGCGCTGTCGAAGCTGATCCAGCGACCAGCGTGGTGGCAGATCAATTGTCAAATTTAATGCCCTTGGCTGAGAGGAGGGCGATGATGTCGGCAACGCTGCTGATGCCAGACGCCTCCGCCGGACTAAAGTGGTAGCTGAATACCTCCTGAATGCCGACCGCGAGCGACACGACCCCGAACGAATCCCAGGTTTCCACCTCGTCACGGCGAAGGTCGAACCGGAATTCGCCGGGTTGCAGCAAAAAAACATCCTCGACCACTTTTTTTAGTTTTTCTCGATTATCCATTTCAAATCCTTTGATACCAAAGCCGGGTTTTGTCCTTCATCACCGCGGTCCCGCAAACGTCAGGTTTTCCGTTTGGCAACAGCGGCAGGGCGGCGGCGCATTCGATGCGCAGCGGCCAATGGGCGCGACCATGGTGTTTTCGCAACGACAATAGAATTCCTTGCAATTGGCCGGGCGCCGGAGCCGGAGCCAAAACCAGTACGCAACCATCTTCGCCGCTGGCATCCGGTTCCCGATAGAAAACGGCCTGGCCGGTCCAAGTAGCTGTGACGGTCGTCATCAGCGTCGCCAGCGAAATCTTTTCGCCGTGACGTTTGAAGACTTCGCTCGCTCTTCCCAGCAGATGCCACGTTCCCTGTTCGGTGAGTTGCGCCAGGTCTCCTGATTTCACCCAGGCCTCGGAAGGAATCCGGCTGAATTTGGCATTTTCAACAATGCCGACGGCGCGATAGGGGCTGCGGAAGAGCAGTTCGGTGGCGTCGTTGGCTGACAGTTCGATGCCGGGCAAGGGGCGTCCAATGTCAGCCGCTTGGTCCGCCTCCTCGGCCTTGCGCAGCGTCAGCCGGGGCAGCGCTTCGGCGCAACCGTAGTTGTTGAAGATCGTAGCCTTCGGAAACAGTGCGCGGACGAGCGGCAGATTTTCCTGCGGAAAGCGCCCGCCCGCAAAATGCACGCGAATGATGCCGGGAAAAGACTGGCCTTGGAAGTATGACGCCAGAAGGGGGACCTGCACGCCGACCAGGCAAATCATGGCACTGCGGGCCTGTTGCAGCGCCTGCCGCAGCGCCGCCGGATCGCTCAATCCCGGAGTCAACCGCAGCGGGCGCTGATGGCAATGAGACCACAACCACTGATTCACGAAGGCATAGCTGTACGATAACGGCAGGGCAAGGAGGGTTTCTTCCACGGGTTCGCTTTCCTGCAGTTGGTGGAGGATGGCGGCCAGTTGCTCGGATCGTTGGCGCTGGCCAATGACCAGCTTGGGCGCTCCGGTGGTGCCCGAAGTCAGCAAAACGAAGTGCCCGTTCTGCAACTCGTCCGGCAGGAGCGACAGGCTTTTTTCAATCCATTCATGGCCGACACCCGTCTTTTCCGGCAGAAATGCGAAGGTGGACTTGTTCTCCCAGGCCCGGCGCAGGAGTTGGATGTCCCGCTGCGCCTCTGTTTCCAATAGCGTCGTCATCTTAAGGCCTCAGATCCGCTCGCGAACGGTGTAAGTCGGGCGCTCCATCATCCGAAAATGCATCCGCGCCAGATATTCGCCGATGATGCCGAGAGCCAGAAGTTGAGCGCCGGAAAAGATGGCGACGATTGAGGCCAGAAAGGTGAATCCTTGCACGCTGGTGCCATACAACAGATATCGCCCAACGACGAATACGAGAATGACCGCGCCAAAGACCGTGCAAATAAAGCCCATGAGATTGGCCAGTTGCAGCGGCAGAGTCGAAAAACCGGTCATCATGTTCATCGCATGCCGGAACAGCATGCCAAATGTATAGTTCGAAACGCCGGTCTGGCGGGGATCGTGCCGGACTTGAATGGCGGCAAACCGGGTGGTGGCCCAGGTCAACACGACGTCAATGGAAACAAACGGACTGTGATAGCTTGCAAAAGCATCGCGGGCTTGCGTTCGAAACGCGCGAAAGGCCGACACATGGCGGGCCGTCTCAGTGCCCATGGACCGCTGGAGGGCCAGCTTGGTCAACCCCGACGCGACATCCCTTAACATACCGTGCTGCTCGTGTTCGGGATAACCATAAACCACCTCGAAACCTTCTTCCAGTTTCGCCACCAGCTTGTGGATCTCTTCCGGCGGATGTTGCAGGTCGTCGTCCATCGTCACGAGGGTGTCGAACCGGGCCGCGCGAATGCCGCAGAGCAGCGCATTGTGCTGTCCGTAATTTCGCATCAGGTTGATTCCCCGGACCCAGGTGAAGGAGCGCGACAGTTCCTGGACGACCTTCCAGCTTTGATCCCGGCTGCCGTCGTTGACGAGTATGACTTCAAATTGGCCGGCCAGGGAAGCCAGCGCCGGTTCCAATCGCTTGATCAACGCGGGCAGGATCAGTTCGCTGTTGTAAACCGGCACCACCACCGAGATGAAGTGGGACATTTTCGATCCAGCATCCATTGGGTTGTCAATGCCCAAGATCAAGGGCTTTGTCACGCCAAAAAACAAACCGTGGTGGCGGTACGCCGATTTTTGCTGACAGGGCACCAAAAGCTGGCTTACGATTCTCCGCGTCCATTGAGGGGCGCTTTTCATAGCGGCGGCGGAACGATTTCGGCAACCGAACGACCGATCAATTCAATGTCATCAAAAAAACTGGGCAACGAGGCCAGCGGACCTTCTGGCGGAAACCCCTCCAGTTTGCTTCAGGAATGTTTTGCCTGCGGCGTGCTCGTGGTGGATGCGCGCAAACGCATTGTCGCCTGCACCACCGAGGCCGCCGACCATTTGCATCGGGACGCGGAGAAGCTGCTGAACGCGCCGTTAAGTTCGCTGCCTGTGCCGCTGGCCCGACTGATTCAGGAGACCGTACGAAGCGGCCAGGCCATTTTGAACCGCGAAATTCCCCTGAGCCATGCGGCGGCGTTGCGCGCGAGTATTCTGCCCGTGAAAACGCCCGAGCAAATGGAAGTTGTCGTCGTTCTGAACAGCCTGACTTCCACTCCGGTTTTTGAGCAGAACCTCCGCCGGCTCGACCGGCTGGCCGCTCTCGGCACGCTCTCGGCGAGCATGGCGCACGAAATCAAAAACGGGATGGTCGCCATCAAGACATTCGTTGACCTGCTGGCGCAGAAAGGCCAGGACACGGAGCTTACCGAGGTCGTCGGACGCGAGCTGCACCGCATCAACGGGATTGTGACGCAGATGCTGCGGTTTGCCGCGCCGAACCGCGCAGCGTTCACCACCGTGCGCGTCCACGAAGTGTTGGATCATTCGCTGCGCCTGATGCAGCATCAAATCAACGGAAAATTGATTTCGTTGCAACGCCATTATCAGGCGGAGCCGGACACGGTGCGCGGCGACGACGCGCAATTGCAGCAGGCGTTCATGAATTTCCTGATCAACGCGCTCGAAGCGATGGGCACCAACGGCGTGCTGACGGTCCGCACGGAAACGGTGAAGGGCGAGCAGCGCGAGCGGCATTTGCAGATCAACATTCAAGACACCGGCGTGGGCATCGCGCCGGAAAATCTGGGCCGGCTGTTCGAGCCGTTCTTCACGACCAAGATCAATGGCACGGGCCTGGGCCTGGCCATCAGCCAGCGCATTGCGCTGGAGCATCACGGCTCAATTCGCGTGCAGAGCGAACCCGGCAAAGGCTCGACGTTCAGCCTGTCGCTGCCGGCGTTCACCACGGCGTGAGTTGGTGGTCCAATAAATCGAGGCCAAGCTCGTTCCGAGTCGAAAAGTTTAAATGTGTGTGTGTGTGGGACTGACCCCTTTATGACCCCTTTAAGGCAGCGTTGTTTACGGCTCACGCGGCGTTTCCATGAATGGCAAGTTGCCAAACAAATTCTTCTTGGTGTCCCATTCCAGATTCCGGTCGTTCGGTGTAGGATTGTAATAGTAGGTGAAGTCAATTTTTGGATTTGGGTTGTTGGGGAACACCTCAATGCCGCCCCGAATTTTTCCATAGTGCGCGCTCACAATCTTGCCGTCCTGCTCGACTGTGTGAACGCGAAAAAAGTAACCTTCCCATTCATTATCGTTGAATTTAAAACTGCGAGTAATCCCTTTTTCTTTATGCCAAGAATTTTGCAACTGGAATTTTGGCTGATAACCATTTCCCGGCGCTTGTCGCTCCCATTCGAATGCAGAATTCTTTCCAAGATCTGGCATCGGAGCATCTTGCAGCCCATCCAACGGATTCTTAAATGTCAACTCTCCCAACACATCGTAGTCCTGCATTCCACGATCTTCTTGGTGCAGTGAAAAAATGAAGTCGGATTTCATGCCTTTACCATCCGGAGCAACCCAATCCCCAACTTCCAAATCGAAACCACAGGGTTTGTCTAATGTGGGAATTCGCAATTTGACTGTTTTTGCATATAAAGCGATTGGCTTGCCGATAGGCCGAAGAATACTCACGGCGACCGGGTTCCACGGAAGCCACCTGCCATCAACTATGTTAGTAAGTTGTGGCGCACTAACACCACTGAGATAAAATCCTTCTTTGGTAACGCTCGACCCGTAATCGCCACGGCAACGACCCTCGCCAGTAAATAAACCGTTTATGTCTGTTGCACCTGAAACCGATGTGTTTCCAAAACCCAGTGATACATTCGCACCTTTAATTGGTTGCTGATCTTCACCAATAACCTTGACAGTTACCTTTACCGTTGGCGTTTCAAAACGATTAACAACGTTAGTCGCAGCGGCAACGGCAAGTAGCGCCGCCAGTAATATAATAATTCTTATTTTCATAATCTTTATTGATTGGAAATGGAAACGAGTTGGTCGTACATAAACGGGTTCCTAGTATTATAGTATTCCCATGTTGTGATTTTACGGCCAAATTTTACTCCCCGACGAGCTGATAGGGATGAACGGCGTCGCCGCCCACGCGAGTCTTGGGCGCGGCCTTGAGCGAGAAGGTGAAGGCCACGGTGAAATCCGTCGGGCCATAGCCATTGTCAACGACCCGGAACGTCAGCGCGCCGGTCCAGCACCGCAGGTCGCGATAGATCGTGTAATCCTGCTCCTGCAGGCGACTTTCCTCGAAGTTGTAATTGTGCATCATGCGGAAACCCCAGTTGTCATTCAGCCGGTAAAACAGGGTGCTGGTGATCAAATTGTTGCCGCTGCCAAAAAATCCGTTGCGCAAATACCAGTGGCCGATGCCCCAGCTCCATCTTTCGCCGGGCGTCAACGTGAGTTGATGAAAGGCCAGGTTCAAATCGCCGCCGTTGATGTCGTAGCGCAGTTGCGAATTCAGCGCGATCCACGAGCGCGGCTTGAAGGTGAGGTCGGAGTAAAGATCGCTGAAGGTCTGTTGCGGGCTGGAGGGTTCATCGAGATTGCTGGGATCGTGATGGGGGTCAAGCCGCCAGTCGAGCATCAGGTTCCAGTCCAGCAACTGATCGAGCTGGCCGTCGCGCCTGGTTTGGAGCGTGTTGCGCAGGCCGAAGCGGAGGACATTCTCGCTGTCAATGGAATCAATGTTGTTGTAATCGGGAAACTGAACCGGCAGCAGCAGCAGGCTGGGCGACGCGGAATCGAACTGGGGCAGTTGCGATGGCGTCGCGGTGGGCCGCGGCACGAAAACGTAATTCACCGACGGCTCAATAACGTGGCGCAGGCCGTCAACGTCCAAAAGTGTATTCGTCGCGCCCGCCCACAGTTGCGAAACCTTGAACGAGGTTGCGATGCCGGTGTTGAAAACGGCGCGGCTGGTTTCGTTGTTGGTGGCGCCGGGACCGGTTTCCTCGCTGTACCAGGTCAGCCGGCCGCCGGCGTTGGGCGTGACATTCAGCCAGCCAAAAAACGTCCAGGGCAGGAGCAATTGATGAAAGGTGTCGGCGCGCGCGGCGGAATACGGCAACGGGCTGTTCGTGGAGCCGGCCAGGGAATTATTCGTGGCGGCATAAAACTGCCGGTAATAGCCCGCCGAGCTTTCGCTCTCGTAGTAAAACGGCGTGTCCAAAATCTGCTGGCGAAAACCGGTGAGCTTCACTTCCGGCAGCCGTTCGATCTGGTCGAAGAAATTGTTGACGCGCGGCGTGGTTTCGGCGTCAAGGCTCCAGTTGTCCCAGTATTTATTGACCTCGACAAATGTGTTCGGCTGTGGGTTTACGGTGTAATCGCCCTCAAAAAAATCGTGCAGCACGAGCGGGTCGCTCTGGTAGTTCACCAGCGCCTTGACGTTCAAATTGGTGAACGGAGTCGCCTGGTAGCCAAGGTAAAACCGCTGGCGGTCCGCGGGAATCGTTCCCAAATTCGCAAAACTGTTCGTGCTCACGTTGTGGTTCGGGTCCTGGTCGTGCAAATAATAATACTTGAACGCCGCCTCGCCCCACTGGCCGAGGTGCAGATTCAAGTCCGGCCCCGCGCCCAGGCCCCGCTGCTCGCGGTAGTCCAGATGAATCTTCCCGTCCACCGCGTCACTGAGATACAACGTGTACGTGTTGAGCAAAAACGGCCCGTAGGCGCTGCGGTAGCCGGGGGTAAAATTGTAATTGCTGAAGCGCTCGTTCAGATTGCGCCGGTAATACGGAAAATAAAACGCCGGCACCCCGTCCAGATACAGCACGGCGTTCCACATCTCGACGTATTTTCCGGGAACAATTTTAATGTGGCTGGAGCGGACGAGAACTTCCGGGTCGCTCACGTCATCGGTGGTGACGTAAGCATGGCGCGCATGGTAGGTTTTATTGGTGACATTGCCCTGCAATTGTTCGCCCTGCGCAAACACTGGCGGTTTGCCTGTGCGGAAATCCTCGCTCTGCATCTGGTGCGTCTTGAAATTATAGCGGATGTGTTCGCCCACCCAGATTTGGCTGCCCGTTTCGATGCGCACGTGGCCGTTGGCCGCCGTCTCGCCCGTCTGCCGGTTCACCGACAAGGTGTCGGCCATCAGCACCGTATTGCCGTATTTCACACAGACTCCGTTGGTGCCGGTGACCGTGTCTCCCGCAAAGTCCACGCTGCCGGTGGGGGCGCCGGGAATGATTTGATTGAGCGCCCATATTTCCCAGGATGGCTGCTCTTGCGCCAAAGAAATGAGCGGAAAAAATGAGCCGAAAAAAATCAGCGCGGCAATGGCGGGCAATTTTCTCATCAGGCGCGGCCAATTAAACAGAACCAACCGCGGCTGCCAAGCGGATTTAAGATGCTAGGCCGTTTTAAACCGGAGGCAACGGCGCGAATGGAGAAAACGAAAACCCTCCATTATCTCTGTTTGCTTCGGTTTGAATCCCGGGAAACTACTTCTGCGGCAGGAACGCGAACACCACCGCCGCCAGGATGCACACAAACGCGGCGAAGTGGTTCCACCGGATTTTTTCGTGGAGATAAGCAATCGCAAAGCCGCAAAAAACGGTGAGCGTGATGACTTCCTGGATGATTTTGAGCTGGGTGGCGGAATAAACCGAGTTGCCCCAGCGATTGGCCGGCACTTGCAGGACGTATTCGAAAAACGCGATGCCCCAGCTCACGAGAATGACGAGCAGCAGCGGCTTGCTTTTGAACTTCAAGTGGCCGTACCACGCCACCGTCATGAAAACGTTCGAGCAGGTCAGCAGCATAACCGGCAGCCAGCGGGATTCGGTAAAATTCATGTGCTAAAAATGAATTCGCGTGGTAGAGGTGTCAAATGCGAACAAAGAAAGTTTCTGGCAATCCATTTGAAGTCGCGGAGCGACGATCGAAAATAGCCCACGGTGAAACCGTGGGTATCAATGCACAAAACAACAAAGCCCCGGATGGGGCGAAAGAAATTCCGTTGGCGATTTTCTGCGGCTTCTGCTTACCGGTCGTGGAAAAGCGGCGGAGGGCCGCCGCACTCCAAGACGCTGGCGCGAATTTCTGCGACTCTCGACAGCGCGAAGCGTCTTGGACTGATACGGTTTCCAGAGTTATTCGCCAGCGAGGGAAGCGGCCACGGAAAGCCGCTCCGCCCGAGCTGGTGAATAACTCCGCCGCCAGCCATATTATGAACGGCCCGCTTCCGGTCCCGCAGGTGCCACGGCTTTCTTGGACCAGCCCCACGAGGGTCAGGCGCAGATCGCCGACACCGGCGGTGGCCGACGCGCCGAAGGCTGAGAGAACTCCGCCCCGCGAGGGCTCCTGTATCAGTTCGCTTGGGCCGCGTCGTCCGGAGCCGGTGCGTGCCGCACGCATCATGAATACTGACTGGACACAACACGTATATTTCGCCGCCCTGGACTGGGCCAGCGATCATCACGACATTCTGGTTCTGGACCGCCAAGGCGCGGTGCAGGCCGAGTTTCGGTTCACCCACACCGCCGATGGTTGGGCGGAGTTCACCCTGAAAATGCAATCCTTCACCGGCGCGCCCATTACGTTGGAAACCTCCAGCGGCCCGGCGGTGGACCAACTGTTGCAGCGCGGCTGGGCGGTTTATCCGGTGGCGCCATCGGCCGCGGCGCGCTACCGCGAACGCAAGGTGCCCAGCGGGACCAAGACTGACCGCCACGACACTTGGGCCCTGGCCGATGCGCTGCGCACCGACGGTCACGCTTGGCGGCCGCTGCGTCCGCAGGACGAGGCCACCGCCAGTTTGCGCGCGCTCTGTCGGGACGAGATCGCCTTGATCGAGCAACGCACGGCGCTGGTCAACCAGTTGCAAGCGGCGCTGCGCGAGTATTATCCGGCGGCGCTCGCCGCGTTTGATGACTGGACCGCGCCCTATGCCTGGGCCTTGCTGTTGCGGTTTCCCACACCCGCGCAGTTGCAGGCCGCCGGCCAACGAAAATGGGAAAAGTTCCTGCACACCCACCAGCTCTGGCGACCGCAAACCGTGGCCGCGCGACTGGAACTCTTCGCCCACGCCCAGGCGCTGCCCGCCAGTCCGGCGGTCACCGCCGCCAAAAGCCTGCTGGCCATAAGCCTGGCGAAAATCCTGGTGACATTGCAAACGCAACTGGATGAATACCGCCGCCGGATCACCGAAGCCTTCCGCCAGCATCCCGATCACGATGTGTTCGGCTCGCTGCCCGGAGCCAAGGCCACGCTGGGGCCGCGCCTGCTGGCCGAAGTCGGCGGTGTGCGGGAGGAATATCCCGATGCCGACGCCTTGCTGTGTCAAGCCGGAGTCAGTCCGGTCAGCTATCAGAGCGGCAAGGTCAACAAGTGCCGGCTGCGGCGCGCGTGCAACAAGGTGTTGCGGGCCACCGTGCATCTGTGGGCCAACGGCCGCCGTCTGACCTGTGAGTGGGCGCAAGCCTATTACCAAATGAAGCGGGATGAAGGACAGAGCCATGCCAGCGCGTTGCGCTGTCTGGGCAAACGCTGGCTCAAAATCCTGTGGCGGCTCTGGCAGAACCACGAAGCTTACAACGAAGCCAAATATCTGGCCCAACTCCAAAAGCGGGGCGCGCTCACTTGGACCAAGCTGCAAACCCCACAATCCATGTGAACAACTTTTATGAAAACCCCACTTGCAAACCAGAGAACATCTGCGCCAGCCCTTCCGCTTTCGCGACGCGACGCGGCTGGCGTTTGGTTTCTTTCATCAAGCTTGCAACGAGCGAGCCGTCTTTGCCCGGGCGCAATCGGCACACAATTCAAAGCCAAAACAATGCTGGACACCCCATTATGACTTAAATAGGTTTGGCACCTGAAACCGGATGGGCTGCAAAACAGACCGTCCATAATCTGTTAGGCATCGTGAACGCCATGACCAAGAAAGACATTTTATTTCTATCAATACCGAGCTTCCTTTTTGCGGTTATGGCTGGATTGTCGCTCTTTTACGCGAGTGAGTTCCTTCCTGCCCCCCAACACAAGCAAGCAACACAGCGGAGAATTGATGAGCTTGTTCAGAAGGTGCAGAGTGGAGAATTCGGCCCCAAGGCAGACAGATTGGTTGGATACTTGACGAATTCGTGGCTTGCATTCGATGGGTTGCACGAAAGCTTGGCACAAGGACACGCTCAGTTATCTAGAAATGTTGGATATGGCGTATTCTTTGGCGTGGCGCTTCAAATTTATGTTATTTTTAGAGTCAGAGCTGGATTGAAGAAAAATGATGGATAGGCGCAAAAGGCTTCTCTCGTTTCCGCGCCATTACAACCTGACCGGAATGTTTTTCTTCGCCAAAAACCGTTTCACGTCGCCGACGGTGTAGGTGCCGAAGTGAAAAATGCTCGCGGCAAGGACGGCATCAGCCCGGCCTTCGAGCAGCACCTCGGCCATGTGTTCCAGACTGCCCGCACCTCCGCTGGCCACCACCGGCACGCCCACCGATTCGCTGATGCGCCGGGTGATGACCAGATCAAACCCGGTTTTCATGCCGTCGGCGTCAATGCTGTTCAAAACGATCTCGCCCGCGCCCAGCGAAACGGCGCGTTTGGCCCATTCCACGGCATCCAGGCCGGTGTTCTTGCGCGCGCCGTGCGAGAACACGCCCCATTTGTCCGGCGCGATTTTCTTCGCATCAATGGAGACCACGATGCACTGGCTGCCGAATTTTTCCGCGCCGGCCCGGATCAAATCGGGGTTGGCGAGCGCCGACGAGTTGATGCTGATTTTGTCCGCCCCGGCGCGCAACATGGTGAACATGTCGTCCACGGACTTGATGCCGCCGCCGACGGTGAGCGGCATGAAGCATTGGTCGGCGGCGCGCTGGATGACATCCACCATCGTCGCGCGGCCATGCGCGCTGGCGGTAATGTCGAAGAACACCATTTCGTCCGCGCCCTGCTCATTGTAGCGGAGCGCCAGTTCGACGGGGTCGCCGACGTTGCGGAGTTCGCCCGCCTCGGCCTTGCCGAATTGGACGCCGCGCGTGACTTTGCCGTCGTGGACGTCAAGGCATGGAATGACTCGTTTGGCGATCATGGGATTCATTGAAACGCGGCGGGCGGCGCAAGGCAACTTATTCCGGCGGGCTGAATTGTTCGTTGGGTGGCCGGGTGGGCCGGGAATTCTCCTGGCGTATTGTAACTTTTTTGCCGCACCCGCCGTCTTGAAAAACAGAAACGGCCGTGGAAACAACTTTAACCAACGGCCCGGCAGTTTGATTTTGAATGTACAAATGCCGTTGGTTGTCTGATAGAATGTCTTTTTGAATTATGAAACTACATGTTTTGACTTTGAATTTGGCGTTGGCGGCTTCGTTGGCCGGGTTGACGGGATGCCAGAATCCCAACGGCACGCAAAATAACACGGGTTCCGGCGCTCTGATTGGCGGCGCGGTGGGCGCAATCACCGGCGCAGCCGCCGGTGGTTCGCGGCACGGCGGGGAAGATGCGTTGATTGGCGCGGCGGCGGGCGTGATTGCCGGCGGTTTGATCGGCAATTCCATGGATCAGCAGCAACAGGCGCGGCTCAAGGCGCAGGCGCCGCAAACTTACGCCAAAGTGGATCAGGGCCAGCCATTGACCGTTGAGGATGTGAAGGCGCTCGCCAAAGCAGGCATCAGCGAAGACGTGATCATCAACCAGATTAACAACTCGCGGACCGTTTACCATTTGAGCGTGGCGGACATCGTTGATTTGCGCGACGCGGGTGTGACGGACAAGGTTGTCAATTACATGATCAACACGCCGTCCACCGCAGGCATTGCGGCTCCGGCCAGCACCGTGGTCATCCAGCAGCCACCGCCTCCGCCGCAAGTGGAAACGGTGGTGGTTGCCGCACCGGGGCCGGGCTATGTCTGGATTGGCGGCGAATATACCTGGACCGGAAGCACCTGGATATGGATCGGCGGACACTGGGGCTATCCGCCGCATCCGCATGCCGTGTGGGTTGGCGGGCGGGCCTGGCATGATCGTTATGGCTGGCACCACGACCACGGATACTGGCGATAATTTACGCATGACTTAATTTCGCGCCAGTCACACGCGCTGAAACTTGTTTACTTTGCCGTTGGCTGGAATATATTGGCGAACTGTTGCCGATGTGGCGGAATTGGCAGACGCGCCAGACTCAAAATCTGGTACTCGTGAGAGTGTGTGGGTTCGACCCCCTCCGTCGGCACCATCTTAATCAAGGCTGTGTGTCTTTGCGCATAATTTGTCTTGTGAGGGTTTGGTTTATACGTCCCCTGCCGGAATTCGCCGGTTTTTCAGGGTTTTTTACGTGATTTTCGCACTAAACTTGCAAATTTGGCCCGTTTCGGTTCTCCTTATCAAAATGTGGCGACCTAGTTGCCTGCTTTTAACAATCGGTCTGGTGCTGGCCGGCAAGACGTTGATCGGCGCGGAATCAGCCGAGGTCAATCTGGATTATGTGGCGCAACGCGCTCTCGAGCGCGCCCGCCAGCCTTTCCACTCGCCGCGCGCCGATTTGCCCAAGGTGCTGCGGCAGGACAATCTCGACTACGACAAGTACCGCGAGATTGAATTCCGGCATGACCGGGCGTTGTGGGCGGCGGATGGTCTGCCGTTTCACGTCGAGTTTTTCCATCCGGGCTACATTTACAATGAACCGGTTCACGTTTATGAATTTACGGCCACCCACGTGCAGCCCATCCGGTTCGTGCAGGACTTTTTCAATTACCGCGCGCTGCGCATTCAAAATGAGATTCCCTCGGACACGGGTTACGCCGGTTTCCGCCTGTTGAATCAATTGAACGAGTCGAACAAGTGGGATGAAATCGGCGCGTTCCTCGGCGCGAGCTATTTCCGGCTGCTCGGCAAGGGGCAGCATTACGGTCAATCCGCGCGCGGACTGGCCCTGGATTGCGGCGAACCGGATCGGTCGGAGGAATTCCCCATTTTTACCGACTGGTGGCTGGGCAAGCCGCAAAAGGACGACGGGCAATTGAAATTGTTCGCCATTCTCGACAGTGTCAGTTGCGCGGGGGCGTATCAAATTGTCATCCGTCCGGGTGAAACAACCGTGGCGGACGTTGAAGCCGTGCTGTTTTTCCGCGAAACGAACATGGTTCACGCCGTGAACACGAACCGGCTGCCTGTCAAAACCATCGGCTGGGCGCCGCTGACGAGCATGTTCTGGTTCGGCAAGAATTCGGAGCGCAAATTCGATGATTACCGTCCCGAAGTGCATGACACCGACGGACTGCTGGTTCGCATGGACAACGGCGAGGTGTTCTGGCGTCCGCTCGACAATCCCTCCGTCATGCGCCACCAGGTTTTTTCCGCCCCGAATATCCGTGGTTTTGGGTTGTTGCAGCGCGAGCGTTCCTTCGCGGCGTACCAGGACATGTTCAACCTGTATCACCTTGAACCCAGCGTATGGGTCGAGCCGCACGGCAACTGGGGCGACGGCGATTTGCATCTGGTGGAACTGAGCGAGAATTTCGAGGGCTTCGACAATATCGTGGCGTTTTGGGATCCCAAAAACAAACCCGCGCCGCTGCAACCCTGCCGCTTCGGCTACACGCTTCGCTGGATGAGCGACACGGACAAGCTGTCCGGGGAGAAAGTCGTGTCCACGCGCATGGGTCTGGACCTGGGATCGGCGAATGTCCGGCAATTCGTGATTGATTTCGACGGGCCGAAACTCGATGCCATTCCCGAAAGCGACATCCCGCAGGCGGTTGCCAATTGCAGCGCCAACGCGGCGATTGTTTACAACCAGGTTCTGCGCTGCTACGGGCTGGGCACCTGGCGCGTGATCTTGAAAATGCAACCCAAGCCTGGCAACAACGATCCGGTGGACCTGCGCTGCACGTTGCAACAGGGAACCAACATCTTAAGCGAAACCTGGACTTACCAGTGGAGTCCGCCATGAACGGCCTTGGCGCGCTGACCGATTCCGCCGGCCATCTGGCGGGACGCCCGCTGGAGGAATGGAACGCGGCGTATGAAAAGGTGGAGAATTATTTCCACGCCCTGCGCGTCCGCAACAAGGCCCTGCTTGGCCGGCTGGTGCTCCGCGTGCTCGAACGCGCCGCGAGCCGCGCGCCCGCCGAGCCGGAACGCTCCGCCACCCAGCTCGCCGCCGAGGAAATGGATCGCATCGTGATCGAGTGGTTCGCCGAGGTATTGCAGGAACCGCCGGCCAACGCCGACCAGATGCTCTCCACGCGCGGGCGGCTCGCGTTGCTGCTCGCCGACATGCCGGGCCGCTGGCAGGAACAATTTCTGCGGCCCGGTCCGTGGCCGAAGGAATTCATCAGCGCCATGCGCGAAACCTACCTGCGTGCCGGGCCGGATTTTCAACTCTCAAAAATGACGCCGCGCCCATTCGATCTCGGCCCGATCACCACGCTCCAGAAAATCGGCAAATTCCCCTATGTCCGCATGCTCACCGCGTGGACTTTTTGGGGGCTGCTGCTCGTTTTTGTGTTCTGGCTCACGCATGTCGGCGGGCGGTCATTTTGGGAACAATGCGGAATCGTATTCTCTGGCATCGTCCATTTTTTGGAACACCTCTTCCACCATGGCTGACGCCCCGACCATTACGATGGCTCCCGTTCCGCGCATCGCGCGCGGCTGGCGGCTGTTCATTTTCTATTCCTGCGCCCTGCTGCTCACCGGCCTGGTCTCAATGCTCTTTGCCGATCTGATGTGGCGGACGGGGTGGTCCACGTCGCGCGCCGTGCTGATGGTTTTGTTTGTGATTTTGTTTTTGTTTGCCGCCATCGGTTGCACGCATGGCTTGTATGGTTTTGTGCTGCGGATGTTTGGCGATGACCGCTGCATCACACGCCTGAAGGAATATCGCGGACAAAGCATTGCCGGCATCAGCACGGCCATTGTCTTCCCGGTTTACAATGAAAACGTCGTGCGCGTCTGTGAGGGTTTGCGCGCGACGTATGAATCGCTGGAAAAAACCGGCCAGTTGGAACGCTTCGACTTTTTCATCCTGAGCGACTCCACCAATCCCGACAAATGGGTGGAGGAGGAGCGGCGCTGGTATGATTTGGTTCGCGAACTCGACGCGCTGGGCCGCATTCACTATCGCCGCCGGTTGAACAACGAGGGCCGCAAGAGCGGCAACATCCGCGACTTTCTCAACGCCTGGGGCCGCCGCTACCGCTATTTCATGGTGTGCGATGCCGACAGCGTCATGCGCGGCGAAACGCTCGTGGACCTGGTGAAATTGATGGAAGTGCATCCGACCGCCGGTCTGATCCAGACGGTGCCCGCCACGGTCAACTGCGAATCGCTCTTCGGGCGCATCCAGCAATTCGCCAACCGCCTTTACGCTCCGATCTACATCGCGGGCCTGAACTACTGGGCGCTCGATTTGGGAAATTACTGGGGGCACAACGCCATCATCCGCACCGAGCCGTTCATGCAATTCTGCGATTTGCCGCAACTGCCCGGACGCAAGCCGTTCGGCGGCCAGATTCTCAGCCACGATTTTGTCGAGGCCGCGCTGCTGTCGCGTGAGAACTGGGAGGTTTGGTTCGCCTACGACCTGGAAGGCAGCTACGAGGAAGCGCCTCAGGCCATGATCGAAAACGCCCAGCGCGAACGCCGCTGGTGCCAGGGCAATTTGCAGCACGGCCTGGTGCTCTTTGCCAAAGGACTGCGCGGGGTGAGCCGGTTGCATTTGATGCTGGGCATTTGCGGATATGTCGCCGGGCCGCTGTGGCTGGCGTTCCTGCTCACGTTCAACTGGATTTGCTGGTTTCACAAACACACGGGCCTGTCGGACATCCCCGTTCACGCCTTCACGCCGTATTTGAACCTCAGCGCCACCGCCCATGCCCTGCTCATTTTCGTCATCTGCATGGTCGTCATCATGCTGCCCAAGATGCTGGTGCTCATTGATCTTTCGTATGATTCGGAACGCCGGCGCGCGTTCGGCGGTCTGGCGCGCGCGACCACCGGCGTCATGGCTGAAACAGTTTTTTCCACGCTGCACGCGCCGCTGCTCATGTTGTGGCACACGCGGTTTGTCGTCATCAACCTGCTGGGCGTCAGCACCGGTTGGTGGCCGCAAAAACGCGACGCCGACGGCACGGCCTGGACCTATGCCATCCGGCGGCATTGGGGGCACACGCTGATCGGACTCGTTTGGGGCGCGCTCATGTGGTGGCTCGGACCATCGCTGTTCTGGTGGTTCACGCCCATGCTGGCGGGAATGATTTTGTCCATTCCCTTGAGTGTCTTCACCAGCCGGCGCGGTCTCGGCGCCCGGGCGCGCAAGCTGGGCCTGTTTCTCACGCCGGAAGAAATCGCGCCGCCGCCGGAACTGGTCGCGCTCCGCGCGAACATGAAAGTCCATGAAATCACCGAGGACACCACCCCGCGCCGTCCGCACACGGGCCTGGCGGAGGCGGTGCTCGACCCTTACGTCAACGCCATTCACGTTTCGCTGCTGCGCGAGAAACGGCTCAATCCGGTTTATGCCGAGCAACTCGCCGGGATGGGCGTCGGCAGCCCGCAAGTGCGCGCGCTCGGTGAAAAGCTGCTGGTCGCCGGGCCGGACAAATTAACGTCCGCCGAACGGCTGTTAATCATGGCCGACGAGCGCACCATGGTCTGGCTGTATCACGAAGCCTGGCTGCGTCAATCGCTCGCACCGTGGTGGAAGGCCATGATCCGCGAATTCAGCCGGCAAGATCAGTCGTGACTTCAGCGCCGGTTTTATTCTTCCGAACCCCAGGAACAACGTGATTGACGGTCTGCACAGCATCCTCAAGTATAACGGTGTTCGCTCATCCGTGAGAGCGGAGAACATGAATACCAGCCTGCGCCAATACAAATTTCCGAAGCCCGCCACCTCGGCCACAGAGTTTGCCTGGGATGGGCGTCAATTCGTAAATCCCGCGGGGGAGCGCCTGGAAATTCTTTGCTACACCCAAACCGACAGCAACTGGAGTGACGCCCTGACCCGGCTTCACGAACAAGAAGCGGGCAGTCAGCATCCGATTGACAAGGCCTCTCGCCGGCTTGCCATCCGGACCATTGATGAATTCTGCAAGTCCAGCGAGCCACTGGTTCTGGAGGTGGGTTGTTCCTCGGGTTTTCTCCTGGAGGAACTGGCCGCCCAGGTGCCGCGCGCCGCGGTCATCGGTGCTGATTACATTGAGCCGCCGCTCCGAAAACTGGCGGGCCGGGTCAAAGGCATCCCGTTGCTTCAATTTGATCTTCGGTGTTGCCCGCTGCCCGATGCCAGCATTGATGGCATCGTATGCCTGAACGTGCTGGAACACATTGACGATCATGCCGCCGCGCTGGCGAACATATTTCGCATCCTGCGGCCTGGGGGAATCGCTCATATCGAGGTGCCTGCGGGACCGCGGCTCTACGATCTTTATGATGAAGTCCTCATGCACCACCGACGGTACCGGATTGAGGATTTAACGGCCTTGGCCAGGCAAACAGGTTTTGACGTCGTCCGGGCCACGCATCTGGGATTCTTCGTCTTTCCGGCCTTCGCGCTGAGGAAACTTTGGAACCAACGACATTCCCGCTCCACGCCCGAAGCCAAAAAGCAACTGGTGGCTTCACAAATTCGAAAAACATCGGCCAGCAGAGCCCTCGAGATTGTGTTCAAGCTCGAAACGGCTTTGGGCCGGCGATTTCGGTTTCCGTGGGGAATCCGCTGCGTGTTGGTGCTTCAGAAACCGGGCGGATGAGACTTGGGCAAACCGGCCGGCAAGAAGGTGCCGTCTGCACGGCAGGTACAGCGGAAAGTTTCGGATCGCTCCTACAGCAACTCCAGCACGCGCTGCAACTCCGCGTCCGTGTTGTAAAAATGCGGCGAGAGGCGGATGTGGTTTTGTCCCTTGCGGTTCGCGCGCAAGGACGCCACGACGCCGGCGTCCGTCAATTTTTTGTGCAGCGCCGCGAGGTCTTTGCCCGCCTGATGAAAGGAAATGATGCCGCCCGCGTTTTCAATTTTCGCGTCCGCGTTCAAGACCGTAAAACCTTTTGCCTGCAACGCGGGCACGAGCCAGGCGCGTTTGCGCAGCAGTTCGGCTGCGATGTTTTCAATGCCAATTTCCAGCACGAGTTCCATCGCGGCGATCAAACCGGTCAGTCCCAGCAGATTGTGCGTGCCGGCCTCGTATTTCGTCGCGCCGTCGCGGAAGACAATATGTTCCTGCGCGACAAAATTCGGGCAGCGCACGTTGTGCCAGCCGTAAATGGGCGGGTTCACCCGGTCCTGAATTTCGCGCCGGACATAAAACAGGCCCGCGCCGCACGGTCCGAGCAGCCATTTGTGCGCGTCGGCGGCGAGCATGTCCACGTGCTCCACCGTCGTGGGAAACGCGCCGAGCGTCTGGATGGCATCGAGACAAAATAAAATCCCGCGTTGGCGCAGGAATTTGCCGATGGCCTGAAAATCAATGCGATAGCCGCTGACGAAGTGGCAGGATGCGAGCGCGACGAGCCGGGTGTTTTCGTCCACCTGTCCCATCACGTCCACCGGACGGATGACGCCGAGGCCACGCGTGTTGAGCAGGCGCACTTCCACGCCGCGTTCGGCCAGCGCCATCCACGGATAAACGTTGGCCGGATAATCATCGTGATAAATGAGGATGTTGTCGCCTTTTTTGAATTTCAGACCGGCAGCGACAAAGCTCAACGCGAGCAACGTCGGCCCGACCAGCGCGACTTCGTCCGGCTGGCAATGCAACAATTGCGCTCCGAGCCGGCGCGCGTCATTCAGGCGGTGCAGGACGAAGGCCTCCTGGTCGCCAAGCGTGCCGCGTCGGGCGCATTCGGAAACGGCGGCGGCGACACGCCGCGGCAGCGGGCAAACCCCGGCGTGCGCGAGAAAGATTTTGTCTCGGGCAACGGGGAATTCACTCCGGCGCAATTCCTCGTTTGCGAGCAGTTCGGTCAATGTCATGCACGAAAGTAACGGGCAAAGGTCCGGGGAGCAAAGCGGATTTAAAACCCTTTCAAAACATTGGAAAGCTCACTATGCGGACCGTAAATGCCGGTCCAGAACTGAATAATCTTATAAGCGACCATCAACACCACCGCCATGTAAACGAGCCGCGGCATCCAGGTTGCGAAGGCGTTCAGCTTGCGTGTGCCATCCTCATGGTAAAGCCGGTTCAAATGGCGGAGTGATTCATCGAGTTTGCCGCTGATTTCGCCGCTGGCATAAAGGTTGGCGAAGGTTTCCGGGAACAGCGGGCAGAGGCGCACGGCTTCGGACGGCATCTGGCCGGCGACCACCCGGGATTTCCAGTCGGCAACGGCGCGGCGCAGGGCGGGCGAGCCACAGGCGGTGGCCGCCAGGTCCCAAGCCTCGAAAATGTTGACCCCGGCGCTGATGAGCGCTTCGAGCGCCGCAGCCAGGCGGGAAAGGGCGAGATAATGCCGGGCCGTTCCCAGAATGGGAACCGGTCGCAGGAAAGTTTCGATCCTTGCGCGCCAGTTTTCACCGTGTTTGCTCTGCGTGGCGTAAATCATCAAGGCGACGGCGCCATAAAGCGGTGAGAGGATGAGCACAGCTTTGGCGGACAGAAGGATCAGGCTGGCGTTGAACTCCGACGCGGCGAATGGAAGCACGATGAAAAAGATAAGAGCGGCGAGGTGAATCAGTCCTACGGGGTAAATGAGCTGGGAAATCACCTGCTGAAGGATGCGGGCGCGTTCGTTGTAATAATCGGCGAGCAATCGGAAACAGGTGTCGAGCCGCCCGCTTTGTTCGCCGGCTCCAATCAACGCAAGGTCAAACGCGGGCAGCCAGTCGAGCGATTGCAATGATTCGGCCAGCGTCACGCCCCGGGTGAGGGCGTCGAGCGCGTGCTGCACGGGCGCGCGGAATGAAGGGGCGGGCGGACTGCGTTGGATCTGCTCCAGGGCGCGAACGATGGGAATTCCGGCGGACGTGAACTGGTTGAGTTGATGATAGAATTCGGCCCGCTGGGTGAATTGGCGGGGAGTGATGATGATCGGCATAATCCCGCCTCGCGGGGCCGGCCGGTCAGGTCGCGACGCGGTCGAGGCTGGTCTTGAAATCGCGTTTGCTGCGCGCGCCGACGATCTGGTCGGCGACCTGGCCTTTGCTGAACAGCAGCAGGGTGGGAATGGCGCGAATGCCATACTCGGCCGCCAGCGTCTGCTGCTCGTCAATGTTCACCTTGCCGATTTTCACCTTGCCGTCGTATTCGTCGGCGAGTTCATCGAGGAGCGGCGCGATCATTTTGCAGGGGCCGCACCATTCCGCCCAGAAATCAACGAGCACGGGCACCGGCGATTGCAAAACCTGCTGGGCAAAATTTCCTGCGTGAGCGCGACAATCAAGGGAGAAGCCATACGTCAAATGGGAGGTTTTTTTGCACAAGAAACAGCGCGGTCAAACTGGTTTCAACTGATGGCGTTCTAGAATCAGGAGCATCCAAACCACAGTGCCGACGGCAAACAATCCCGCCAAGGTTGCGGCGATGACCAGAATGTTATCGAGCATGCCGATGGTGGCGGGCCGGCGCGCGCCGTTGCCGCCGGAGCGGGCCGTATTTGAGAGGCGGGAGCCGCAGCCGCAGTGGTTCGTGGCGCGGTAGCTGTGGGTGGTGGTGGAGGAGTTGATTTTGCCGCGCTGGAAAGCAACGGCACGGCGCTGGGAGCGCCGGTCGGACCGCCAGGCGGCAGCGTCGGCAGTTTGATGGTCGGCGCCGCGGATGGTTTCGGCGGCAAATTGATGCGGACGGTCTCTTTTTTGGGCTGGACCTTGCCGGTTTCTTTTTTTACCGGCGGCACAGCGCCTGTGGGCGCGCCCGGAATGTTTGAGGGAATATCAGCCATAATATTTAGTGGTTTAAGATAAACGGCGGACAGCGGCTGTCAAATGTAATTCTGTAAACCAAAATCGGCAGGCAAAATCCGCCAGCCCGGTTGCGGAATGATTGCGCTATCAGGGTTTTTCCTCAATCAATTCCCGTCGCGCGCCGCCGAGCAATTGTTCGACGAAACCGGTCGAATAAACGCCGCGCCGGAAATTCGGGTCCTGCATGATGGCCTGCTGGAAGGACACGGTGGTCTTGATGCCGGTGATCATGTATTCGGCAAGCGCGCGGTTCATGCGATCCATCGCCTCCCGCCGGTATTTGCCCATGGTAATAAGCTTGCCAATCATCGAGTCGTACGTTGAG
>CAWHLR010000002.1:0-156795 GCA_963830235.1 uncultured Verrucomicrobiae bacterium
CATGGTTATCTGCGCAAATTCGCGGCGTCGCGCCTCACGTTCCGGGAGGCCGCGTTGAACGGTTTGATTCCCGGAGTTGTGAAAGCCAGTTGGTAATTTTATGACCGATCCGATTTCTGACATGTTGACCCGCATCCGCAACACCGGCCGCGCATTGCTGCCGACGGTGGAAATGCCGCATTCGCGGATGAAGGAAAGTCTCGCGAACATCCTCAAACAGGAAGGCTACGTCGCGGAAGTGGCCGTTGAGGCCGGCATGCCAAAAAGCTCAAGCTCAAGCTCAAATACAACGGCAAAAAGAGCGTGATCGAGGGGTTGCGCCGCATCAGCAAGCCGGGTCTGCGCCATTATGTCGGCGCGACGGAAATTCCGCGCGTGCTCAACGGCATGGGGGTGTCAATCATTTCCACGCCGGAAGGCGTGATGACTGGCACGCAGGCGAAGAAGAAAAATCTGGGCGGTGAACTGCTTTGTTACGTCTGGTAATCAATTGATTTATGTCGCGAATTGGAAAACAACCGATTGCCATCCCTCCGAAAGTGAAGGTGGAGGTGAAGGGGCAGAAAGTTTTGGTCGAAGGCCCGAAGGGCAAGCTCGACTGGGAATTGCCGAAGCGCACCAGCCTCAAGGTGGTGGACGGTAAAATCGTCGTCAGTCGCGAAGGCGACGACGCGCAGGCCAAGGCATTGCACGGCCTGAGCCGCGCCCTCGTCAACAACATGGTCAAGGGCGTGACCGATGGCTTCGTCAAAAAGCTCGAAATTCAAGGCGTCGGCTTCAAAGCCGCCGTTCAAGGCAACGTGGTGAACCTGGCGCTCGGTTTTTCGCATCCCATTAATTACGCGATTCCCGCCCAGATCAAGGTGACCGTCGAGGAAAACACCAAGCTGACCATCGAAGGCCCGGACAAAAAAGTCGTCGGCCAGGTCGCCGCCGAGATTCGCGGTTTCTATCCGCCGGAGCCTTACAAGGGCAAGGGCGTGCGTTATGTGGGCGAACATGTCCAGCGCAAGGAAGGCAAGACCGTCCAATAATTATTGATTTTAGTCACGGCCCAATCCGTGACGCATTGAAATGAGAACGGAAAAGAAACATCAACTGAAGCAGCTCCGCAAATGGCGGATACGCAACAAACTCAGCGGCACGAAGGATCGTCCGCGCATGAGCGTCTGTTTCACCAACGAAAACATCCACGTCCAGTTCATTGACGACAACGCGGGGGTGACGCTTGCGGCGGCTTCAACGACGGGCAAGGCGGTTCCCGACCGCGATAAACTGGCGGCCAATGTGGCCAGCGCCAAAACCGTCGGCAAGCTGGCGGCGGAAGCCGCGCTCGCCAAGGGCATCAAATCCGTCGTTTTTGACCGCGGTGGCGCGCGTTATCATCGGAGCACGAACAAGGGCAAGGACGGCAAGCCGGTGTTGGTGCTTGGCAAACTGGCGACCCTGGCCGAGGCCGCGCGGGCGGCAGGTTTGAAATTTTAAATAACGGAGACCGAAAACTGTGGCAGACATCACTAAAACCAAACCCGAAGAACGAGCGCCGCGCGGCGGACGCGGGCGTCGCAACAAACCCATTGGCGAGGTCCCGGAAATCGGAATGGAGGGACAGGAATCGCAGGAACTGACCGAGAAGGTTGTGTTCATCAACCGTTCCGCCAAGGTCGTCAAGGGCGGACGCCGTTTCAATTTCAGCGCGCTGGTGGTCGTCGGTGACAAGCGGGGACGCGTCGGCATTGGGCTGGGCAAAGCCGGCGAAGTGGCCGATGCGATTCGCCGGGGCGGCGAACTCGCCCGCAATCAAATGGTTTCAGTGTCGCTCAAGGATGTGACGATTCCGCACGAGGTTTTCTGCGCCTATGGCGGCGCGAAAATCCTGTTGCGTCCCGCCTCGCCCGGAACTGGCATTATTGCTGGCCGGACCGTTCGTGCGGTTTTGGAAGCCGCGGGGTTGAAGGACGTTTTGAGCAAATCGCTCGGCTCGAACAACGCGGCGAACGTCGTCAAGGCGACGCTCAAAGGTTTGTTAAGCCTGCGGCTGCGCGAGGACATTTTCAAGAGCCGCGGTCTGGAAATTAAAAAAGTGGAGACGCCCAAACTGCCTGAAGCGGCTCCGGCAACGGCTTGATTTTTATGCGACTGCACAATCTTAAACCTCGTCCGGGCGCCAAGCATCGCACCAAGCGGCTTGGCCAGGGTGAATCCAGCGGGCACGGCAAAACCAGCGGCCGCGGCGGCAAAGGCCAGACGGCGCGTTCGGGCAGCTCGATCCGCATCGGCTTTGAAGGCGGCCAGATGCCGCTCATCCGCCGCATTCCCAAGCGCGGCTTCAACAACGCGCGGTTTGCGACGCGCTATCTCGGCGTGAACGTCGGCGATTTGAACCAGTTCGACAGCGGCGCGCGCGTGGATGAAACGGCGTTGCGCGCGGTGGGCTTGGCCAAAGGCCGCGGGGACGGGGTAAAAATTCTGGGCGACGGCGAGTTGACCAAAAAACTCACGGTGAGCGCGCACGCGTTCAGCGCGTCGGCCCGCACCAAAATCGAAGCCAAGGGTGGCGCGTGCGAAGTCATCGGGTCCAAGCCCGTCGCACCGGAGAAGCCTGCCGCACCGGTCAAACCGGCCAAACCGGCCAAGGCCTGAACGCGCTATTGACGCATGTTTCGCTCCATCGCCAACACGTTTACCAACTGCTTCAAAATTCCGGAGCTGAAGTCCCGGATTTTATTCACGCTGGGTGTGCTGGCCATCTGCCGTTTGATGACCTGGATTCGCATTCCGGGCTTGAATGGCGAGGCGCTGACCAATTTTTTCAACCATAACGCGCAAAGCGGCGGCGGGATGCTCGGCCTGTACAACACCTTTGCCGGCGGCGCCACGGAACATTGCGCCATCGGGTCGCTCGGCATCATGCCTTACATCAGCGCGACGATCATCATTCAATTGCTCACGGCGGTCTGGCCCAGATTGAGCAAGCTGGCGCGCGAAGAAAACGGCCGGACGAAAATCGTTAAATATGGCCGCTATCTGACGGTGTTGTTGTGTTTGGGACAGGGATTATTTTTCGCCATGGGCTATGAACATCCCGCGAAAATCTTTGGCAACAACATTGGCCAGTTGGTGCTCTACCCGCCGGAACAAATCTGGTGGTATCGCATTCAAGCCGTGCTCATCATGACGACGGGCACCATGCTGCTGATGTGGCTGGGCGAGCAAATCACCGACCGCGGCATCGGCAACGGTGTGTCGCTGGTCATCACCATCGGCATTGTGGCCCGGCTGCCGCGCGCCCTGGTGCAATTGTGGGAAATGTTCTGGCCTGCCGGCGGCATGCAATCCGAGTATCATTTGGCGGGCACGGGCGTGCTGCTGCTGATATTGCTGGTGATGGTGGTGGGCGGCGTCATTGCGATCACCCAGGCCCAGCGGAAAGTCCCGGTGCAATACGCGCAGCGCGCGGTGGGACGCAAGATGTATTCCGGCGGCACGTCGTTCATGCCGTTGCGCGTGAATTACTCCGGTGTCATGCCGATTATTTTTGCGCAGTCCATCCTCATGTTTCCCCAGCAGATCTTTTTGTACGCGGGAAACACGATTTTTAGCGGAGTGCCATTCCTCAAAAAAGTGTGCATTGAATACATCGCGCAAAACCTTAATTCCGGCTCCATTCTGTATTTGACGCTTTATTCGCTGATGATTTTGTTCTTCGCTTATTTCTGGGTGGCCACGCAGTTCAATGAATTGCAAATCGCCGACGATTTGAAAAAGAACGGCGGTTACATTCCGGGCGTGCGTCCGGGGCAGGGCACCAGCGACTATCTGCACAAGTCCATGAGCCGCATCACGCTGGCCGGCGCGATTTTCCTGATGATCATCGCGACGATCCCCATCATCCTGTCGCGCCACATGACCATTCCGTATGACGTGGCGTCATTTTTCGGCGGCACGAGCATTTTGATCACGGTCGGCGTTTTGCTGGACACCATGCGCCAGGTCGAATCGCATTTGATGATGCGGCATTACGACGGATTTTTGAAGAAGGGCCGGTTGCGCGGGCGGTTTTAGCCGCGCGTTCGCCGGGGCAAAATGATCATTCTAAAAAGCGAACGCGATCTGGAACTGATGCGTCCGGCGTGCGCGGTGGCGGGCAGGGTGCTGGCGGAAATCTGCGCGTTCATTCAGCCGGGATTGACAACGCGGCAGGTGGATGAATTCGCCGCGGCGCGCATCAAGTCGTACGGCGGGAAAAGCGCGTTTTTGGGCTATCGCAAATATCCGTGCCACACGTGCATCTCGGTGAACGAGGAAGTCGTTCACGGTCTGGCCGGCAGCCGCGAATTGCGCTTTGGCGACATTGTGAGCCTGGATGTCGGCGTGATTTACAAGGGTTTTGTGGGAGACACGGCGCGGACGGTGGCCGTTGGTGGTTGCGGCGTGCTGGCGCAACAGTTGATGGACGTGACGGAGCGCGCGCTTTACGAAGGCATTGCGGCGGCCGTGCCGGGAAACCGGGTGACGGACATTTCGCGCGCGGTGCAAAATTACGTCGAGGGCAATGGATTCAGCGTGGTGCGGGAATTTGTCGGCCACGGGGTGGGGCGCACGATGCACGAGGATCCGCAGGTGCCGAATTTTGTGGATCCGAAGAGCAACCAGAAGCTCCGTCCGGGCATGACCATTGCGATTGAGCCGATGGTCAACGCGGGCCAGGCCGGCGTAAAAATTTTGAAAGACGGCTGGACAGTCGTCACGCAAGATGGTTCACTATCCGCTCATTTTGAGCAGACGGTGCTGATTACCGAAAGCGAACCGGAGATTTTGACATGGCCGGAAAAGACGCCTTCATCGTTGAAGGTGTCGTGATTGAAGCCAGGCAGAACCGCACGTTTGGTGTGGAACTGGCCAACGGACACCGGTTGCTGGCGTTTGTGGCGGGCCGGGCGAAACAGCGTTTTGCCGGCCTGGCGCCGGGGAACCGGGTGAAATTGCAATTGACGCCTTACGATTTGTCCGTGGGGCGGATTTTGGTTGAAACGGTTGAATGAGTGATTGGTTAAACGGTTGCAGGCACATGCGATTTGACCAATTACTTGTTTAACGAGTTGCAGATTTAACGAATTACGAAAGAACATGAAAGTTCGCGCGTCAGTTAAAAAATTGTGTGAGCACTGCAAGATTGTGCGCCGCCGCGGCGTCATTCGGGTGATTTGCACCAACAAACGGCACAAACAGCGGCAAGGTTGATTTATGGCACGCATCATTGGTGTGGAAGTTCCGCCGAACAAGCGCATTGAAATCGCGCTGCGCTACATCTACGGCATCGGCCCGTCCAACGCGAAGGAGATTTTGGAGCGCGCCAACATCAGTCCGAACATTCGCGCGAAGGATTTGACCGAGCAGCAGCTTTCCCAGATCGTCCACGCGATCCAGGAGGGCAAATACGTCATTGAAGGCGATCTGCGCCGCGAAATCGGTATGAACCTCAAGCGACTGCAGGGCATCAAATGTTATCGCGGCATCCGGCACATGCGCGGGTTGCCCGTGCGCGGCCAGCGCACCCAGACCAACGCCCGCACGCGCAAAGGCCCGCGCAAGACCGTCGGCGTGCAGCGCAATCCCAATGCCAAGACCGGCATCCACTAAAATTTTGTATGGCTGAAGAAAAAAAGAAACCCGCTCCCAAGAAGAAGGAAACCAAGCCGGAAGCTGAAACAGTTGCTCCGGTGGAAAAGGCCGAAAAGGCCGCGGCCAAACCGGCGGAAGAGAAACCCGCAAAGAAAGCCGCGCCGGCTGCCGAAACTCCCGCTGGGGCGGCTCCGGTTGCGGGCGCCCCCGCTGCCGAGGTAGCCAAACCGGCGGATGCGGCGGTCATTCCGACGGCGCCCACGGCCGCTGAACTTTTGGGTGAGGACGCCGGCGCAAAGAAGATCGTCAAGGCCAAGCATGCCAAAAACATCAGTGTCGGCATCGCCAACATTCTGGCCACGTTCAACAACACACAGGTCACCATCACCGACATGCACGGAAATCTGATCGGCTGGTCCACCGCCGGTCGGGTGGGATTCAAAGGCTCGCGCAAGAGCACCGCTTACGCCGCGCAGCAGGTTGCCCAGGACGCCGCGCGCCAGGCGATGGCGCATGGCATGAAGGAAGTCGAAGTTCGCGTCAAAGGCCCCGGTTCCGGCCGGGAATCGGCCATTCGCGCGTTGCAGGCCATCGGACTGGAAATCAGCGCCATCAATGACGTGACGCCCGTGCCCCATAACGGCTGCCGCCCGCGCAAGAAACGTCGCGTGTAGCCTCAACTCTCAACTTTCAACCATCAACTAAAACATGGCTCGTTATACAGGTCCTCGTGTTCGCATCAGCCGCCGGTTCGGGATACCGATTTTCGGCCCGTCGAAATATCTGGAACGCCGCAATTACGGTCCTGGCGTGCATGGCCCCAAGTCGCGCCGCAAGCACACCGATTACGGCCTCGGTCTGATCGAAAAGCAGAAGCTCCGTTATTACTACGGGCTGATGGAACGCCAGTTTCGCGGGGTTTATGAAAAGGCGCGCCGGCGCCGTGGCGTCACCGGCGAGCAGATGCTGCAGATTTTGGAGACGCGCCTCGACAACGTGGTTTTCCACCTTGGTTTTGCGAACACCCGCGCCGCCGCGCGCCAGATGGTCTCGCACGGCCACATCACGGTGAACGGACGCAAGGTCAACGTGCCGTCGTATTGCCTTAAGGTGAACGATGCCGTCGCCGTGAAGAACAACAATGTGTCGCGCCAGTTGGCCACGAAGAATTTGGAAGTTGCCACGAGCCGCTCGGTGCCGGACTGGCTGTCGTTGAACAAGGAAGAGTTCAAGGGCACGGTCATGCGCATTCCGACGCGCGACGAGATCCAGCCAATTGCCAATGAGCAGGCGGTGGTCGAATTTTATTCCCGCTAAACATGAACCCGTCCCGCCGTGCGGGACAAAACAATTATACGGGCTTTTCCGGTTGCGGGAATAATCCCGGAAAAGTCAGATTAAAATTGTTGAAAGGAAACTATGCCAGTACGTCTAGGACGTTTTGAAATGCCCAAACGGTTGACCAAGGAAGAGTCAACCGCCACCGCCACCTACGCGAAATTTATCGCCGACCCGTTTGAAACCGGCTACGGCAACACCGTCGGCAATTCGCTGCGCCGGGTGCTCCTGTCCTCGCTCGAAGGCGCGGCCATCACCTCGTTGAAGGTGGATGGCGCGATGCACGAGTTCGCCACGATTGACGGCGTGGTGGAGGACGTGACCGACATCGTTTTGAATTTGAAGAAGGTAAAATTCAAGGCCCACACCCGCGACGAGCAGGTGCTCCTGCTTTCCGTGAACAAGGAAGGCGAAGTGACAGCCGCCGACATCCAGGTCAATCAAAACGTCGAACTGGTCAACCCTGACCAGCATATCTGCACGCTCGACAAGAAGAAGAAGTTCGAGATGGAGCTGACCGTGAAAATTGGCCGTGGCTTCTGCCCGGGCGACGAAAACAAAAAGCCCGGCCAGCCCATCGGCGTGGTGGCCATTGACTCGCTGTTCTCGCCGGTGACCCGCGTGCGTTACAGCGTTGAAGCAGCGCGCGTCGGCAATCGTACGGATTACGACCGGCTGATTTTGGAAATCTGGACCGACGGGCGGCTGTCGCCTGACGACGCGCTCACGCAGGCCTCGGCCATTTTGCAGCATCATCTCGACGTGTTCGTCGGTTACGACAAGAACGCGGTGGAATTCGAGGAGGCCGCCGACAAGCAGGACGAGGAAAAGTCGAAGATGAAGAAGCTCCTCAACATGAGCGTCAACGAAATCGAGTTGAGCGTCCGCGCGGCGAACTGCCTGAACAACGCGAACATCACCAGCGTCGGCCAGTTGGCAATGAAGACCGAGCAGGAAATGCTCAAGTACCGCAATTTCGGCAAGAAATCGCTGAACGAAATCAAAGACAAACTGACGGCTTTGGGCTTGTCCCTCGGCATGAACTTCGAGCCGGGATTGCTCGAAGCGCCCAAGGAAGAACCCAAGGTGGAATAAGGACCGGCTATGCGACATCTCAAACGAACGGCCAAACTGGGCCGCACCTCCACGCACCGCAACGCGATGCTGGCCAATCTGGTTTGCAGTCTCATCAAGCACAAGCGCGTGACCACGACGCTCGCCAAGGCCAAAGCCGCGCGTTCTGTCGCCGAAAAAATCGTCACCCTCGGCAAGCACGGCACGATGCAATCGCGCCGCTTGGTGGCCGCGCGTTTGCACACCCGCGGAACCACGGGGCAATTGACCAAGGAAGAACGCCAGAAATGGCGGCAAAACGAGGACGTGTTGCGGATTCTTTTTGAAGACATAGCTCCCGCGTTCAAGGAACGCAACGGCGGTTACACGCGCATCGTCAAAATGAACCAGCGACAGGGCGACGCCGCAACGCGAGCAATTTTGGAATGGGTGGACTTCACGCCTCCGGCTCCAGCGGCGGAGGATACCACGCCCGGTGCCGAAGCAAAAGCGCCGGAGCCAGCCAAGGAATCAACCGCCAAAGCTTGATCCAGGAGAATCCAGGAGAAACGCTCCAAAAGATTCAAAGCCCGTTCGCAAGGACGGGCTTTTTTATTGAAATTGAAACATCGAACATCGAATACAATGACAAACGGACCAACACTTCGATGTTCAGCGTTCGACGTTGGTTGTTCAATGTTCCCGTTTATTTCAGCAGGAAAAACAGCATTCCTGCCACCACCAGCAACGCCACCACCCACCAGAACCAAGCGATGCCGCGCGGCTTGACCGGCTCCGGCCCGAATTCATTTTTCACAAATTCGTCATGGTCGAAATTTTCATCCGGCAGGCCGAGATGGCTGGCATACGCGGTTTCCGACCAGCCGGTCTGTTCATCCGAGCCGCATCCGGGACAGGCTTTGGCCTCGGGCGGCACTTCGGCACCGCAATTCGGACAGACATCGGGAGACATTGGATTTTCAGATTTACGATATGCGATTTACGAGCCTGACAATTTTTCGGCGATTGGCAAAACCGGACGTCACGCGTAAATCGTAAATCTGAAATCGCAAATCAGCCTCCCACTCCGGCATATTCCTCGTCGGTTTTCAGGTCGAGTCCCATCAAAATATAATCGTGGGTGACGGCCTGCATGTCCTTGACGTAATCATCCAGGCGCAAAAGCTTGCTGAAACCGAGCAGGGCAAACATTTTGATGCCTGCGGTCTGCTCGCCGATGAATTCCGCCTCGACCTTTTCCAGGCCGACCTGCCGCGCAATTTCGATGATCTCGCCGATGAGCGCCCGCGCCAGGCCGCGTCCTCGAAATTCCGGATGCACCAGCACGCTGACGCGGCCCACGTGCCGTTTCCAGCCGCCGAGCTGCTGGTGCAACGTGGCGTCCCCGACGATTTTGCCGTTCACCAGCCCGACCAGCGGCAGGTTGCGCCCGTAGTCAAGGTTCCGGCACCAGTCGCGGATGGTTTCGATTTCCGCAACGCGATGTTTGATGAACATCCGTTCCGGTTCGGGGATGCTCAGAAACAACCCGTGGAATTCTTTTTCATCGTCGGGGCGCAGGGGGCGCAGCGTTGCTTTCGTGTCGTCCTTGAGCGAAACAACCTTGGGGAACTTCTGGAGTTCAAGTTCAATGCTGAATGACATAATTCCTTTCCTGTTTGCGGGCAATCTGCCTCACGCGCCCGAAAACGCAAGGCTCAATCCGGTCGGGGCGATTCGCCGGCAACGTGCCTCGGCAAACTCCCGTCAATGCGCGCCGGATCGAGGCTCCAGCGCGCGGCCAGCAACGGGACTTTGGCGACGTTGGCCGCCGTCCATTCTGCCGCGGCCCAGGAGGTCGCGCTGGGATGTTCGCCGTAGCCGAAGCATTTCATGCTTAATTCCGTCTCCTCGGCGGTTTTGGCGGCTTGATTCCACACCGTTTCGCCCGCCCACGCATACGCGCGCTTCACGACGCCGTTTTCCAGGCGCACCCAGGCGTGATGATGCAAAACCCGTTCCGCCTGGAAAAATTGCACGTGACCCAGTTTGCGGCTGAGTTCGGTCAAAAAGCGGAAACACTCATCCGCGTCGCTGCCCGGATTCGGCAGGCCGGACCCGGTGACAATGATCCAGCCATGGACCGGTGGCCCGATGAAAAATCCATGCCCGCCCGTCATGCCTCCTGCCCATGAACAGGGTGCGAAATGATCCAGGCCGAGCGCGGACTGGACGGCTTGGCGATCCTGTGAGCGAATGGCCAGCCAGCTTGCGGGCCGGGGTGCGAATGCCAGTTGAAACGTGGGGAATGGTTCCACGGGGCAGGGGAGCAACGCAGCCGCGCGTGATTGCCGATGAAAGGCCAGCAGCAAGGTGAGGGCCATGGTACCCGAGCCAAGCACAGAACCCAAGCACCGCCAGCAACACCAGCGAAATCGAGTTCACCGGATTCACGCCTTAAATTTACGCCCATGCACCGCCGGTTCAAACAAAATCTGGGAGGGTCGCTGTCGGCGACACTGATTATTGGGACGGCGTCACGCCGTCCCTCCCAGCCAGCCAGGCGAGATATTTTTTGTTCCCCGCGCTCAACGGCAGGACGATGAACTCCGGCGTGTCGTAGGGATGTTGGGCGAGAACCAGTTTTTCCAGCGCGGCCAGCTTTGATTTCCGCGTTTTCAAAACCAGCAAAACCTCCGTGCCGGATTCAATCTTTCCCCGCCACCAGTAATGCGATTCTATTTTGGGGATGAGGTTTGCGCAGGCAATCAGCCGCGCCTGCAATGCCGCACGCGCAAGCGCACGGGCGGTTTTCAAATCCGGCGTGGTGACCAGAACGACGGCGAATTTTGTGGCGGGTTTCATCCGGTTGAGAAACCAAATAACTACAAAGTCGCCCGGACGCAATGCGGAATTCAGTTCCCGGCCTCATTGCATCAGCAGGCGGAAGAAACTATGATCAAAGCTCTTTCGGCTGAAAATCTGGCAGACATTCGTCGGGCTGACAAACGGACCGTTGGTGTTCAGATCATTCCACGTGATCAAATTTGTGGAGGTCTGGAGTCGCCATGTGGTTGCGGCGGCGGTGGTAAAGGAGAGCAGATAGTAGTTCGCGCTGGTATTAAGGCTTAGATATCCCGGAACGCCAACCGGAGAGCCGAGTTGTTGAAACGAACCATATTCATAAGCCCCCATGTCCACACCGTCACCAAATGGGCGGACGAATCCGCGCTGATCGGTGTTGGGGCTGCCCGAACTGTCTCCAAAATCAATCGCCGGACTGTTTGACAGCAAGGCCATGCACAGGGTCGGCCCGCCATTATCCGCCAGCGGCCCGAGTTTCGGGTCGGTGAAATTATAACTGGAACCGCTGTTTAAATTCGCCGAGCCATCGGAGCAGATGTTGTAGCCGTCATCGGTGATGGTACCGTAAGCGTTACTATTGGTGCCGCCGTAGGCGATTAGAGAGTTGTGCAGGTGCAACGTACCATTGGTGTTGGCGATCTGGGCTCCGGCGGCAAAGCCATTTGTACAATCACCATTATTACGATGACCGGATGGTGGTGAACTGCAACTGTTGCTGGCGATGGTCAGATTCATTGCGATGAACGTCGCATTGGTATTATTAAAAACGCCGCCGCCCCATGCATTCCCATTTGTGGTTAGATAGGGGCCTCCAAGAGTGTCACCGCCAACCACCGAGTTTAAAACGACGGTGCAGTTCGTGGCTGCAAACTGTAATGCGTTGAAAATGCCGCCACCCAATGCATCTCCGCCGATTCCAGAGTACGCAGGCGAAGCATAATGGCCGATTCCGCCTTGAACATAGTTGGAATAGACTGAGCAGCGATTCAGCAAGGCCGTGCCGGAATTATAGATAGCCCCACCGTACCCCATTGCGCCTATCACCCCATTATGGCTGTCATTCATTGCGTAATCACCGGCGAATGTCTGATTGCCAACGAACGAGCTGTCTGTGGCTGTTAGCGTAGATGCAGAATAAACCGCTCCACCGTATGCGGGACCGGCTTGGGTTTTGTAGATAGCTCTTCCGCCCTTGACCATATTTGAAATAAATTGGCTGTGATTAATCGTCATGATGCCACCATTAACTGCTACAGCGCCACCATACGCCGGGCTGGGTGGCAAAAATATTTCCAGCACCATTTGCACCCAAGGCTAGATTCAGCAAGAGAGTGCTGTTGGAAACCATCAAAGAGCCTGATGCTTGAAACACAGCGCCACCCATCGTTGGGCTCGTTGAACCATATTCGCCGATTATACCATTTACTTCAACAATGCCATTACAAACATTGCTGCTCACGTTGCACCCTGTAATAACTACCGAGCCGTTGGTATTGTAAATCGCCCCGCCCAGACCGCTTCCGGATGCAGCTATGCTAGTCGGGTTGTTTGGCCCGCCGCCAATGGCAGCATTATTTGAAATAGCGGATTGGCATAGTGACACGGTGCCGCCGTTGTTGAAAATGGCGCCGCCGCGAGCCAGCCCGTTATAAACCAGCGATTGAGCGCTGTTATTTGTCAACGTGCAGGCGACCAAAATCACCGTGCCGCCGTCATTGTAAATGGCCCCGGCATCGGCAGCCTGAGTGCCGTTGGTGACAATGTAACTGCCATTGGCCAAAGTCAGGTTAGATGCAGTCAAGCTCGCTCCGCTGGCGACGTAGAACAGCCTCACCGCATTGCCGCCGCTGATGACCGCCGAGACGTTCTTTCCATCCAAAATCACATTGTTGGTGATGTTGATGGTGTTGGTGATGGTCACCGTGCCGTTGAAGGCAAGGCTGACCCAGCCGCCGATCTTGATGGCCGCGCGCAGGCTCGCCTCGTCCGGTGAATTGACCACGTTGGTTGACCCGCCGGCATTGGTGAGCGTGAGCGACGCCACTTGACTGGTCGCGCTGCCGTAGCTGTTGGTCACGATAATCCAGTAATTGCCCGCTTTGCCTGATGGAGCATTGGTCAACGTGAGTGTGGTGTTGGTCACCCCGCCCAGCGAACCGCCGCTAAAAAACCATTGGTATCCCAACGGCGCGGTGCCCACCGCGTGGGCGGAGAAACTCACCGTGCTGCCCACGACGTTGGTTATACTGAGCGGCTGAATATCGAAGGCGGGCAACTGCGCGAAGGCGCCGGTCAACGAGAGGTTCGTGTTCAGCGTGAGCGACACCGGATTGAAGCTGCCATTCGTTGCACCCGACCAGGCCGTAAACACCCAGCCCGCCGACGGCGTGGCGGTGGCGGTGACAACGGTATTGCTCAAGTAACTGCCGCCCGCCGGATTCAAATCAATCGCTCCCTGGCCGTTGGTGGCCAGTGTCAGCGTGTATGTGGGGAAGGGCAGAAAGTTTCCGGTGATGATCATGCTTGAGTTCATGGTCACGTTGAGTGGATTCACCGTGCCGTTCGTGTCGCCCGACCAGTTGGCGAAATACCAGCCGGTATTGGGCGTGGCGGTGACGGTGACGGTGACGCCCGGCGGGTAAGAACTGTTGGTGGGATTTTTGGTGACGGTGCCGGAGCCTTGGGCATAGACAGTGAGGGTGTAGCCGGCTGCGCCTGCGGTGCCGGGAATCAAGAGACAAAGAAGGAAGGCGAGTTTAACCACAATCTTAAAAGTTTTGTTCTTCATAAGAGCGCCCTTTCGCTGAAATCCTAATGATTGGTTCGCATCCTGTCAATCCAATTAATCGCGCGTCCCGATTGACTTAAAATAGCTATTGCCATTACACGCGATTTTGTTATTTTTAATGACCCTTGTCCAGACGTTGAATGGTCAGTTGGCAGGGGGAAACGGCCTTAATTTCCACGCTCGTGTGAGTGTGGAGCGGCCATAACAACATCAAACTCAATTCCGTGTTCCGCGGGATGGTCTGAAACTTGTAGCGGCGGTCTGTGACCGCCGGGAAAACGACGCTCATAGAGCGCCGCTACAAAAAGTTCGGATTTTTAACCAAAGGAAAATTGTGTTAAGCATCGGCATTAAAGAATTGTTGGAATCGGGCGTCCATTTCGGACATCAGACGAAGCGTTGGAACCCCAAGATGAAGCCGTTCATCTTTGACGCGCGCAACGGCATTCACATCATTGACCTCAGCAAGACAGTCGTGCAGCTCGAAGCCGCGTGCGATTTCTTGTCCCAAACCGTCCGCAAAGGCGGCAAGGTGGTGTTCGTCGGCACCAAAAAACAGGCGCAGCAATGTGTCAAGGACACCGCCAAGGAATGCGGCCAGTTCTTTGTCACCGAACGCTGGCTCGGCGGCACGTTGACAAATTACAACACCATCAAATCGTCCATCAAACGGCTTAAGGAAATCGAGAAAATGGACACGGACGGTTCGCTGGCCAATTACGGCAAGCAGGAGCAGGCGGTCATCCGCCGCGAGGCCGGCCGGCTGCACAAATATTTCGACGGCATACGCGCGATGGACAAGATTCCCGCCGCGATGTTCGTCGTGGACATCAAACGCGAGCACAACGCCGTCGCGGAGGCCCGCAAGCTCAAGGTGCCGATCGTTGCCATCGTGGATACGAATTGCGATCCCGATCTGGTGACTTTTCCGATTGCCGCGAACGACGACGCCATCCGGTCGGTGCGCATGATTCTGGCCACGATCGGGCAGACCATCACGCTGGCGCAGGCGGAGTTTGAATCCAAGCGTTCGCGCCGTGCGGCGGCGGAAGAAGCCGCTTCGGCGGAAGCACAACCCGCCGTTCCCGCGCCGATTGTGGCGGCTCCGGTTGAGGCCGCTCCGCAGGCGACGGCATAGATTTTTGGTAGGGCGCGTCACTCCGTGCGCGCCGCGGCGGGCAGAGGACTGCCCCGCCCTACCAACAAACACATAATTTAACCAACAACTGTTTTTATATGTTTCAAATTACTGCTGCTGACGTTGCCAAACTTCGTGAAATGACGAACGTGGGCATGATGGATTGCAAAAAGGCGCTGACCGAGGCGAAGGGCGACCTCAAAGCCGCCGTGGACATTCTGCGCAAAAAAGGCCAGGCCACCGCCGCCGTGAAATCCGCGCGCGAGGCGAAGGAAGGCTCCATCACCCAATACATTGCGCCCGGCGGAAAACTCGGCGTGCTCCTGGAAGTGAACAGCGAGTCGGATTTCGTCGCGCGCAACGAGCTGTTCCGCTCGTTTTGCGATGAAGCTGCCAAGCGTCTGGCCACCGATGCCAATGCCAGTCTGGAAACCGAACGCGAGGCGCTGGTCGCGAAAATCCGCGAGAACATCAAAATCGCCCGCCATGCGCGGATGGAGGTCAATGGCAACGGACTCATCGCCGGCTATATTCACACCGGCGCAAAAGTCGGCGTGCTCGTCGAAGTGGGCGCGGGCAAGGCCGAAACTGTGGTCACCGAAGAATTCAAACAACTGGTCAAGGACATCACGCTGCAAATTGCGGCGGGACATCCGTACGCGGTTTCGCGCGAGCAGGTTTCACCCGAAGTGATTGCCAAGGAGCGCGAAATTGCCGCGCAATCCGACCGCCTCAAGGGCAAACCGCCGCAGGCGATGGAAAAAATCCTGGCCGGTGTGCTGGACAAGTTTTTCCAGACCTACTGCCTCGTGGACCAGGGTTTCGTGAAGCGGAACTCCGAGATCAGCGTCAAGGAATACGTGGCGCAGGTTGCCAAGCAGCTCGGCGACGAAGTCACCATCCGCCGGTTCGTGCGTTTCCAAGTTGGCGAAAGCGCGGTGTAAACCGGAGCGCGGAGCATTGCTCCGCGGTGTTCAACATTATTTTGCGGAGCTATGCTCCGCGCTCCAATTGCAGCACAAAGGCGTCTGTCTGGACGCCCTTTTTATTTTGGCTCACGGCTTTGGTTTGACGGGGCGCCTGCGGACTGTTAAAAATCATCCGCGATGACGACCGCCAAAAATCCAAAATTTTCCCGCATTCTGCTCAAGCTCAGCGGCGAGGCGCTGGGCGGCGAGAATGGCGTCGGTATTTGTCCTCAGGCGGTGCGCCACATGGCCGGGCAAATTCGCGAGGTGCGCGAACTCGGCGTGCAGGCGGTCGTGGTGGTCGGCGGCGGGAACATCTTTCGCGGCCTGTCCGGCAGCGAGCACGGCATTGAGCGCGCCACCGGCGACTACATGGGGATGCTGGCCACGATCATCAATGCGCTGGCGTTGCAGGATGCACTGGAAAAGCTCGGCTCGCCCACGCGCGTGCAAAGCGCCATCGCCATGGCGCAGGTCGCGGAGCCGTTCATCCGCCGCCGCGCGGTGCGGCACCTGGAAAAGGGCAGGGTGGTCATCTTCGGCGGCGGGACCGGCAACCCATTTTTTTCCACCGACACCGCCGCCGCCTTGCGCGCCAATGAAATCGGCGCGGAAGTGATTTTGAAGGCGACCAAGGTGGACGGCATCTACGATTCCGACCCGAAGAAAAATCCCAAGGCGAAACGTTTCGCGCAAATCACGTATCTCGATGCGTTGCAACGGCAGCTCAAGGTGATGGATTCGACGGCGTTCTCGCTTTGCATGGACAATAAAATGCCCATCATCGTTTTCGATTTCTTCAAGCCGCACAACTTGCGCCGCGTGGTCATGGGCGAAAATGTGGGCACGCGGGTGACGGGCTGAGAAGGCACGGCGAAGAAGGAAGATGGAAGCCCGTTAAAAAAGTAGCAGACGTGAGGAGGCTCCAACTATTTCCGATTTCCAATGCCTGAACTTCCCGAAGTCGAAGTCCTCGCGCGTCATTTGCGCCCCCTGATTCGCGGGAAAACCATTCGTGGCGTAAACGTGCGGCGAGCAAAAGTGCTGTTGCCAACTTCGCCGCGAAGATTCCGCCGGACTTTGCTCGGAGCAAAATTCACCGGACTGTCGCGGCGCGGCAAATACCTTTTGTTTCAACTCCGCGCGCCGGCCCCGAAAGAGCCGGTGACGCTGCTTGGACATCTGGGCATGACCGGGAGGTTTTATCTGGTGCGGAAAAACGAGCGTCTGCCCCGGCACGCGGCGGTGGTGCTTGATTTGGGCGGTGAAAACTTTATTTACGAGGACACGCGCTATTTTGGCCGGCTGACGCTGGACGTTTCAGCGGTTGAAAGACTGGGGCCGGAACCACTGGGCGATGATTTTCAGCCGGCGGCGTTTGCGGTGGCGCTGAAACGGTCGCGGCAGGCCATCAAGATCAAGTTGCTGGACCAGAGTGTGGTGGCGGGCATCGGCAACATTTACGCCAGCGAAACGCTGTTCCGCGCGCGGATTTCGCCGCGATTGCCGGCACGAAAGCTGACCAAGTTGCAAGTTGCGCGGCTTTGGCGGGCGATTCGCGAGGTGTTGGCGGAAGCCATCGAGTGCGGCAGCACCGTGCCATTGATTTTTGGCGGAAGGGAATCAGGTGGCTTTTTTTATTTTGGCCGGGCGCCAGGCGCGATGGATTTTTACGAGGAACGATTGCGGGTTTATGGCCGTGCCGGGCGGCCCTGCCCGAATTGTGGCGGTTCAATCAAACTCATCAAACAGGGCGCTCGGAGCACGTTTTATTGCCCGCGCTGCCAGTGTTTGTGACACGGAATCCGATTGACGCGCGGCTCATCGGTTTGTAGATTAATCCTCCCTTTGGATTCCAGAGTAGCTCAATGGTAGAGCGCGCGGCTGTTAACCGTGATGTTGTAGGTTCGAGCCCTACCTCTGGAGCCATTTTATTTCAACTGCCCGGCAATGTTTCCACCTGCTGGCGTTGGAGCCAGCCGATTCTCCCGGAACCGTCGGTCACCTGCAGCCAGTTGTTGCGACGATCCAGCACCGCCAGTTCCGCGCCGTTGCGGGCGGTGAACGCGTTCTGCGCCTCGTCAAACGGCCCGCTGCGTGCGGTCACCTCCGGCGCGACAACCACGGCGGTTTGTCTGGTAAAATGAATGGCGGCGTCCACGCCGAGACATGCGCATGACAAAAGAGTGACCGCAACCGCGCCAGGCACAAAACCGCGCAACGTTGTTTTAAGCACCGGGCGAATTTGCATCGCGGCCAGCAATGCAAACGTCAACCAAAGCGCGACAGCGGCCACCCCCGTCCACTCGTTCAAAGTGAGCAGGCCGAGCCATCCCGCAGCGCGGGACCAACGGCTTTCACGAAGCGTCGGGCCTTGCACCTGGTTGCGCGCGAACTCCAGATTGGCACGCACTTCCGCGTCGCGCGGGGTCAATTGCGCCGCCTGGCGATAAGCGGCAATCGCGCGGCCAAAGTTGCCGGACTTGAATTCCGCATTGCCGTAATTGAAATAGAGCGCCGGGGAAACCGCCCTGGACTGGAGGATTTTTTCGTAGGTGGCGGCAGCGTCGGCAAATTTGCCCTCGGCATAAAGTTTATTTGCGGCGTTGAATTCAGCCGAAAGGTCGGTGGCCATTGCGCTGCCGGTAAAAATCCAGGCCGCTATGACCGCCAGCAAAATGTGCAGGTGCGATTTCATGTGTTCACCTTTTGCAGTTCGCGGATGGCGTTTTCAAATTGCGGAATCACCGCGGCCATTTCGCCGCTCGTTCGCATTGGCGCATAGCGCGCCTGGTTGCAAAGCTGGAACAATTCACGCAGGCTGGCCAGGACCGGTTCCGGCGTGCTGAGCAGAACCAGACGTTCGTCAATCACAGCTTCGGTGATGGACGATGACGGACAATCCAGCCGTTCGCCCAGTTGTTCCTGCAACAGGCGAAACAGTGTCGCGAAAAAATCGGCCGAATTGTTTTCCGCCGCGAGCCGGCGCAAATCGTTCAGTCCGCCTTGGACCAGCCCGGCAACGCGCCGTTGCCGCCGCAGCCGGGGATTGTTCGCCAGGCTGTCCGTGCGTTTGCGCCAGACGAAGGCCGCCAGCCACGCCAGCACGGGCAGGCTTTGCGCGGCCAGAAACGCCGGTCGCGTCAACAGTGGCGGGCCGGCTGGTGCGAGCGTGCCGAATTGTTCTTTGATGGGCAGAATGTCCTGGGGCGGCGGCGCCGGTGCGCCGGCGGATTTTGTGGCGGCAATCATCGGCGCGGGTGTCGTGCCGCCGGAATGCACGGCCAGTTGCACCGGCGGCTGCGTGAGCGTGCGATAAGTTTTTGCGCCGGGATCAAAAAAACTGAACGAAAACGCCGGCAATTCATGGACATCTGTGTTTTGCGGTGTGACGATTTGCTCGAAGGTTTTTGTGCCTTGCAGGCCAAGCTGGTCGCTGGTTGCGACTTTGGACGTGGGCGGATAGGCCTTGAAATCGCGCCAGGCGGGGTGGTCGGGCAACGTGAGCGCATCCAACGCGCCATGGCCGGATATTTGGACGCGCATGGTGATGGGATCGCCGACGGCAACGGTGGTCGGCCCGGCGGTGACGGTCATGGTGTAATCGCCAACCGCACCGTTGAAATACGCCGGCGCGCCTTCGGTGGGCAACGGCAGCGATTTTACGTTGAGTGTTTCCGTGGCGAGCGTGACTTGTTTTTGTTCACCAGTGTTGAAGAACCGCCGGAAAAATGGGTCGCCACCCTGGTTCGACGATGGCAGTTCGATGACTGCGCTGGCGGTAAATGGTCCAAGACTTATCGGGCCGGATTTGTTGGCGGTGAGGGCGATTTCAAGCGGGACATCGGTGTAAACGCGATTGCCAATTTGGACCCGTTGCCTGGAGCCTTGGGCCATTTTGCCAACGGTGAATCCATCGGCGGGGGTGCCGGTAAATTGGAAATTGCCAAAATTTTGCACATCGTCGCGCAAATAGATGTCCAGCCTGGCGGCCAGCACTTCGCCGGGGTAAACCTCCTTTTCCGGCAGCGCGAGTTTCATGAAGGCAACTTCCGAACCAGAGTTGACGGCTTCCGGCGGTGGCGAATTCGGCGGCAGCACCTTCAATCTCAGTGGCGGTGAACTCAGCCGCTGTCCGCCAACGTCGGCGGCCAACGTTGGGATGGTGAAATCGCCGGCTTGCCGTGCTGTCAGCGTGAAATTGTACGTGACCGTGGATTTGGTTTCGCCGTTGACGAAGCTGAACTGGCTGGATGGTCCGACGTAAGCAATTTGCAAACCGGCGACATTCGGCGGCATGGGGACATTCCGCGGCGACCCATCCTCAAACGTCAGCGACAGGGTGGCGCTTTCGCCCAGCGCAATGGTGTCGCGGTCGAGTGACGCCGTGAACGTGGCGGCCCCCAGCCGCGTGCCGCCCAGGCACAACACGGCCAAAACCATCCCGGACCAAAATGTATTCCTTAACAAACGTTCCATTTTTCCAAAACCATTCAGAAATTCACACAATAGACAACCGCAGGCGCCAAAATGTTCATGCTTCAAACCGCCTTTAACAGCGCGGCAATCAAGCCGTCCGTCGTGTGCTCCTTCGCTTCCAGCGCGGGTTCCAACCTCAGAGCGCGGATGGCTTTGCTGGTTTCCGGGCCGATGGACGCCAGCTTTGTTTGCGGAAATTTCTTCAGCAGCTTTGGCAGATCAAAACGCGCGTGAAAATGTTCCACCGTCGAGCCGCTCGTGAAGGTGATCCAATCCGCACCGCTTTCGAGCAGCGTCGCCCCCGCGCCGGCCGGGTCTTCGGTTTCGGCCACGGTTTTGTAAATTGCAATGTCGTCCACGATGGCGCCGAGCTCCTCCAGCGCCTTCGGCAAATCAGGGTTCGCCACCTCGGCGCGCAGCAGGCACATCTTCAGATTCTCGATGGTTTCAAATTTCTCAAAGGCCGCGGCGATTTTCTTTGCGGTAAATTCGTCCGGCGTCAGATCCACCTGGAGATGCAGCTCCCGCAATTTCGCCGCCGTGGCCGGGCCGACCGCCGCGATGCGCACGCCGCCGATGTCTCGCAAATCCTGGAATCGCCGAAAAAAGATGTCGAAAAATGCCGTCACACCATTCACGCTTGTGAACACCAGCCAGTCGTAGGCATTCAATCCCAGCAGCGCATCCACGATGGCGTCGGTCTCCGTCGGCCGCGTGATTTTGATGGTCGGCACTTCCAGCACGTCCGCGCCAAGTTCCGTCAGGCGCTGCGCGAAACCGCCCGCCTGCTCTGAACGCCGCGTGACAACGATTCGCCGGCCAAACAACGGCCGCTTTTCAAACCAGTTCAATTTTCCGCGCAATCTCACCACGTCGCCGATGATCGTCAGCACCGGCGGCGATAGTTTTTGTTTAACGGCGAGACCGGCGATGGTCGCCAGCGTGCCGGTGACGGTTTGTTGCCGTCCAGTCGTGCCCCAGCGGATCATCGCGACGGGTGTTTCCGGCGACATGCCGTGCGCGACGAGCGATTTTGTCCAGTCGGAGAGTTTCTCGGTGCCCATGAGCACGACCTTGGTGCCGGGAATTTTGGCGATTTGTTCATGGCGCAAAGTCGTTTCGGCAGCATCGGGATCTTCGTGGCCGGTGAAAACGGTGAAGCTGGAGCAATGCCCGCGATGCGTGAGCGGAATGCCCGCGTAATTCGGCGCGGCCACGACCGACGAAATGCCGGGCACAACTTCAAAAGGAATTTTCGCCGCCGCGAGCGCCTCGGCTTCCTCGCCGCCGCGCCCGAAAATGTAGGGATCGCCGCCCTTAAGCCGTACGACGCATTTGCCCTCGCGCGCCCGGGCGATGAGCAACGCGGTGATTTCCTCCTGCGGCATCGTCATGTTTTTGCCGCGGGCGATGAGTTCGGCGAACGGCGGCGCCAGCCGGAGCAGATCGGGATTCACCAGCGCGTCATAGAGCACCACGTCAGCGCGCCGGAGCAATTCCGCGCCGCGCAACGTGAGCAGGCCCGTGTTGCCCGGCCCGGCCCCGACGAGATAAACTGTGCCTTTGGATTTCACCCGCATAGTTTATCCAGCCCGGCGCGTTGGGCAATGAAAGAGGGTGGGGGAGCGGCCTGTTTTTTAATTAGGCGGCAAAATCGTCATGGTTCAAAAGTCTCGGCAAATAATAGCAAACACAACGATAGCTATGGCAGCAACCGCGATGGCCAGCTTATCTACAAGCTCATAGCATGAGTGCTCGCTTCTGCGAATGACAATAAGCATCCCGACAACGAACATCAAAACAATGCCGCCGGGATAAAATATCGCCTTCCATAAAAACGCAACGGAACCGAGCGTGTGATGATGCGAGTGAATTGTCAGAACAACCGCCGACGCAAGATGGAGCAAACTCGCGGGAATCAATCCCCACGAAATTAAGCTTTGTGAAACATTCATGCGTGTAGCGTCATGCCGCCTAACAATTAATGATGGCCTGTTCTGCAGCCCATCCTGTTTCATAAGAACGACCTTATTCCGGTTCTGACGGATTGTCCATCGCGATTTGCCGGTGAACGGGATTGCGCTTATGACAAACAACGTTCCCGTCAGATGCCAAAGCGGTGCTAAAGCCACCGCAGTCCAGACGCTTCGCGTAATTGAGGAGTCGCCCGGTCATCGCGCCAGCGTTTGGACTGCAGCGGCCCTTCACCGCTTTCGGATGGCCCCGAATTCACCACCGCCGAGGTCCATCCTTTCGAGCGCGAATTGGAAAACTCCAGTAGGAAACAAAGATGTTTTTCCCGGAAGGATTCAGTTAACTCTGTTTGCTCCTGTAGAAAACCGGTCCTGCTCGTTTCCTGGCCGTTCGACGGCGTTTGGGCTGCAACAGGTGTTTTACCGCCGCAAGCAACTCCTCGGGTAAAAATGGTTTTTGCAGCACCTCCGCCGCCCCGAGCCGCTGGGCAACCGACAACAGAGTCAGGGCCATTGCATCTCCTGACATTGCAATAATCGGAAAATCCGGAAACTGTTGCTTGAGTTCTTTTATCGTTTCCAGTCCCTCCCGGTGGGGCATGAACAGATCCACCACCGCCAGATCAACCGGCGTGGAATGGTATTGCCGCATGCCTTCCAATCCATCGGCGGCCAAAACCACTTCATGACCGGCAGATTCAAGGATTTCCTCGATGAACATCCTCGTATCCGCCTCGTCATCCATGACCAATACTCGTGACATGTTCGGGGGATTACATTTGCCCCCAATTACCATACGGATGCGAAGGCGAAATCTTTCAAGACAGTGTTCAAATACTGCCGGAGTTGCCGCGAGACATTTTTCGACGCAGAGACATGGCGCGGCAGAACCGCAGCCAAAGGAACGTGGCCAGCAAAGTGGCACGGGCGTCTCGCCCGTGTGTTTCTGTAACTGGCGACACCTTTGCTGGAACACACAGGCGAGACACCTGTGCCACTACATTGCCGGGACCGTCGCAAATTATCCGACGCTCATAGGGCGCCGCTACAAACTCGAAAGGAATTTGTCGCGCGCTGCGGGACAAAGACCCGCCAGTGCGATGAAGATTGATTTAGTGAGGGAAGATGCTTGACCGATTCACCAGCCAGAAAAACAAAACGGCAAACAGGGCGCAGATGCCCACCAACAGTCCGGTAAAAAACCGGATTTGCTTTTGATGCTCAGACAGACTCGATTTTCTGCCACAAGTGTTATGATATGCCATAATTTTCCTGCTTATTTGCCGACAATGTTCGTTTTCGGATTCATCTCCTTAGCAAGCTGAGAGCCACAATGCGGCTGTTTTGTGTAACAGCTTCCATTTCAATTAACTAGGAATATGGCCACGCACCTTGAACTCCGATGGCTGATATTAATTATCTGGACTCATGTGCCTAATTTTAGAGCAACACCGTTATTAGGCGGTTAATTCGGCGGCATCTAAAAGGGCGTGGCCAGTTCTCCTTGACCACGGATGGCGACGGTAGTAAAGAGCGTTGGAACCTATGGCATCGCAAAGAGCAAAACCGGCCATGATCATCGGCATTGCGGCTGTTTTATTGCTCGGTGCCATCACGCTTCTCATTCTCACGGTAAGGGCGCACGTGGTCCAAAAGCGGGCATTGGCCGAATTGAAGAAGAATAATCCGGTTGAATATCACGTCCTGCATACGCCCATGGTTCAAAGTGAAGATGAGTTGAAGAACGAGCTCGTTGGCACCTGGGAATTGGCAGGCGCAAAATCCCGGATGACCGGTCAGTTTTTCCCCCTTCCACCCCACAGCGGTTATTTCAAAATGTTCACCCTGACCAATTGGGCCATCGTCACTTATGACGCCGACTCCAATGTCGTTTATTCCGCCAGCGGCCATTACACGCTTCAAGGCGACAGCTATACGGAATCCATTGAGGCGGCAACGGGCCAGATGATCCGATTTCGCGGCCAGCATCCGAGATTCAAAATCCGTGTGGACGGGGATAATTATTACCAAATGGGCGCCGAAAAAAATCCGGTCGTAGTGGAACTGTGGCAACGCGTCGAGCAATGACTTTCCGCATTCCCATTCCGATGGCGCGGAATCGGACGTTTTTGGTTAAAGAATCTTTTCCAGCGTCTCCCCGACCGTCTTGACGCAACCGGTGCAGGTCTTGGTCTGGAGATCGTTTTCCTTGAACTGGCGCTGGCCTTCGGGCGTGTTCAGGTCGCAGCCGTTCAGCAGGGTGCGGCAGTTGCTCGTGCCGTGCTTGGATTCAAATTGCCACAGGAGTTCGCGCACTTTCCGGTAGGTTTCGTCCGTGCGCGTCCGGTCCTGCCCCTCGCCGCGTCCGTGCTTAAGCCCAATGGCGATGATGCCGCCGGTGATGGCTCCGCACGTCCCTTGTTTTCGCGCCATGCCGGCGCCGAACCCGCTGGCCAGCCGGAGGGCCGTGTCCTTGTCGAATTGGAGATCATCGCAGAACGAGTACAGAACGGCTTGCGCGCAGTTGTACCCGGCGAGAAATTTTTCCACGGCAATATCGCTTCTGGTTTTCATAGGTTTTCGCTCGCCGAACGGAATAAAAATGAGCCGGAATCACCGGATGGTCAAGCCTGCATCGTCCGTCATTACGGAAAACAGGTCTTGGGAGCGCTGGCGTCCCGCCGGCGAGTTCCAGTTTTCATCTTCCGACTGGCCGGCGGGGCGCCGGCGTTTCCAGGAGGTTCATGGGCGGAACTTTTTTGAAACAATCCGGGGGTCTGCCGGGTTATGGAATTGAACATGAAAAGGTTATCCGCAAGAGCGAATGTGAATCCGGCCTTCAAAAAGGCCCAGCCGCTGCCGGCATTGCCCGGTCATCTGACCGCAACGGGCAGGAGCTGGCTACAGCTCGGATGCGCCGGCTGGTTGAAATTTCGGGCGGCGGCAAAGCCCCGGCCCTATTCCGGGCCGGGCCTGGTCGGCACCGCCATCCTGCGCGCGGCGGCGCAGTCGGGAAACATATCCAAGTTGGTCCCCGCATGGGCCGGGAGGAATTTCTAGCATCCCATGTGTGCCATCATCTCAAACCGTTATGCAAGAGTTTTGCGTTCAACAGCGTTCCGGATGTAAGATGAGCCGCCGAGGGCCGCGGCCCGACCATGACAGATGCGCAACCATTCGAGGCGTTCATGCGGAATTACCAGAACATGGTATTTAGCACGGCCATGCGTTTGCTCACCAACCAATCTGAAGCCGAGGATGTGACCCAGGAAGTGTTTCTGCGCGCGTATGAACGGTTCGGCGAATTGCAGGGCAGCCCGACCGTGGGCGGCTGGCTCAAGACCGTCGCCACCAATCTCAGTTTGAATCATCTTTCCCGCTACCGTTCGCGCTGGACCTTTTTTTCCGAGATGTTTACCGGCGACTCCGAGGCGGGCGGCGAGCCAGAAATGGAATTTGCCGACGAAAGCAACGCGGGCGAGGAACTGGAAGCCCGGGACCGGCACGAACTGGTGGAGCAGACCCTGCAAAAACTGCCCACGGCGCAACGGGTGCCGCTGGTGCTCTATCACCTTGAAGGATTGCGCTACGAGGAAATCGCCGCGAAACTGGGCGTGTCGCTGGGCAAAGTGAAGACGGACATTTCCCGCGGACGCGAGGCGTTGCGCAAAAAGCTCCGCCTTACCCTGGAACTGGAAAACAGCCTGACTTGAAAACATGAATCCGGATTACGACAAACAATTGGAAGCGGCCATCAGCCGCGAGTTGAAGGCGCTCCCGGAACTGTCCGCGCCGGGCGCGCTGGCAAGCCGTGTGATGGCGGCCATCGGGCAACGCGCCCGGGTTCCGTGGTATCGGCGTTCGTGGCAGACGTGGCCGGTGGCCTTGCAGGCGGCGGCGCTGGTTGTGTTGCTGGCGTTGTTTGGCGGACTTTGCCTGGGCGGCTGGGAATTGTCGCAGACCGGGACCATTACGCTGGCGCTGCACCGGGCGGGCGAATGGCTTTCCGGATTGAACGTGATTGGGAATACGTTTCATGTGCTGGTGAATGCGGCATTGCTCGCGGTGAAGAAACTTGGCACCGGCTTCATCGTTGCGTGCCTGATTGTGGCGGGAGTCTGCTATGCCATGTGCATTGGGGCGGGCACCGTGTATTACCGCCTCGCCTTCTCAAAATGATAGGAATTTTATTATGAAAACAAAACAAACATGGTTCATTCTATTGACGGTTGCCGGCAGTCTGTTGCTCGCGCCATGGGCGCCGGCCCAGGAATCGAACGCTGATGCGAATGCTCAAGTGTCCGCAACCAACGAGGCGGTGGCGAGTCAGGAAGCCGAGAGTGGAGGCGAGCCGCAGCCCATTGTGATGTTCGGCCAGAATGTGGAACTGAAAGCGGGAGACACAGCCGACGTGATCGTGGTCCTCGGCGGTTCGGCAAAAGTCCACGGCAAAGTCCGGCAGGACGTGGTCACAATTGGCGGCAGTTCGGAGGTGGATGGCGAAGTGGGCCAAAACGTGGTTGCGATTGCGGGCAGCGTTCACCTCAAGCCCGGTGGCAAAATTGGCCAGGACACCGTTGCGGTCATGGGCGCGGTGACGGCGGATCCCAAGACAAAGATAGGCGGCGATGCGGTATCGGTTGGCGGCAAGCTTGATCTGGCGAACGGGTCCAAGGTCCAAGGCCAGAAAGTGAACGTGGGTTTGCCATTCCCATTCCTGAACGGCGGCGATTGGCTGGCCAAATGGCTGCAGTATTGCGTGCTGGAGTTTCGGCCACTGGCGCCACAAGTCGGTTTTGTGTGGATTATTGCAGGCGTGTTCTTCCTGTTTTACCTGTTCGTGGCGGCGGTATTTCCGCGGCCCGTGCTGGCGTGCGTTGAGGTTCTGAACCAGCGGCCGGCCACCACGGTCTTGATGGGAATCCTTACGAAATTTCTTGTACCGGTGGTGATTATCATCCTGATCGTCACCGTGGTCGGCCTGGTGATCGTGCCGTTCCTGGCGGCAGCGTTGTTCCTGGGCGCGGTCGTGGGCAAGATCGCAATTTTGGAATGGTTCGGATTGCGTGTCGGTCGCCCTTTGGGAAGCGGGCTCCAAAAACCATTGGTGGGATTTCTGATTGGCTCAATTCTCCTGACCTTGCTGTACATGGTCCCCATTTTGGGAGCGCTGACCTATACCATTTTCGGTGTTTGGGGTCTGGGTTGCGCGGCCACAGCCGCTTTCAGCCGCATGCGCCGTGAAATGCCGGAACAACCAACGGCTCCGCCACCGGCTTCGGGAACACCACCTGTCGTGGCGGCGATGGCTGCAGTGACCCCAACACCAACGGCCAGTGCGCCAGTCATCCCGCCAGCCATCGTTCCGGGCGGGCCGGCGGCAGCCGCAACGGAATCGCCGGGCGCATCGGCTCCGGGTAATCCGCCGCCAGTGATGCCGCACGCTCAAACTTTTGCCGGCGCACCGTCCGCTGCGCTGCCGGTCATTACACCTGTGTTGTCCTGTCCCCGGGCCGGCTTTTGGGAGCGCATGGGCGCGGCGTTTCTGGACATGGTGGCGGTGGGTTTTATCACCGGATTTGCGCACCGGCCACTCGGATTTATGCTGTCGTTTCTGAACGGCCCGCCGGTATTTTTTATTGTGGCCCTGGCTTATTTCGCCGGTTTGTGGGCATGGAAGGGAACCACGCTTGGGGGAATTGTGCTGAAGCTGCAGGTGGTACGCCACGATGGCGGGCCGCTGACTTTTCTCGTGGCTCTGGTGCGCGGACTGGCCGCGGCATTTTCCGCCGTTGTGTTTTTTCTCGGCTTCTTCTGGATCGGCTGGGACCGGGAGAAGCAGGGCTGGCACGACAAAATCGCCGGAACGGTTGTGGTCCGGCTGCCGCGCTCAACGTCCCTGGTTTGCTTTTAAAGGGAACGCGAGCGGTCCCAGGAATTGTGCCCGATTGCGTCCCCAATTACCGTTCGATTTAACTCGTTTAATCGAAAGTTCCGGTGCAAACTCTGTTATGAAGAATAATAAGCCGGTGCGCCGGATGAGCCTGAAACCGCTGGAAACCGGTCAGGTCTGGCGCATGGCGGAATTGAATCTCCAGGTGGGCATGGTGGGCAAATTGCTGGTGCATTACAAACTGGCCAAGCCCGACGCCGTCAGAAGCTCCAACTCGTGCAGCGGCATATCAACCGTTGAAAAATATCTGAAAAAGAACAAGGCCGTTTTGGTTTCAGCCTAGCGGGACTGGTTTCACGCGCCGGTTAAATTCTATTGGACAAGGGTCAAACCGGGGAATAGTGTCATCTTCGCAAAAAGCACTTTTGTGGTTCAATGACCGGTTAGGCGCATCATGTGTCTCAGCAAAGTGGAGCGGCACCAATGATGATTCCAATCAAAATAGAGTGCGAATGCGGACAACATTACGCATTCGATGCAGAGAGTGGCGTTTACCTCCTGCCAGGCGTCATTGCCTGTCCGGCTTGTGGCGCCGATGGCACCGCTACTGCCAATGCGGTTATCGTCCAGAACATGCCGGCGGAATCAACTTTGGCCGCCGCCACAGCTGGCGGTTCGCGCATGCGCGTCGCGGTCCCGCTGCCAGTTCAGCCGGCCACTCCGGCATCACCGCCTCCGGCCGCCAGAACTCAGGGAACCCGATCACCCGCAGGACAAGCTGACCACACCCAGGCGGAACACGAAGCCAGGGCAAAGATTTTTTGGGGCGACCCGCCCGAAGAGGTCATCAAGTTTTTGATGATAAAGGGAATCGGCCCTGAAGAGGCATCGGGCATGGTTCGCGCGATGTTTCAAGAACGGGCGGCAACGGTTCGAGCCAATGGCATCAGAAAAGTTCTGACGGGCATTCTGTTGATGGCCGTTCCCGTTGTGGCTTATCGTATTTTTGTCGGCATAGGCATCATCCCCATGAAACTTTTTGGGCTTACAATCATGGTTGGTTTATGGGGCGTCTGGCTGTTTTTGAATGGTGCCATCATGTTCTTAAATCCGAAATCACAACCGGGTGATCTCGCCGATCAATAAGGGAATATTCCCACCGTGCTCTTCGGTGGCTGCCGGCGGGAGTTCCGCCGCCGGCAAGCCACTGGCGTTGGGAAAAGTCTTCGGTTGGAACAAGCCACTTGGGATTGTTGCCGACGGGAGACGGTTATTTGCCAAACTCAGGCAGGTATATCGGAGTAAAGCCCGTGATAACGCCGGCATCGTCAAACTCAGGATGCAAAAGAAATGTTTTGGGAATCGTTTTTTCGACACCAGACCTGGCACTCATGGCCATCGCCGTATCCGCCAGGGTTTTCATTTGCCCGACCAGCGCGGTGGCCATGCCGCTGTTGTCGGCCTTGTCGGCTATGGACGTAAGCTGCCAGCCGTCCTTGAAGTTGAAGGTGAAATCACTTTTGGCGAGGAAGTTAAAGGTCGTAACGCGATATGGTTTGTTCGGGTTCGGCAGATAAATGGGAGTCACGCTGAAAGTGAGGCTCTGGTTTTCATTGGCGGAGCCGGCGGGATTTTTTTTGGTTTCATCCGCCGAAGCCCGGTTGGTGGCGTTTGTGTCCCCGGTGGCTTTGGCCGGCGTGGATGTCACCAGAAAATACAGTTCGGGTTGGTAAAAGAGATAACCCTGGTCAAGTTTACCCTCGTTCCATTTTTTGAGGTCCGCTGATGCGACCGGCTGAATGGTATAGCTGGCGCAGCCCACCAAAGCCAGTGCCGCGGCGGCGAGGATCGGAATGGCAGTCAGTTTGATTTTGTTGTTCATACGATTAATTTTTGAATCAGTGCAAGCCTTCCATCGTGAAGGTTTTTAACGTCCAAGATTTCAAGCCACTTGGAATTGCTTTACAACCGTGGACAAATCCCGAATCAAAAGAAGCAGCTGAAACAATCTTAGCACTTTGAAGCCCGGATTCTCCCACTGCCGGCTGAATACGCCCGTTTTTAAATCGTGTCGAGAATTATTTATTAACAGGTGGCCGGTACGAACCGGAGCCATATCGGCACAAGCTGAAGCTTGAACTCCAACGATTCAATGGCCGGCGGCGGCTTTTGCCTGCTTTCGGACGGCGGCCAGGGTGGCATCAACGGCCTTGATCTGTTCGGGGCTGAGATCGGTCTGCGCCCGCAACTGTTCAAGCGTGGCCAGGGCCGATTCATAGTCGCTCCCGTTAATCTGGGCGGAAGCGAGATCCCACGCCTGTTTCGCCGGTGGGGTGGCGGAATTGAAATCGCCCAGGTGCGCCGCAGCCAACGCCGCCGGGTCCTGATGCTTCTCAACACTGGCACAGCCCGGCAGCGCCACCCAGGCGGCGAAGACCAGCAGGATGGCCAGACAGAGCCAGGCAGTTTTTTGAGGCGGTTTTGTTTTTTTCATTCAGAAATGGAGTTCACGGTTTGTACATCGGCTCAATGCCCGGAGGGAAGACGGTCGGCTTGGGTTTCCCGCCGTTGACGGTGTTGATGATGAGGTCGTCGAACAGTGCGGTGTTCCGGGCGTTGTTGTCTCCGCCCGCGACCAGGCCCGCCAGGCCGCTGGTGTAGGTCGTGTCCTTCGCCCTCAGCACCTGCTGGTTGTCAACGAAGCCGTTGAGGATGGTGCCGGAGAATTGCAGCTTCAAGTTGTGCCATTGTTGCGGTTTGAAATCCGCCGCTTTACCCGTGGCCAGCACTTTTCCCGGAGCGCCGTTGGTGGCCTGGTTCGCCGCGAAGAGCGCGCAATCGCCGCTGGCATACAATCGCAGGTAATAGCCCTTGGGATTGCAGCCCCAGCCGTTGCCGGTGTTGTTGATGCGGCCCATGACTCCGGCCCATCCGCCCGCATCCAGGTAGATGTCCGCGGACACCTCGTAATCCTTCCAGTTGCGGTCGCCAAGGATGGTGTAAGGCATCCACTCGGGCGCCCAGCTCTGGGCTTTGGCGCCGATGACCTGTCGCAGGCATTTGCCCTTGCCATCCGGACGATCCGCGATTTCAAATCCGCCGGATATGTCCGCCGTGTAATGAGGCAGATAGCCCCATGATTTAGCATTGGAGTACTCATCGAAGGTTTCGTAATAGGGCAGGGGAAATTCCTTCGCGGCGGGAACATCGGCAAACGAACCTTTCTGCTGACCGGTCGTGGTCGAAATCGAATAAATGGAATTGGGTTCAAGCGTCACTGCAAATTTGCCGTCCACCGGCACAATGTCCGCGAGTTGCACAAATTGCTCCTTCTCGTTGCTGCGCCACACGCAAAGCTTGCCCATGGACAATCCGCCTTCAATCCGGAACGCGACCTTTTGATCCTCCTTCGCACCCTTGGTTTCGACGATGACGCTGTAATCGCCGCCGGAGGTCAGCGTGACAAAACTGCCGCCTCCTGACAGATTGGCGCATCCGCCATTCAGATATTTCCAGCCGACGGCCGAAAACTGGCAGTAATGGGCATAGGCCCAGAGGGCGGGATTGACCACGTAATGACCGCTCCAAGGCGAACTGGCCACCATCATCGTGACGTCGTAATACGGCTCGATGGGATACGTGGACGAAACCAGATACCAGCACACGACCTTGGTGACATCGCTGGCGATGTAATTCTGGTTGAAGACCTGGACGAGGCTGATCTCGCAATCGAAGCCTTTCTTGTAAACGTGTTCTTCCGAATTCCAGATGGGTTTGCCGAGCCGGCTGGCCAGGGTCTTGATCTCAGCCGGGGTCGGGATTTCATACATCGTATGATTGCTGAGGATGTCCACCGCGTCTTTAAGTTCGGGATCGGTCTCAATGTTCTTGCACCAGTCCCACTTGGTTTTTCCCCAGTTGTCAAATCCATGCACTTTGACATTGTTTAGCCCGGAACGATTCAGGGTGCCGCGTAATTTCTTGGCAAAATCCTCATTCACGCCGCGTTCGTTCCGGCAGCCGATGGCGTTGAGGTCGAGGCCATGGACCTGCTTGAGGCCCTGGATCCATTTCACATAGTAGTCGCACATGTCCTGCGACCAGAAATTGTTGTTGCCCACCCAGCCCGGGCACCCCCAGGCAACGCCATCAAGCGTGAGGGCGGCATTCCGCGTTTTCGCCTCCCGCATCAGCCACCACTCGTAGCCCCGGTTGTAATTTTCATCCTGCCGGGAATGCATGTGGCTCAATTCCGAACCCTGCGTTGAATTGCCGTCGCCGGGAACCTCGACGAACAGGGCGGACATGGACGCGCCGAATTTCGGCTTGAAGAGCAGATCCAGAATCTGGCTGCGCTGCGGCTCGGGATAATCCTTCAGCAATACCGAGGTGGCGCCACCGCCGCTCACCGCGCCAATGCCGTCAAACCGTTTGCCGCCGGCGCTGCCGTTCAGGGTGACGGTCTGGTCCGCCGCCGCGGACAATGAAGCGGCTACGACAGCAGCCAGAAGCAAATTGCGCAAAGAAATTCCGGCGTTCAGCGAATTCATAGAATACGGTTTCATATCAAAGGTGCTTGACCAGCCCGGAAAAAGCTCTTGTCGTCAACAGGGCGACTAATAAAACTGCCAGAGCTTTGTCCCATTCCAGAAGCCGGTGCTCGTAAGCAAATACCAATAACCACCGGCTGTCAATGTCGGTGCCAAAATCGAACCGGCACAAACAGGTTATTCCCTGGGAACCATGCCGAATCGGAGTTCGGTGCTCCGGAGCAGCCGCGAGTTGCGCCCAATGTGTTGTTCCTAAAAGTGCAGGCGTCCCCGCCGAAAAACTCTGGACAAGAATTGGTGACGGATGTAGCAAGGGGACCACAATCAATCCTGTAGCTTATGCCTGAATTCAAGTTTTCATGTCCCAAATGCACCCAAAACATCCAGTGCGACGTGCGTTGTGTTGGTTCTCAAATTAATTGTCCGTCCTGCCGGGAGTCCATTGTTGTCCCGCCGTCATCTCCATCCTCCGTCGCACCTGCCGGGCAAGTGAGCAAGGTGAGGTTATCCAGGCTCTATAAAATACTGGCCATAGGATTGGGGGCATTGCTGGCGGTGGGAATCATCGCGCTCATGCTCTACAGCCTGGGGAAGCCCATGCGAAGCATTCGATCAGAATGGTCGGTCATAAATGGTGACAGCGGGCAATGGAGTCTGGAAAACGGCAAAATCAAGGCGCACAGCGATGCGGGCGACAGCATCTTTGCTTCAAGCGCGGAATACGGCGATGTTACTTTCTCGGCCGTCGCCGGCACCCCCAACCGTGAGGCAAGTCTGGCAATTCGCATGCAGGACGCGGCCAACGGCTACCTCATCGTCTTCGTGCCATCCAACTCTCCAAGAGATCCCGCCGGGTTCATCCGATTGGTCAAACGAACTTCCGGGGACGAAACAACCATCGCCGCCTATCAAAAACAAAAACTAAAACTGCTCGGCACGCGCCTGTCGGCCAAAATCAAGGTCGTGGCCAGGGGGTCCTTGATCGAGATTTTTGTCAACGGGGTTAAAGTCATACAGACCAACGATTCAACCTTCGCCACGGGGTCCATCGGCTTCCGAATCTACGGTCAAGCCGACGCTCCTTGCGACGCGACTTTTTCAAAGGTGACATTTCATTAGCCGCCCGGCGGATAATGTGGATTCGGTTCCGCAACTGCCGTTCGCCATGGTTGCGCGCGGAAGGGTGCATCTTGACATTGTCCTTGTTTGGAGTTCCGCCTTCAGGCGGTTCTGGTGAAATCCCACAATTTGCCGCGTAAACGCGGAACTCCAAACCCTGACCACTACTTCGTTAAGGACAGTGTCAAGATGCACCCCGCGCGGATTGGGCTCGTCAAATTTTCTTTTCTTCAACGGTTTTCTGATTATACTGTTGCGCTCTGAATTGGAGAATAAATGGACGCAGCACATATCCGCAATTTCAGCATCATCGCCCATATTGACCATGGGAAGACGACGCTTTCGGACCGGCTCCTGCATCGCACCGGCACGATCGCCACGCGCGACATGGAGGCGCAGTTGCTTGACTCGATGGACCTCGAACGCGAACGCGGCATCACCATCAAGGCACATCCGGTCACGATGAGTTACAAAGCCAGGAACGGCGAGACCTACGAGCTGAACCTGATTGACACGCCCGGCCACGTGGATTTTTCCTACGAAGTCTCGCGCAGTCTGAGCGCGTGCGAAGGGGCGCTGCTCATCGTGGACGCGGCGCAGGGCGTCGAGGCGCAGACGGTCGCCAATGTGCATCTGGCGATGAAACAGAATCTCACCATCATCCCCGTCATCAACAAGATTGATCTGCCGCACGCGGACATCGCCCAGGCCAAACGGCAACTGGAGGACATCCTGGCAATTCCCGGCGACACGGCGATTTCGGCCAGCGCGAAAGAGGGGATTGGCATTGAAGAAATTTTGGAGGCGATCGTAGAGCGCATTCCGGCGCCGAAGCCTACGGGCGCGCCGTCGTTGCAGGCGCTGGGCTTCGATTCCCTTTTCGATACTTACAAGGGCGTCATCACGCACGTGCGCGTGTTCAACGGCGAGTTGAAGGCGGGCATGCACGTGAAATTGCTGCACTCCGGCAAGACGGTCGAGGTGAAGGAAGTGGGCAGTTTCAATCCCAAACCGTACGTGCGCGAGAAATTGGAAGTGGGCGAGACGGGTTATTTCACCGCCAACATCAAAAGCCCCAAGGAAGTGAAGATGGGCGACACGGTGACGGATTCGCGGAATCCTTCGCCGGTGCTGGCCGGATTCAAGGAGATTCATCCGATGGTGTTCAGCGGGATTTATCCCGATCAACACCGCCGATTACGAACATCTCAAGGCGAACATGGGCAAGTTGCAGCTCAACGACTCGGCGTTTGTCTATCAGTCGGAAACGTCGGTCGCCCTCGGCTTCGGTTTTCGCTGCGGGTTTCTCGGCTTGTTGCACTTGGAAATTGTGCAGGAACGGCTGCGGCGCGAATACGGCATGGACATCATCGCGACGTATCCGAGCGTGGTGTATCGCGTGACGATGAGCGACGGCACGGTGAAGCAAATTGACAACCCGGCGTTTTTGCCGGAGCCGAATTACATCCAGAAAATCGAGGAGCCGATGGTCAAGGCCTTTGTGATTTGCCCGAACGAAAACATCGGCGACATGATGGCGTTGATTTCCGAGAAGCGCGGCGTGGTGGACCACACGGAAACACTCGACGCACGCCGGGTCATGCTGACCGGCCAGTTGCCGTTGAACGAAATCCTGATTGATTTCCATGACCGCATCAAAAGCATGACGCGCGGTTACGGTTCGATGGATTACGAACACGCCGATTACCGGGAATCGGCCATGGTGAAGCTCGACATGCTCGTCAACGGCGAGTCGGTGGACGCGTTTTCGTGCATTGTGCATCGCGACAAGGCGGAGAGCAGGGGACGCGCGCTGGCGGCCAAGCTCAAGGAAGTCATCCCGCACCAGCAATATCAGGTCGCCATCCAGGCAGCCATCGGCGGAAAAATTGTCGCGCGCGAAACCGTCAGCGCCTTCCGCAAGGACGTGACGGCGAAATGCTACGGCGGCGACATCACGCGCAAGCGCAAGCTGCTGGAAAAGCAAAAGGAAGGCAAAAAGCGCATGAAAGCCTTCGGCACCGTGAACATCCCGCAGGAAGCGTTTATTGAGGTGTTAAAAGCGTGAAACGTGACAAGTGACGGGTGATGCGTGGCACGATTGATTGCCAGTGTTTGGCTCACGTCACGTGTCGCATCGTATTGATATTATGGACAACATGAACAAAACCTGGCGGTTATTGGTCGAAGGGAAAGGGCAGGGGAATGGTCTCAGGCTCAATTTGTTTTGACACTCAACTCTCAACTCTCAACCATTAACCATGTTTTTACGCTGGTTCATTTCTCCAACCGTCCGGCAGGCTTCCGCATTGCGAAGCCATGTTGAGCGGTTGCTGGCCGCGCAGCGCGACCAGCTTTCGGCACAGGCGCTCGGCGCGATAACCGGTGCGTTGAACGAGATGCAGAAGGCGATTGCCGGGGAAACGGACAAGGACAAGATTCGGATCAAGATGGACGAGCTGGATTCGGCCGCCAGCAAGTGGCTCAAGCCGTATCCGAACGCCACATGCCGCGAAAATGTCGAAGTCGTTCTCGTGGCGGTGGCGGTGGCGATGGCCATCCGAACGTTTTTCGTGCAGCCATTCAAAATCCCGACCGGTTCAATGCAGCCGACGCTCTTTGGCGTCACTTCAAAAAACTATTTGCCGCACGATGGCCAGCCCGGCGATCCACAATTCAAAATCCCGTCGGGCTGGGAGCGCATCAAGGAATGGTTTGAAGGGATTTCCTATGTTCACGTGGTGGCGCAAAACGAGGGAGCGATTAATGCCATCAGCCCGATGACGCATTTTCTGATTTTTAACATCAAGCAGACTCTTTGGATCGGCGGCCAGCCGCAAACAATCTGGTTTCCGCCGGACTATGGTGAAGCGCCCCCGGGTGTGGACCCCATGACCTATCGCGCGGGATTGGAGCCGGGTCATGTTTATCACAAGGGCGAGGACGTCGTGAAAATGAAAACGTGTGCGGGAGACCATTTGTTTGTGGACCGGGTTAGTTATAATTTTCGCAAACCCCGGCGCGGGGACATCATCGTCTTCGCAACTTCGGGCGTTCCGGAGGATCGCCGGGCGGAGGTCAACATGCCGGGCGACCAGTTTTATATCAAACGCCTCGTGGGGCTGGGCGGCGAGACGCTTGCCCTGGCCCCGGATTACGAAGTGTCGGGGGCGCCGCAACTCGGTGGTGTGACCGTGCCCGTCGGGCATCTCGTGGTGAATGGCCAGCCGCTGTCCGCGTCCACCCCGCATTTCGAAAATCTTTACTCATTTTCCGGCGTGCCGCGGGGAACCAAGACCATTCAGTATCAGGATAACCAGTATTATGGCCACGCGTTGATACGGGCACTGGGGCTGGGCCGTGAATATCAAGTGCCCGCCAATCATCTTTTCGTCATGGGTGACAACACCATGAACAGTTCCGATTCACGCTTCTGGGGGGATTTTCCGTCAGAGAGTGTCATCGGCAAATGTTTCTTCGTTTATTGGCCCATTACCAGCCGGTTCGGGTGGGGCAATCAATAACCCGCAGGTAAAATAATGAGCGCACCGAACAGCGAAACGGTTTTAATTACCGGCGCTTCGTCGGGAATCGGCCTGGAACTGGCGCGCTGCTTTGCGGCGGACGGCTGCCGCCTGATATTGCTCGCCCGCAACACCGATGCGCTGGAAACTCTGGCCTCTGAATTGCGGCAGGCGCATAAAATCGAGACGCTCGTTCTGACCGCCGATCTTTCCCGACCCGAAACTCCGTCGCGCGTGTTCAAGGAATTGCAGGGCAGGGGAATCATGGTGGACGTCCTGGTTAACAACGCCGGGTTCGGCGCGACGGCGCGTTTACCGGGTTGCCGCTCCCGCGGCAGCTCGAAATGATTCAAGTCAACATCACCGCGCTTACGAACCTGACGGGGTTGTTCCTTCCAGGCATGATCGAACGCCGGCGCGGCGGCGTGCTCAACGTTGGTTCGCTGGCCGGATTCCTACCCGGCCCCGGCATGGACATTTATTACGCGACCAAAGCCTTCGTGCTATCCTTCACCGAGGCGCTTGCGGAAGAACTGGCCGGCACGGGAGTGACAGCAACGGCGCTTTGTCCGGGTCCGACGGCGACCAATTTCGGCAACATCTCGCACGGCCAAAAAATGCGGCGGCTGAACACGCCCAAAATGCCGGCGGCAACTGTTGCGAGTTATGGCCACCGTGCTTTTCGCCGGGGCAAACCGCTGGCCATTCCCGGCTGGCGATATCATGTTCTCCTTTTTCTGATTCGAATCATGCCGCGTCGGTTCGTGCGCAAAATGGCCAAACGTTTCAACGACACAAAAGAATGAACCCAAAACGGGGGGCATTCACCGCTTGATAGAAATCCGCAGGTCTGATTTTATAAGCTCATGGAAACAGACAAGGTTGCAAAATCCGATCATGCACAGCGTTGTGCGTGCCATGCGGCCTGCTAACTTTTAGACGCCCATGCCCCGCAACATCGAGATCAAGGCCCGCATCACGAGTGTCGAAGCATTCACGGCAAAGGCAGCAGCCATCGCGGACCAAGGCCCGATCGAGATTATCCAAGACGACACGTTCTTTTCATGCGACAACGGCAGGCTGAAACTGCGCGTTTTTTCTGAAAAGGAGGGCGAACTCATTTTCTACCGTCGTGCCGATCAACAAGGTCCCAAAGAGTCCTTCTATTTACGCTCGCCCACCTCCGCGCCTAAGACGCTGCGAGAGTCGTTGACTTTGGCATATGGTCAAACCGGTCGTGTCCAGAAGCACCGCACGCTGTTTCTGGTTGGAAGAACACGCATCCATCTCGACAGGGTTGCTGGTCTGGGTCACTTCCTTGAGCTTGAGGTCATGCTGGAAGATCGAGAGCCTTCCGAAGCCGGCGTGCGTGAGGCTCACGAACTAATGGCGCGGCTCGGAGTAGAGCCATCACAGATGGTTGAGGACGCATATGTTGATCTTCTCGCCAACGTGGTTGGGCCATAGCCATCATATGCGCATTCCATCACTTAAATCGTTTCTCATCTTCGCGGCGGGTTTTGTGAGTTGCGTCGTGTGTATTGTCGTCTTTCTATTTGCTGCCTACCATCTTTGGATCAAGCCCATGCAAGCCAAAATGATTAACCGCATGAATTCAACGCCGCCGCGGCTTTTCAGTCCGCATCCGGCGGAATTCAACTTTACCGCCGTGGGCAAGAGTGTGGAGCCGCTGGATTTCAAAGCATATCGCGGACGCGTGGTCGTCCTGAATGTCTGGGCTACCTGGTGCCGGCCCGGCGAATTGTCCAGTTTTGCCAGGCTGGCGGCGCATTATTCAGACGATGAAGACGTGGCCGTGGTTTGTCTGAGCCAGGAGCCAACGAATGCGGTCTTTAAAAACAAGGAGGCGATGAGTTCGGGTGTTCCCATTTATTGTTTAAGCGGCCAGCAGCTGCCCGTAATCTATAAGGGTAGCGGCATTCCAGCCACGTTTGTGATTGATAAAAATGGCACGATTGTTTTTGAGCAGACCGGATATGCTGACTGGTCTCACCCATCGGTAATCAAGTTGATTGACTCATTGAGGAAGAAGTCCAACACCGTGCCGGAGCCGTCAGCCACAGCCCCTTGAGTTTATGGCTGGCAAATAAATTTGCATGATGAAGATATCGCTTAATGGAGGCACCATTGCGAAGTATTAATATAGTTACACAATGTTTGCTTACTCTCAATGACTTACGAACACTCTCCTACTGAAAAAAAGTTGAAGATTTTTCTTGAATGGCCCCCGAAAAAGACTCCCGCTCGCAGCGGCGCCGGACAGATTGGGGGGTTCATGTCCGACTTGCTTTGCTTGGAGACTTTTTCGGCCAAAGGATCATCCAGACTCGCGAGAATTCCTTTCGCTGCGCTGCGCCGCGCGGTCGTAGAGATGTTTTTTGTTGCTGCCGCTCCGGCTTGCTGCGCTTGGGAATTTCGCGAGACTGGAAAGTAATTTTGGGAAAACGGCCCAAGTTTTAGGGTGATTGGCTCGCTACGCTCGATGGTCTGATTAGAGGCGGAGGCGGACTGTCCGGCTTTCGCTTATGGGTCTAAAGTGTGCCGAGCTTGTGTTTTTCATTTCGGCGGTTCAGCGTTTCTTCGAGACCAGTCGCGTCCATTTTGACCGAGAATAATCGGCCTTGGGGGCGTATCAACAGTCAGCTGCTGCTGGGCGGGTTCAGATGTTGCGGAATGCGTTTGGGCAGCGCCTTCGGTTGATACATAGGCGTTTTGGTTTTGCCGCACTTCGTACCATTCACCAAATGCTTTTACACGCCTTTTTAAGATTTTCTGAACCTCTCCATCCTCGGAAACAGCAATGCGACCGTCAGACAAAATGACCGTTGCCTGACCACCGCGAAGATGATAACCGACGCAATATACATCACCCACACGATCAAATGTTTCTGGTGCAGGAGTTTTGGCCAGCTGCATTTGCTGAACAGGTGCCGGATTTAAAAGAGGCGCATGCATTGCCGACACAATGGCGGGCTTTAAAGGAGCTGAATACGAAGGATGATTCAGGTTTCTGGGTCGAAACACATGCACGAAAATCTTAGGAACGAGCGAAAATAACACCCAAAGCGCAACTGCCAAAAGCATGAATCCAAGCAACCACGGCAGACCACGACGTCTGGCCCTGGTGTCTGCACCGCTTCTGCCGTGAATTCCAACGCCTTTTGCCGTATCATAGCAACTAGCAAGGCCGGACACGTCCAGGGTAAAGGAGCCGCTTTCCTGGGGCACAGCATGATCCGTTGCCGGTTGCGAAAAAGTTGACCGCATGAACAAAGACGGAAGGCCAAAAAAACCAACCTTCTGTTTCGCAAGATTACGTATATACGTATAATTCTGCGCGACCGACCGAAATTGTTTATCCACATTGCCGACGTGCTGCGTAATGCATACAACGTCATCACCGAGCTTGCGATGCTGGCTCAAATAATAAAGAACTTCGTGACCAGTGGTTGCCCAAGCACGTGCGTTGAAAGCAATGTGAACCTCATCTAAAATATAAAAAACACCGGAATCTTGAACGATTGAATAATCCGGACGCTTGCCAGATCGCCATTCATCATTTGTAACCGACGAAACCAACCGGACACCACCAGCACGAAGGGTAAAAAATTTGGGCAAATCATCCTCAATTAACAAAAACACATCATCAAAGATTGTCCGACCGGTGGTCGTGAATCGCCGATTATATGCGTGAGGATAAACCTGCTGCAGGTACAAATTAAGCTCGGGAATTTTGACGGCAAGGTTTGTAACAATGGGCCGGGAACCGTGAACAAGCTCATCGAGTAAAAGACGCATCCCATAAAGGCTTTTTCCACCACCAGGCTTGCCACTGATAAAATGAACGCTCATTTCTCAATGCCGAACAATTGCCGCAAAGCACGCAAGAACTCGGGCTTGATCAAACCCAAAAAGCGCCGACGAATAATTTCCGCGCGCGCGTGAGACAAAGCAGCATTAATGCTGCCGTGACAGGTCTTTTTTCCACAGATATGCAGATGCACAGTGTTCACAGTTGCTCCGTATCGGTTACAACATGCCGAACCAACATAAGCCCCATCAGACCGACGAACATGCCAAAGCCAAGAGAGGCGCCGGCGTTAAAACCATTTTGAGCAAGTGCATTTTGCAGACCGGCAGCAACTTGACGAGCAAGCGCCGCAGACAAATCTTGCTGACCGGCAAACGTGTAAAATTGCGCAAACGTATTTGTGCCGTAATAGCACGGCAACGGCGGAAAAGGGACGGGCATTATGTTTGTAAAATCAGCGGTGTCAGGAATGAACGCCGTTAATTCTGTCCAGTTTTTCAAATCACCTGAAATGTAAACAGTGTAAGGCGTGCCAGGCACCAACGAATGAAAACTTATGGTTACTTCGTTCCAATTGCCCCAAGGAGCCGCCTGGACAGACTCTACGCGCATCCAAAGACGCAAAGGGTTAAATTGTGCCGGCGCATTCGTTGGAGGATTCCAACCAAACGGCGCGTTCGTTAAACAGGATGGACAGTTTGTGTGATTATCATTTCCAGTGCCTGGGATCAGCTGGCCGAAAACGGGCAAGGCCAAAAACAGAAAAATGCATATTGTTTTCATAATCACATTTCCTCAGTCTCCTCTGTTGTACAACGAATGATCGTAAAACCAAACAGCGCAGCTACGATCGTTGCCGAAAACAGCAAACCAGCATTGAAAGCTGACATGATTTCAGGCGCCCCAAGCACCATTGACATTCCGGTGACAATTGTGTTTGTGTCCATTAACGCCTTCTTACCGAGTTGTAGATCACAAACGGAATTAAAAATCCGCAGGTGAATGCAATGATTTCAAAAATGGTCATATCATCTCCCCCACAAAAATCTGGATCCGGCCGTCACTAACAACATTCCTTTGGCCATCGTCAGCTTCAATACCAATTCGGTTTGCAGCAAAGTAAAAAAAAGCGCAATTGGGAATCCGGAACAAAGCAAATACCAGGCTTTAGCGCCCATCTGGCCCGCCATCGCGGCACCAACACCGGAAAGATTTCCTACACCACCAACATCCGCCCATGGCATGGCGTCAGCAATCCCAAACAGATAAAGCAAAACCCCAGTCCAGAGCGCAACGAAAACGAACGGCATGCCCACCGCAATAAGCACGCCCAAAAAGTTCGAGCCAAATATACCCCCAAAGCCGAGTATTGATCCGCCGAAAGTCATTTGCAAATTCGGCACGCCTCCGGTCTGCACCAAACCCATTTGCTTTACCAAATCCGTGAATTGTTTTACGGAATTACCCCCTCGGCATACGGTAACAAGGAAATTGACGGATTTCCGGCATTGGTTCATGCTCTAGCCGAATGGCGAACGAATCCGAAAACACGCCTCACACTACCAGCGGGCCAGAAAAACCACAATCCCGGACAACCGCCGGGGACTCGTCAGGAAGCGCACCGACAGAATCAACCCCGCCACACAATCCACAAGAACCTTCGGGCGTTAAAAAGTGGATTCTGGATGGGATTGGTTTCTGTATTACGGCCTGCTCAGAACCTCAACAAACCTGGGAACATGCCAGAAAAGATTTTCTCAATATGAGAGGAGGGCTTACAGTGGTTTTGATTGTGGCAGTTGCTTGGTTTTTTTATTCATGTGGAAAACGTCATACTGGGTCAATGTCAAATCCACCAACCGCCAGTATGACCAATACTACCAACTCAACACAGATGCAGCACAATACCATGTCGGCAACCAGCGGAACTGGTAATGTTCAATTTCAAGGCGGCCTATTTAATCCCCAAGCCCCATTGAATGCCCAAAACAGCACGTTCAATTATTATTTTTCGCCTCTCACCAACACGGTGACGCGAGATGCGTTTGAATCATTTGAGGCTGTCATTTCCAATGCAATGTCTAACACGACGGAAAAGATTGTCCTCACTACCCAACAGGTTCAATTACTTGCCCAAGCACTTAGGGATTTAGATCAAAGGACTTCTGGTATTGAGAAATTACCCGATGGCCGAACAAAATTGGGAAGTTTTGTGGCCGGAGAGCCTAAAGTTGTTATCGAATTATTCGATGCTGGGATTCGAGATTATACGAATGGAATATTCAGCTCCGCTTTGGAAAATTTCCAAAAATGTATTTCTGTCTTTGAGATGCCCCCACCTACAAATATTTCAATATCTGCTGGCGGAGGCATTACGCCGGAAGGAAAAACTGCGGCATATTGGTATGCCGGTGTATGTGCTCAAAAGCTTGGCAGTAATTATCTCGCAAATGAATTTGCTGAAAAAGCAGACAAAGAACATCCAGATTGGCAAACAAAAGGGCTTCTAGTTACTACCTTAGCGAATTTAGCCAATGATGAATGTCAAAAGGGTAAATTTACCAACTCATTTGAATTGTTTCAAGAGGCCATTACAAATAACGACAGTATGGAAATTACCAATATACACAAGATGACTGGAATTCAACTCTCGCGACTATATGGGAGCGCAGCCGGAAGCGCATATCGCATTGGACGAGTCAATGAGGCGACTCAATATGCCAATAAAGCAGCCGAGATTTTCGGGAAATTTAGAAATACCACAAATGCACCTTAAAGAAGCAATTGCAAAAAACAAGCTGGCGCAATTCGCCAGTGAGCACGAAGCAAAATATCCACCGGCTAGCCGGAAGCATTTTCATGCCGTCCTGAAATCTATGGTTTCTGGAAAGTTGAAACCAAAGCGGGGAACATCGCGGCGGGCGTCTCGCGCTGGTTAAAACGAAACTCGAATTCCTTAGCATATTTATGCAAGTGTTTTGGGGAAACGTGAATGTGAGTGCTGCGGATGCTACCTTTCAGGTGCTTCCAAAAGTTCTCCATTCCGTTGACGTGCGACTTGCCATTTACATACTCGCCAGCGGCGTGATTTACCGTCTGGTGATTGAAGCCAACCTTTTTCAGTCCCTTGTAGGATTTCAATTCATCCGTGTGAACCGTCGCACCGTCCAAAACATTTTCTTCAATAATCGGCTGCAAAGTTTTCTTAGTGACATTCGGAACAACCTTTGTCATCACCTGTCCCTTGCGTTGCATCATGCCGAAAACGATTGTCTTGTTCGCCGCACCACGACCACGGATGCCGTGAGTGCGACCGCCAACGTAAGTCTCATCAATTTCAACGTCACCAAACAACGGCCATTCATCATCCACAGTGGCCATGTGTTTGCGGATAAGATCGGCCATGCGCCACGCCGTTTTGTAAGTCACGCCAAGTTGCCGTTCCAATTCTTTCGCGGGAACGCCATGCCGGGAAGTGGTGAACAGATAAATCGCGTAGAACCAAAGTTGCAACGGCGTGCGGCTATCTTCAAACGGAGTGCCGACTGTCGGGTGGATATGATGCCCGCACCATTGGCAGGAATAGGCGCGCTCGGCTTCAATCCGATACCACTTGGCTTTGCGATTGCAGGACGGGCAGACATGGCCCTGACCAAAGCGGGTGTCAAACAGGTGTTGCAGGCAGGCTTCAGCGGTCGAGAACTTGGCGAGAAATTCTTGAATCGTTGCGCTGGCTTTTTCTTTCTTCTCTTTCATGCCCCAAATATACGCCAGAGCCTACCGTATGTCAAGGGGATAATTCCGTTGTTTTATTACCATGAACAGAAATGTAAACATCATCAAAGCCGCAATCAGCCACCGAGCGAAGGAAAATACCCCCGGAAATTGATGAACTGGATCACCGACGCCGTTATCACGGTATCTTGATTTACGCCGTTTTTACGACCGCAACTACTACCGCCGTGGGGGACATGCCCCTCTTAGGCCGGGTTCGTTATAAACGCGGTTGGTCTAAGCCTTCGACGTTTGACAAGACAGAGTTTTTCGCCGCTGCAAAACGCTGCACTCTCGCCCCACGCCTACAAGCGTGGTCAAACCCAATACTCTGCTGATGAGACAATACGGACAGCAGAGCAGGGGAGAGCGTCATTGTGCGTGCCAGTCCAAAGCGGTTGAACTCGAAACGCTTTTTCGGATCCAAACACTTAGAAATATATTCGATGCCGTTTTGTGACCTGTCGAATAACTCAACTTGACAATGACCACCACGAACCCGAAGCCAAACAGCCTTCAAAAAGTTCGCCGTTGCTATGTTCACTTGCCTAAGTTCCAGCCCCGCCATTAACCAATGTAGGTGCCACAAACCGCCAATCTCTCCCGCTTCAAGACGGCGGCAATTATAAGATTTGTGAAAACTCGATTTTGAGTATTTTAAATTTTCAAAAGCTGTCCGGCCCCACTTCAAAAAAATTGACGAGCGCCGAGCGTCGGCAATTCCTGATTCGTGCTGCCGCAAAAAGGCCTCGCGGAAAGTAAACGTTCCGAAAAACTGCCACTCGAAACGTGTCAACGAATACATTTCCGCGAGGTGTGTCATGGCTTACTTGATTTCCAGGATTTCTCCCATAACAGTCATCGGCGCACCGGCATAAGGAAACGTGACACGCGATGCTTTCACCGAAATCATCTTCCCACCAGGCTTTACCAATTGTGCCGCAAACTTTTTTTCATCATCCGGCGTCAAACCAACATCCACAAACGTTCCAAACGGCGATTCGGCGGCCGAGTCCATGCACCTTGCAGCCACGCCTTCGCGTTCCGCTCCAGATTTTTTATCTTTGAACTTGCGACGAATTACTTTCAGAATTTCGAGCTCACTTATTTTCATTTTTAGTTTTTTGTTGATTCCCGCATGTCAATGTACCGCTCAACAAGCATTGCGGGTTGCTGCTTGAAGAGATTTTTTAATTGCTGAACTTCATCAGCAATTCGAGAAAGCTCCGACTGATTTTGCTTTCCGCTGATATGCGAATCAGGATGCACCGCATCCTGGAGGATGATCATTTGCCGGGACAATTCGCGCACTTCATAGCCCTGGGTTTTCAAAATCTTCACGAGTGCCGCTTGCTCGACGAAGTAAAACCAGTGTCTCGCTTCATCTTTGTGCCCTTCACGCGCTGCCTGAATCGCTTCCTTGACGCGAACCGAGACCATGACCGACAGATTATAGAAAATGGAATTCATGGCGTGTAAACGTCACCACGTTTGAAACCGCCAGAGAACGCATTCGGCACAAATAATCCGAGCTTACGAAGCCTATCACCTGTAACTGTTGACCCAGCAGGAATGTTAAATACTTCTTGAAGAGGATTCCACAGATCGAGAGGCCGGCCACCGGGCACTTGCTGAATCCCAACGAATTGAAGCGCCCGTTTGTTTGGCCCGACCAACGACTGAAACGTTTTTGCTTTTTTGAATTGCACGGGCCGTTTTTACCACAGGTTTTTGAAACGGCCCCGGCATTATCAGCCCGTCTTCTGAATACAATAATATAGTTCCACAATGTTTGTTATATTTAATCTATTTCCTGGGATTTGACGACTTGGGGTTATCGGGTTAATTAGTCCGCTATGAGGATTGGGTTGATCCTTTTGGTTTTGACCGGCTTATGGCTGGGCAAGCCGGTATCGGCCATGGATCGCTGGTCCGCCCTTTCCATGATCGAAAGCGGCGACAACGACCGTGCGGTTGGTCCAGGCGGCGAAGTTTCCCGCTTCCAAATCCGGCGCGAGTTTTGGCCGGGCGGCAATCCGCAGGATGCGCATGACGCGCTGAGTGCCGCCCGGGAAATCATGCTCCCGCGGCTGGATGAATTTCAACGCACGCACCAGCGCCCGGCAACCGACTTTGAATTCTACGTCTTGTGGAACGCGCCATGGCGGGTGGACCATCCCAGCGCCGCCGTCACCGAACGGGCACGGCGGTTTTCGAACCTTGTCCAGAGCTGAAGCTTTTAGCTGCTTCATAGACCTTCAGGTATTCGCCGACGGTTTGTTTCCATGAAAAATCCGTCTTCATGGCATTCAGGCGGTAACGTCGCAGCAAATCGGGTTCCTGGTAAAGCGCCAGCGCCTTGCGGATGGCCTTGGCCAGCGCGCGGGCGGAGTATTCACGAAATTTGATTCCGTTGGCGTGTGCCGCGTCCTGGGAACAATCAATCACGCTGTCATCCAAACCGCCGACGGCACGAACGACGGGAATGGCGCCGTAACGCAGGCTGTACATCTGATTCAAACCGCTTGGCTCAAACCACGACGGCATGAGGTAAAAATCGCATCCGGCTTCAATCCGGTGGGACAACCCCTCGTCGTAGCCGATGCGGACGGCGACCTGGGACGGAAAACGCCGCGCGAGTTCGAGATAAGCGCGTTCAAAAGCCGCGGACCCGCTGCCGAGCAAAACGAACTGGATGTCCGCGCTTAACATTTCCTCGAGCGCGCCCAATTGGATGTCCACGCCTTTTTGTTCAGCAAGCCGCGTAATAGTACCGAACAGCGGCGTCGCCGCCGCCACCGGCAAGTCCAGTTCCTTCTGCAATCTGAGCTTGTTCTTCTGCTTGCCCGCCAGCCGCGACGCGGAATACGCGTGTATGAGAAACCGATCGTGCAAAGGGTTCCATTCCTCGTGATCCACACCGTTGAGAATTCCGAAAAGCCGGTTCTGTCGCTTGCGCAAAAAACCATCCAGTCCGCAGCCGAATTCCTCGGTCGTGATTTCGCGCGCGTAACGCGGGCTCACCGTGGTAAAGGCATCGGCAAATGCGATACCGGCCTTGAGGCAGTTCAATTGCTGATAAAACTCCGCGCCTTCGGCTGTGAAAAATTCCCCCGGCAAATTGGTCAGCGCGAATGCCCCGGCCGGGAAAGTTCCCTGGTAAGCCAGATTGTGAATGGTCAGGCAGGTCGGCGGTGAATTCCCCCACCCTTCGGCTTGCCGTTGGTGCAGCATCAGCGCCGGCACCAGCGCCACCTGCCAGTCATGAACATGCACCAGGTCCGGTTGCCATGGCAGGTAACGCGCCAGATGCGCAACGCACTTGGAAAAGAAGATGAATCGTTCGGCATTGTCCGGGTAACTGACGTGGTTCTCCAGATATAACCCGGCCCTTTGATAGAATTCCGGCTGATCAATGAAATAAACCGTCAGTGCTTTTTCGACTTCCAACGACCACAGTTGCGCCTGCACCTGCCGTGTGCCCAACGGCAGATCGAATTGCCAGTCCACGCGGCGCAAGGCCGGGAACCGCTCATGGATGCCCCGGTACAGTGGCGTGACGATGCGCGCTTCATGGCCCGCCCGCGCCAGCGCCTTGCCCAGCGCGCCTACCATGTCCGCCAGCCCGCCGGTTTTGGAATACGGATGGACTTCGCTGCTGGCCAGGAGGATTTTCATCGCACGTGGCGAATCACGATTAAACGCAGTAATGTACATCGTGATGATTATGAGTTCACTCGTCACGTGCAATTCGCTCTGTTTTCAAATACGGTTGCAGCGCTTTCGGGATCATCACACTGCCATCGGCCTGCTGGTGCGTTTCAATCAGCGCGACGAACAATCGCGCCAGCGCCGTGCCGCTGCCGTTCAGGATGTGCGGAAACTTATTTTCGCCGTTCTCGGCCTTGAACCGCAGATTCATCCGGCGCGCCTGGAAATCCTCGCAGTTCGAGCAGCTCGAAACTTCGAGATAACTCCCCTGCCCTGGCGCCCACACCTCGATGTCGTAGGTCTTCGCGCTCGCAAACCCCATGTCGCCGGTGCATAGCAGCACCACGCGGTAATGCAAGCCAAGCAATTGCAAAACCTTTTCGGCGTTGGCGACCATTTTTTCCTGCTCTTCGTAGCCGTGTTCCGGTTTCACGATTTTGATCAACTCGACCTTGTCGAATTGATGCACGCGAATCATGCCACGCGTGCCCACGCCCGCCGCGCCCGCCTCGCCGCGAAAACACGGCGTGTAGGCGCAGTAATAAACCGGCAACTGGCTTTCCTTGAGAATTTCCTCGCGATGAATGTTCGCCACCGGCGTTTCGGCGGTCGGCACCAGGTATAATTTCCCCAACTCCGCCGTTTTGTCGCCCTCCACCACGCCGTAATACTGGTCCTTGAATTTGGGGAACTGGCCGACGCCTTCCAGACATTGCGGCCCGACCACGAACGGCGGCGACACCTCCGATGTAACCGTGCTCGCGCGTATGCAAATCGAGCAGCATTTGAATCAACGCCCGCTCCAGCCGCGCGCCCCAGTTCGTGTATAGCAGAAAGCCGCTGCCGGAAAGTTTCGTCGCCCGCGCAAAATCCACGAGCTTCAAACTCTCGCAAAGTTCGACGTGCGATTTCGGTTTGAAGGTGAAAGCCGCCTTCTCGCCATGAACCCGCACCACCGGATTGTCTTCCGCCGTCCTGCCGATTTTGACCGATTCATGCGGCAGGTTGGGCAGTTGCAGCATCAATAGATCGCGCGAAACTTCGATGGCTTCCGCCTCCTTGTCCAATGCGGCGATACGGTCGCCCAACTCGCGCGTTTCCGCCTTTTTCGCTTCGGCCTCGGCGGTTTTCTTCTGGCCCATCAAGGCGCCAATTTCCTTGGACGCGCGGTTGCGCTGGGCCTTGAGCGTTTCAACCTCGGCGAGTGTCTTGCGTCGTATTTCGTCGGCCCGGAGAATTCGTCAATTTGAGCTTCATCCCCTGCCCCGCGCGCGGCGAGTCGCTGGCGGACAAAATCCGGCTGGTCGCGAATTAATTTAATGTCGAGCACCGCGAAATTATAGGAGTTAAATCGCCAGCGGCAAGGTGGAAGGCTCCCGGCAAACCAACAGTTGAAAATCCCGGTGCGTTGGTTGAACATCAGAGCCAATGAAACTGCCGGGGAAATTAAATTGCCTGTCCCGCACGCCGCAATTAACGCGCACTCGCATTGTCATTGCCCTGACGATTGCCGTGGTTGCGGACGGATTGCAATTTTTTCTGGTCCGCTTGCCTGGGCATTCATTGACCAAGGAATAGATGTATTGGCGATGGGGTTGACGAGTTGCGTAATCGGTTTTCACTGGCTGCTCCTGCCAACGTTCGCCTTGGAACTGGTTCCCGTCCTGGACGAGTTGCCGACGTGGACAGCGTGTGTTATCGCTGTTATCGCCATTCGTAAGCGGGAACACCGTATCGCCTCACGGCCGATTCCGCCATTAACCGATGGCGTGACATGCGGACCTAAACAGCGCCAATCGGACGCTTTAAGCCGATTGGAGCGCCCGCAGGACAAAAACTGACAATCGGCAAACTTACGATTCGCCGCGCTCGACCAGGTTCACGAAGCGTTGGGCGCGGTCGCGCACCACCGGATCCAGGCGGCCAGGCTGAAAACCCTTGCTGGCATAGTAGCCGTAACACGTGTTCCACATCACATACATGTCGAAGTTGTCCGGCTCGCGCCCGGTTTTTTTCTTGAAGGAAGCGCGCAGCGAAGACCAGTGCTGCTGGGCAACTGCCCGGGAAACCTGCGGATTATCGTAATAACTTGAATGGCTGTAGTGTTTCCACACTGAGGGCATGATTTGATAGCGACTGACTTCGCCGGCCTGGCCGATTTCATTGTCGTTATTGCCGGTCTCAATCGCCCCCAAGGCGAAGAGGCTCCGGTTGTCGAGTACGGCAGGTTTTAGGGTAACCGCCGACGGATGGTTCTGCGCCATAACAGTCGGTGCAGCAGTTGTCACCATCCTGACAGGTGAAGCGGAATCAGGTGCTTGAGGCGGTTTGGACACCAATTGCTGGGATGCCAAGCTGTAAACGGCCTTAACCGACTCCGCCACACTAGGCACAGCAGCCGGATTTCTGGTGAAAACGCCGAATTTGCCAGTCACACGTTCCGGATGATTCATGCGTGCCACCCATAGTACAAAGAATGCAAACAGGACAAACACCACCGCTGCCCCAGCCAATGTGGCTGGAACTGTCGGCATTATTCTCTCACTCCTCCTCATACGTCATGATTGATTATTCAACGATAAGACAATAATGTCTCATATATTGACAGGTAAAATCAACCAATAATTTGAAGAATTTTATTCACCGCTTGTTAACAAAATCTTCTCAGCTTGAATATGTTTCTATTCGCCTTATGGTAAGTTACTTATGATTATTTTGTGATTCGGAATTCCTTTGGCAGAGATAGCTGGAATGGTGAATTTAGGAACCTTGCCGGGCGTTATTTGAACCACCGACGATGTAAATAAAAGGCTGAACGTCCAGCAAGGTACAGCCTCACAACCACTTCTTTGGATTGCGCTTTACTGGGATTTTAGCCGGAAGAACAGACTGCCCGCCAAAGGGCTGACCGTGATACTGTTGGTTCCCCCAGCGTTGTTTACCGTGCCGCCGTAATTAATCCAATTGGACGTTGCGAGATTCCCGTTGGCTTGGAGCGCGAAACTGCCGCTGGACGATGGCCACGAGATGGTCACGGTTTGGAGTTGAGGGTTGATGGAGACCTTAAGCAACGGGGCGCCGGGCGTTTGCACCACGCTGATCAAACTCCAAAATCCGCCGGTAAGCGAATAACTGCCAGCGGTCATCGGCCCGCCCGCATCGCACTGGCCGATGGTGCCGTTCACAGAATACACCCCACCCGTGCTGGTGCCACCGCCACCGGCGATTTTATACCAGTTAATGGCATACGACTGCGAATGCACCTGCACCGCAGTCAGCAGCAAAACCACTGCGGTTGCCATCCCGCTTCCCAAGTTGTAAATTAGACAGTTGGCTCTCATCGAATACTTCTTTCACGTCGCCAAGATATGACGATCCAACAACAGACGGGCTTTGTCCAGTCAGAAGCTATGCAGGTGCAATGCCCAGCTAGTTTCGCCAGTCTGCACTTTCCGGCGCGCCGTTTACGCGCCAACCTTGGCGCTGAGTTGCTCGACTTGTTTCTCCAGCTCGCGCATCCGGTGAATCAACTCCGGTAACTGTTGCGCCGCAATCATCTGCCGCTTGGCTTGTTTGTCCGGCATGGCCGGGTAGCCCAGAACCACCCCTCCGTCCGGAATGTCCCGCATCACGCCGGATTTCGCGCCGACAATGGCCTTGTTGCCCAACTTCAAATGTCCCGCGATTCCAGACTGCGAGGCAATCACGCAATAATCCCCCAGCCGCGTGCTGCCGGCAAAGCCCGACTGCCCCATCACGATGCAATGTCGGCCAATTACGACGTTGTGCGCGATGTGCACGAGGTTGTCTATCTTGGTTCCCTCTCCGATGATGGTTGAGCCAAGCGCGGCGCGGTCAATGGCGCTGTTGGCCCCGATTTCCACTTCGTCATGGATGATCACGTTGCCGACCTGTAGCACCTTGCGGTGGCGGCCCTCGTCAAAAACGTAGCCGTAGCCGTCCGAACCGATGACCGTGCCGGCATGGATGCCGACCCGGTTCCCGATCTGCGTCCGCGCATAGATGACGACATTAGGGAACAGGCACACGTCGTCGCCAATTTGGCAATCACGGCCGATATGGTTGCCGCCCACGAGCACCGAACGGGCGCCGATCCGCGTGCGTGCGCCCACCACGCAACCCGGTCCAATGTGCGCCGTGGGATCAACCTGCGCCGAACCGGCAATGACCGCGTTCGGATGGATGCCGGACGGCGGCAGTTCCGGCGGAAAAAAGAGCGGCAGAACCCGGGCCATGGCCACCCGCGCATTGCGCACACGGATGAGAACTTTTTTTGACGGTCCGAACGCCTCCGCCACGAGAATCGCGGCGGCCTGGCTTTGTTCGGCAGCGGCAAAATGGGTTTCTTTTTCGGCAAAGGTCAGATCGCCGGGGCGGGCGCAGTCGGCGGGCGCGAAACCGGTGAGTTGGACCGAACCATCGCCGAGGACTTCGCCCCGAAGTTGTTCCGCGATTTGTGCAGCAGTGATAGGCATAGGACGATGAATTTTTGGTTAATATTCTCCGGTCAGTGCGGGTGCGAGCTTACCCAGCCAGCGGACGGAGGCAAGTCGCAAAGCTTCATCGTTGAGCAGGTTTGTCCACCGGACGGATTCATTTTCAAATTGAAAATCCCGTCCGCAAGCGGCACATTCCCCCCATGCAATCCGTTTTTACCGGACCGGTTTATGTGGTGCGCGACAACATTGACACCGACCAGATCATTCCCGCGCAGTACTTGACGCTTGTGCCGACGATGCCCGACGAGTACGAAAAGCTTGGCAGCTTCGCGTTTTGCGGCCTGCCCGAATCGCTTTACCCGGAGCGGTTCGTCAAAAGCGGCAAGCTCGACAGCGAATATCCGATCGTCGTTGCCGGGAAAAATTTCGGCTGCGGCAGCTCGCGCGAACACGCCCCCATCGCGCTGGGCTCGGCCGGCTGCAAAATCGTGCTGGCCGAGAGTTTTGCGCGCATTTTCTTCCGCAACAGCGTCGCCACCGGCGAGCTTTATCCCTGCGAAATCACCGAGCGCCTTTGCGATACGTTGAAAAATGGTGATGTGGTCACCGTTGATCTCGATGCGGCCACGGTCACCGTCAAGGCGACGGGCAAGGTTTTCAAATTCAAACCGCTCGGCGACGTCCGTCCGGTCGTGGATGCCGGCGGCCTGTTCAACTACGCGAGGAAGAGTGGCATGATTGCGGCGCAGAAGTAGGCGGCATTACGCCAGTGAAACCGCCCGTTTTACTCCCCTGCCCTCGTTCGTTAAAGCTGCTTCCGGGTACGCTTACGCTGCCCGATCAGCACGCGGTCCCGGCGTTCACTGTTGTTTGCAGCGACTCCGCGCCCAACCATCCCGAAGGCTACGCGATCACGATTGATCACAAAGGCGTAAGGATTGAATTCCGCGAAGCCACCGGAGTGCGCGGAGCCATGGCGACAATGCGGCAATTGTTGCGGCAATACGGCCGCCACCTGCCCTGCATGATAATCCATGACTGGCCGGATTTCGCGCGTCGTGGTGTGATGCTTGATGTTTCACGGGGTCGCGTGCCCAAGCTCGAAACGCTGCTCTGGTTCGCCGGACGTCTCGCCGATTTCAAGCTCAACGAGCTTCAACTTTACACCGAACACACGTTCGCCTATTCAAAACACAAGTCCGTCTGGCAAAGCTGGGGCGCGCTGACCGGTGACGAGATTCGCCAGCTCGACGCGCGCTGCCAGCAACTGGGCATTGACCTCGTGCCCAACCAAAACTCCTTTGGCCACCTGCGTTATTTCCTGGAACAACCGCGGCTCAAAAAACTGGCCGAGGTTTCCCGTCCTTACGCCGACACCGACGGGGAATTTGTCCGCCGGCCCTCCACACTCGCGCCGAATCATCCGGGCACGCTGCCATTCCTGCGCGGGCTGTACGACGAATTGCTGCCGAACTTTTCGAGCCAGTTCTTCAACGTCGGTTGCGACGAAACCTGGGACCTGGGCCGCGGCCAGAGCAAAAAGCTTTGTGCGGCAAAAGGTCAGGGCCGCGTGTATCTGGATTTTCTCAGGCAGATTCATCAGGAGGTTTCCGCGCGCGGAAAACGCATGATGTTCTGGGGCGACATCATTTTAAAATATCCGAAGCTCATTCCCGAATTGGCTTCGTTTGGAGTTCCGCCTTCAGGCGGCTCTCGCAGAAAGTCACCCGAACCGCCTGAAGGCGGAACTCCGAACCTTATTGCGTTAAACTGGGGCTACGAAGCGGACCATCCGTTTGACCGCGAGGCCGCGTTGTTTGCGAAGGCAAAAATTCCGTTTTACGTCTGTCCCGGCACTTCAACGTGGCAAACCTTGATTGGCCGGCATGACAACGCACTGGCCAATATGCGCGCCGCCGCAAAAGCCGGACACAAGCATGGCGCCCTCGGTTATCTCATTACCGATTGGGGCGATGGCGGGCACCCGCAACCGCTGGCCGTGAGTTACCTGCCCTACCTGGCCGGCGCTTCGTTGAGTTGGTGCGCCAAAACCTTTGACGAGGCGATGCTCATCCCGGTTTTGAACCGCGATGTTTTCAACGATCCGACCGGCAACACGGCCAAAGTCGTGTACGCGCTTGGCCACGCTCATCGGAAGTTGAAATTCACCGCCCCCAACGAAACTCCGCTGGGCACCGCCATCGCCGCGCCGCCCACGGTACAACGTGAATTGTTTTGCCGGATCGGTTTGAACCATCACACGCGGATTTCCGGCAAGAACATCCGCGCCACGTTGAAGGAAATTGAGAAACAAAGGACGATTCTAAAACAGGCAGCCCGTCCCAAGGCAAAAATCCTCGCGCTGGAACTGGATTTGGCGGCGCGCATGGCGGCGCAGTCGTGCCAGTTCATGCTCTGGCAGCAGGCACGGGCAGCAGGAAAATGTTCCGAGGCGAAACGCCTGGCCCGGACGGGCATCCGGACATTGCGAAAAATGGAGAAGGATTTCAACGCCTACTGGCCATTGCGCAATAAGGGCACTCCGCAGCATTGCTCGGCGTTCTTGAAATGGCGAATCCGGGATTTTTTGGAGTTCATGCTTTAGCTTGTTCCTCCACGCAAGCTGAAGCTTGAACTCCAACGCACAGAGTGACGCGCTCCCCTATTTGCTTTTCACATCCCACGCATCGCGCAGGCCGTCGCCGAGAAAGTTCAGCGCCAGCAGCGTCGTCACCAGCACGCCGCCGGGAAAGGCGATGAGCCACCAGTAAATCCGGATGGGATTGATCTGGCCGACGCCTTCCGCGATGAGCGTGCCCCAGCTGGCCATCGGCGGTTGCACGCCCAAGCCGAGGTAGCTCAGGAATGATTCGTACAGGATGATCGCCGGCACGGTCAGCGCCAAATAGGTGATCACGACGCCAAAAACATTCGGGATGATGTGCCGCGCCAGAATCCGCACCGGCCCGCCGCCCAGCGCACGGCTCGCTTCAACGAACGCCCGCGTCCGCAGCGACAGCACCTGTCCCCGCACAATTCGCGCCATGGTCAGCCACGACACCGCGCCCAGGCCAACGAACAAAAGCGCCACGCGCAAGGCACTGGCCAACGCCGGCGAGCTGCCGACGAAATGCGATTGCTTGAGCATTTCACCGAGCGTGGTGATGAGCACGATTACAAAAATGATCGTGGGCAGCGAATAAAGAATGTCCACGATGCGCATCAACGCGCTGTCCACGCGCCCGCCCACGTAACCGGCGATGGCGCCCCACAACACGCCGATGACGAGGCTCACCCCTGCCCCGACGATGCCGACGAGCAGCGAAATTTGAGCGCCGTACAAAATCCTGGAAAATACGTCGCGCCCATGAACGTCCGTGCCGAACCAGTATTGCGCGCCCGGCGGCGAAAAAGGCGCATCGGAAAGCTGGTTGGGATTGTGAACGTGAGCAAAGCTCCCGCCGGATATTTTGAGGATTATCGGCCACAGGATGATGGCGAGCAGAAGCAAAACCAGATACCACGCGCTGAAGATGGCGGCGCGATTCCGCCGGAAGCGCTGCCAAGCGCGCCAGCCGGGACCACCGGATTGCGGATTGCGGATTGCAGATTGCGGAGTTGGGAGTTCGGACGTTTGTCTGCCCTCGTCTCTCGTCTCTCGTCTCTCGTCACGATTATTCATATTTCACGCGCGGGTCGAGGAGGGTGTAGGTGAAATCCGCCACCAGATTCAGTCCGATGAGCAGCATGGCGTAGAGCAGCGAAAGGCCGACGACGACGGTGTAATCGCGGTTGAGCGAACTGTTGACGAGAAAGACGCCTATGCCGGGAATCTGAAAAATGTTCTCGATGACAAACGAACCGGTCAGCAGGTCGGCGAGCATCGGGCCGGAATAGGAAACCACCGGCAGCACGGCGATGCGGAAGGCGTGCCGAAGCAGCAGCCGGTTTTCGCCCAGTCCCTTGGCGCGGGCCGCAGTGACAAACTCGGATTGCATGGCGCTCAACATCCCTTCGCGGAAAAGGCGCGCGACTTTGCCGGCGAAGAACAGGCCGAGGGCGACCGGCGGCAAAATCATGTGCCACGGTGTTTCCCACAGACCGACGGGCAGCAGTTTCCATTTGATGGAAAAAAACAGGATCAACAGCGGCGCGACGACAAAGCCGGGCACGCACACGGCCAGCGTGGCCAGAAAACTGCCGGCATAATCCGGCCACCGCCCGCGCCGGGCGGCGGTGAAAAAACCGACCGGCAGTCCGACGCCCATCGCAAAACCAAACGCCAGCGCGCCGAGCAGCATCGAGACCGGCAATCCCTGCGCGATGATGTCGTTGACCGTATGGTTGCGGTACTTGAGCGATACCCCAAAATCGCCATGCGCCAGATCGCCCAGGTAGCGGAGGTACTGTTTCCAGACCGGCTCATCGAGATGATATTTTGCTTTCAGGGCGCGCTCGATTTCCGGCGACGCCGGCGCGCGTTCGCTGTCGAACGGCCCGCCGGGAGCGAGATGCACCAAGGCAAACGCCAGCGCGCTGATGACCAGCAGCAGCGGAACGGCGAAGAGGATGCGCTTGAGAAAATACATGGTGGTTCTATTTAATCGCAGAAGTATAGAAATGCGGAGAAAAATAAGGTGGCACCCGCGTCTCGCGGGTCGTTTCGGGCGTCGCGCCCGAAACCTGTTGCCAGCGCGCGTCACCGTTGTCCATCCATCTCCCAAAAGCCGTTCGCGCGCCAATGCAATTCGGCGGGACGCCGAATTGAACCCGCCAGAGGCGGGTGCTACCCACAGCATTTACTGGTTTCTTCACCATTCTCCGCGCTTTTTGATTGCCTACGGGTTTATTTCGACTTCACCTTGCGGATGGACTGCAACGGATGATTGTCCAGCACGTTCGGATATATTCCCTGAATCTTGTTGGTATCGTAATAATTGATGCCGACGTAAAAGTAAATCGGCACAATGGGCAGTTCGTCGCGCACGAGGATGGTTTCCGCCTGCTGGAAATACTTTTCACGCGTCTTCAAGTCCGGCTCCTGGTTCGCCTGCCGGATCAGTTCGTCGTATTGCGGATTTTTCCAGCCGGTGCGGTTGTTGCCATCGTCGCTGGTGAACAGGCCCAAAAACGTGTTCGCGTCATCATAATCGCCGGTCCAACTGGAACGCGAGAGGTCAAAGTCCAAATGGGCTTGCGCGGTATAAAAGATTTTCGCCTCCAGTTGGCGCAAATCCATTTGGATGCCGAGTTCGTCACGCCACATTTGCTGCAGTTCAATGGCGACATTTTCATGGAGCTTGTCTCCCCCGCTGGCCGAGGCGCTGAACACATATTCAATCCGCGGGAATCCCATGCCTCCGGAATAACCGGCGTCCGCCAGTAATTTCCGCGCCCGCGCCGGGTCATATCCCAGTCCTTCGGGTGAAGTGTAATGAGCAGTGCCATCCGGCACAATATGCGATGCGGGTTGTTCTCCCGCCCGGGTGATTTTTTTGACGATGCGTTCCTTGTCAATCGCCAGCGCGAGCGCCTGGCGAACGCGCGGGTCATCGAAAGGTTTCCGGGTCACGTTGAACCGGATGAAATAGTCGCCCAGGTAACTGAAGGTGTGAAAATCCGGACGCCGGAGGAGCACGTCCAGCAATTGTCCGGGCACATCTTGATTGTCCCAGACAATGTCCACCTGGCCGCATTCATAAAGATTCAGCGCCGGATTGGGCGAACCGACCGGCAGCAGGTCAATGATTTCCGACTGGGTATTCGCAGCATCCCAATAACGCGGATTTTTTTGCAGCCGGATCTTGTCGTTCAATCGCCAATAGACCAGTTCATACGGTCCACTGACCGGCAGCGGCTTTGCCATCAGCCAGCGGTCACCGTATTTTTCAATCGTCTGCCGCGGCACCACGCTGGCCACCGGCAGGGCGCAGACATCGGGAAAAAAAGCCGTGGGATTATCCAAATCAACCCGCACGGTGAATTTATCCAACGCATGAATGCCCACGAGTGAGGCGTCTTTGATTTTGCCCGCGTTGAAATCCTTCGCGTTCTTCAAATAGAACAATTGTCCCGCGTAACCGGACGCAGTCGCCGGATTCAGGGCGCGAATCCACGAATAAACCACGTCCCCGGCGGTGATCGGTTCGCCGGTGGACCAGGTCAGATTGGTGCGCAGATGGAATGTGTAAATGCGACCGTCGGGTGATGTTTCCCAGCTCTCCGCCAGCCCGGCGATGGGCCGGGCGGTTTTGGGGTCCAGCCGCGTCAATCCCTCAAACAAACCCCGGACAGCGCGGATTTCGACCTGGCCGGTAACGATGGCCGGATCCAGCGATTCGGGTTCGCCGCCGTTGATGATGGTGAGGTCGGCTGGCGCCTCGTGGCGAACGCAGCCGGAAAGCAAAATGAGGCTGCAAAGCAAAAAAACACCGCCCGGCCAAAAACAAAAACGCGCCCGCGAAAAAATCCGCCGGGCGCGTTGGGAAATGGCCATTGTGTTATTTCGATTGCGCCGGCGCCTCCGGGAGATTGGTTGGCGCGGACAGGGGCACCGTCAGCAAATTGCTCACCGGCGCAACCGCCGGCTGGGAAGCGGGAGGCGCAGCCGCATGGGAAGCAGGCGACGTCACTGGCTGGGGCGTGGCAACCGGAGGCGTTTGCATTTGTTTTTCCTGCACCTGCTTTTCAAATTCCTGGGCGCTGCTGCTTTTGCTATACACCTTGTCCTGCAAATAGCCGAGGAACACGGCCAGCACAAAGAAAATGACGGCCGCGTATTTTGTGACTTTGGTCAGCATATTGCCCGAACCCGCGCCGAACAGCGCGTCCGCCGCCGCTCCGCCAAAGGCCATGCCCGCGCCGGCGTCCTTTTTGGGCAGTTGAATCAAAATCAGCAGAATCAACAGCGCACAGTTGAGCACCAGAAAAACCGTCAATATTCCAACGATAAAACTCATAATGAATTTCTATATCGAATTTTTAATAATGTCAGCAAAACTCCGCGCTTCCAGCGCCGCGCCGCCCACCAGCGCACCGTCCACGTCCGGCTGGCTCATCAACTCTTTTGCGTTCGCCGGCTTCACGCTGCCGCCGTATTGAATGCGGACTTTTTTGGCGACGGCATCGTCAAAAATCTTCATCAACAGCGAACGGATGAACGCGTGGGCGTCCTGCGCCTGCTGCGTGGTCGCCGTCTTGCCCGTGCCAATGGCCCAGACCGGTTCATAGGCGATGATGGTTTCAACCATCTGCTCTTTCGTCAAACCGGCCAGGCTGCCGCGCACCTGGGTCTCCAAAACTTTTTCCATCTGGCCCCCCTCGCGCTCTTCGAGCGTTTCGCCAACGCAGACGATGGGCTTGAGCGACGCCGCATGAACCGCCGCCGCTTTCTTGGAAATCAGCGCGTTGGATTCCTTTTGATACTGGCGCCGCTCGGAATGGCCGAGAATGACGTAGCGCACGGAAAATTCCTTGAGCATTCCCGCGCAAACCTCGCCGGTGAACGCGCCGAAATTCTGCTCGCTCATGTTTTGCGCGCCCAGCCGGAGGTTCGAATCGAGGACGGCCTTGGACACGGATTCCAGCGCCGTGAAGGGCGGGCAGACGACGATGTCCACCTCCCGAATGTTGGCCAGTTCCAGTTTGAGATTGCCGACCAATGTCAGCGCCTCGGCAACCGTCTTGTTCATCTTCCAGTTGCCGGCAATAATCAATTTGCGTTCTTTGTTCATGTCTTAAAAATTGTCCTTGTTCTCGTTCTCGAACACCCGTTCAGTGTGAACAGCAACAGCAACTGCCCTGGTCGCTCAACGCCGCAACGCCGGGCAGGACCGCGCCTTCCAAAAATTCCAGACTCGCGCCGCCGCCGGTGCTCATGAACGTCACCTTGTCGCCAAGCTTGGCCTTGTTCAACGCTTTCACGCTGTCGCCGCCACCAATGATGCTCTTCGCGCCGCGCTTCTGCGTGGCGTCGGCAACGGCCTGGGCGATGGCATTGGTGCCGGCGGCAAACTGTTTGTTCTCGAACAGTCCCATCGGGCCGTTCCACAAAATCGTTTTTGCGGTGAGCAGCTCGGCTGCATACGCCATCACGGTGGCGGGGCCGATGTCGAGTCCCGCCGCGTTGTCCGGACAGTTCATGTCGCCATTGGTCGTCGGATTTTGGAATTCAATGACCAGCTTGCCTTTTTTGTCGAGCTTGTCGGTCTTGACCGGCGTGGCAATGATGTCGTCACAGGGCAGGAGAAACTTTACGTTCTTCGCCTTGGCTTTGGCCAGCGCGGACTTGGCGGTGTCAATCGCATCCGGTTCCACCAGCGATTTGCCGGTCTTGTAACCTTGCGCCAGCCGGAAGGTGTAAGCCATCGCGCCGCCGATCAAAATCGTGTCCGCCTTGTCGAGCAGCCGGTCAATAACCTTGATTTTGTCCGAAACCTTTGCGCCACCAAGAATGACCACGAACGGACGCGCCGGATTCTCCAGTTCATCGCCGAGAAATTTCAATTCCCGCTCCATTAACAGACCGGCGGCGCACTTGCCGCCGCGTTTGGCGACCACGCGGGCCACGCCCTCGGTCGAGGCATGCGCTCGATGGGCCGCGCCAAAGGCGTCATTCACATAAACGTCGGCCACTTTCGCCAGTTTTTCGGCGAACGCCGGGTCGTTTTTCTCCTCCTCGTTGTAATACCGGACGTTTTCGAGCAGCAACACGTCGCCGTCCTTCATGCCGGCCACGGCGGTCTCGACTTTTTCGCCGATGCAATCGTCCACAAACCCGACGCGTTTGCCGAGCAGCTCGGACAATTTCCCCGCGACCGGCTTCAGCGACATGGTTGCCTCGCGTTTGCCCTTGGGGCGGCCAAGGTGCGCGGTCAAAATCAATTTGCCGCCGCGTTCGATGAGCAGCTTCAGCGTCGGCAGCGTTTCCACGATGCGCGTGGCATCGGTTATGACCATCTGGCCGTCCTTTTCTTCCAGCGGCACGTTGTAATCCACGCGCAGGAAAACGCGTTTGCCGCGGACATCCAAATCACGAACCGTAAGTTTTGCCATAAATTTGTGCTGATTGCGAAAAATTCAGAAGCGGCAGGATACCGCAGAAACGCGGCGAGTAAAGTGAATTCAGCACACACGCAGCAATTCGCAGCCGTGGACGAAACGCAGGTGGGGCGCGTCATTCCGTGTGCGCCGGGCGAGGTTCGCCTTTCCTGCCCGCTTTCGTGGTCATGGACGGTTGAGATGCGGAAAGGCAGTCAAAAGTTTTGCGCAACGCACCGCAAAACAATCGCAAACGGCCGACAGCGTAAATTCTTGGGAACAGGCATTGTCGCCACCATGAAAAACACCTGGTTCAATATGATGATGTGCGGCTCATTGGCCACGCTGGGGGGTGGCAAACTCATGGCGGACGTCCAAACCGCGCCGGATACACGCTACGGTTGGTTCAACAGCCTCGACCATCGCAGCAGTTATGGCCAGGGAGTTTTTCCCGAACCGTTTTTGGTGGATGACTCTGATTTGGAAACGGGCGAATTGCGGTTCGACTGGCTGCACACAGCCAACGGCGGCGGCCACAGTGACAACGTCACTGCGGAAATCGAGTATGGCATCGGCCTGCTGACCTTGGAGCTGGAAGTGCCTTACGAACGCGACGAGGAAGATGGCGCGGTCACGAAAGGCTTCGACAACATTGACGTGGGCGCGCGGTATCCGCTTTATCAATTTGTTTCGCGCGAGGGTTCGGTGGACACGACATTCGGCGCAGCGGTGGAAATTGGCATTCCCACCACTTCGGTTGTGAGCCACAACACCGAACTCGTCCCGAAACTTTTCAACGATCTCAAGATCGGCGACCTCACTGTGCAATCCATCGCCGGCTACTCGATGCTGTTCGGCCCTGGCGACGATGGCGGCGTCCACACGTTTGAATACGGCTTTACCTTCGGCTACACGATTCCGCGCCAAACATTACCGCTGCCGGGCGTGGACAAATTGATTCCGGTCTTTGAATTGTCCGGTGAAACGCAGTTGAACAAGGCCAGCGCCGGGCAAAGCAGCCTCACCGGCGACGCCGGTCTGCGCGTGAACCTCAAAACCATTGGACGCATCCAGCCGCGTCCGGGTGCTGTGTTCGTGTTCCCGATGGACAACAACGCGCGCCGGGACGCACATTGGGGAATAATGGCCAGCCTGGTTTTTGAATTTTGAAATGCATGTGAACCGCCGCACTTTTCTATTTTTGAGCACGACGTTTGCCGCCGGATGTGCCACCGTGCCCGGCGGCGCAAACTTTACTTCCGGTAACAAAGACCTGCTTGTGAATGCCGGGCCGGCGGGACAATACCTGGCGGATGGCGTTTATACGCGCTTCCGCGACCTGGGATTTTTCGTCGTGCGGCGCGGGGCGAATCTCTTCGCACTTTCGGCTGTTTGCACGCATAAAAAATGCAAGCTGGACGCCGGGTTGGGCGAAACTTTCCACTGCCCCTGTCACGGCTCGACGTTCAATCCGGACGGCAAAGTCACCAAAGGCCCGGCGCGGCGCAATTTGCCGGTGCTTGAACTGTCCACGGACGAAAACGGCAACCTGCTGGTGAAAATTCCGGCGGCGTGAACATTTCCCACGCGACGCAAACCGGCAGCAACAATCCGCAATTCAGCGCAAGCTCGACTTCTTAGTTTGCGGCAGACATCCCCGGCAAAAGATTATTTCTGCGCCGGTGTCTTGAGCGGGTACAAGCCCGGACAACAGCCGAAGGTTTCGTGAAACGCCGCGCTGAAATGGCTCAGGCTGTTGTAACCCACCTCCAGCGCGGCTTCGGTCACGTTGTATTCGCCGGAACGCAGCAACTCCGCCGCCTGCTCCAGGCGAAGCTGCCGCAGGTATTGCGGGATGGTCCGGCCGGTCTGCGCGGAAAAGATGCGGCTCAAATAAAAATGGCTGCAGCCGATTTTCCGGCCCAGCTCTTCCAGCGACGGCGGTTCGGCGAGGTTTTGTTTCAGCAAAAAAGCGGCCTGTTCCACGCGCTCCCGTGCGAGCCGCTGCTGGCGGGTGCAGAACATTTCCCGTTCCGGCGGCGGCTGGAGCAAAAATGTCACGGCCAGTTCCAGCGCCTTGCACTGATACCAGAGCGGCTGCGCCGCTGGCGACACCGGCGGCTGCCGCAGCATGGCGACAAGCTGTTGCTGGCCGGCGGAAAGCCGCACCGTGGCGCCGGTAACCTGTTTGCACGGACAATTTCCGATGGCGGCGCAGACGATGGGATGCGCCGCCGCCTCCATGCCGGCGAAATGCCTCGCCAGAAACGGACACGAGAATTCCACCGTGAGAAACTGATGCTGCTCGCCCGCCTCGCGCTTCGCCGCGAGCGGCTCATGCTTGTGATGATAGAAGCCCGCCGTGTTCGGCGCGAACTCCGCGCGCGTCCCCTGCCCTTCCACAAAGCCGTGCCCGTCCAGATTCAAACATAACTCCACGCAGTCCGGATGAAAGCTGGCCGCCCAATCAAATTCGCGCCGCGCAAAAAAGTCGTGCCACTCAATGCTGTATCCCGCGCCGCGAACACTGCCGGACAACGGCTGCCAGCCGCCGCCGACATCGCGCCATGCGTCCGCTTCGGTGAACGGCATCTCGCGGCGGCGAAAGCTCTTGGTTGTGGAATCGGCACTCATCCTTGGCACAAACGAACGCCGTCATTTTCGTTTGTGTCCGGATGAATGGCAAGCCGGCAAATGACCGGCAAGTCTTCAGCCAAGGTTGACCGGCGGGAATCCGGAAAGCAAAGTGAGCAGCCGCCGGGCGTCTGCGGAATCGGAATTACTTTGCCTGCGCCGGTGACAATGCCAGCACGGTGGCCGAGTAAGGCGGGAAAGCGTAGCTGAAGTTGGTTCCGGCAACGGAAATATTTGTTTGCGCTATGTCGCGCGAGCCAACGCCGGTTTTCGCGGCATTGTCCTGCGGAATCCCATAGGAATAGACCGCTCCGCCCGAAGCCGGAGTAAAGCCAGCCACTGCCACCTGTCCGGTGAGGGTGTCGCCGGGGCTTTTATTGATGACCAGAATCGTCAAGCTGCCATCCAGCCGCCGGACCGCATAAACCGAGAGCATTGAATAGTCACTGGCAGCGGCAATCACAGTATCACCCGGCTGCACGAATTGCTGCATGAGCCTGGCTGTGTAATAAGTTGGAAATAGATCCGTGCCTTCCGTGACTCCGTAATCGCCATACTGACGCCAGCCATAAAGCGAGGAGCTGTTGTTGCGAGTTCTGTCGGTCCAGCCGTTGCGCAAATTCCACCAGAAAAAACCGTTTAATTCCGTCTGCATGAGCTGGCCCAGGCTCTCCGCCAGATAAAGGCCGTTGACGAGGCTCGTGGATTGTTTGCCGGGATTGTAGGAAACCGAATTGTTTTCGGCGCAAACCAGTTCAATGTTGGTCCCATCGGACCCAACATAGTCGCTGATCATCTGCCGCAGGTTCGCGGCGTTGGAGGCCCATCCCGTCGAGAATTGAAGCAACCCCGCGTCGTTCTCGCCGCCCGGATCCTGCGGATAACGGTGGTGGATGACAAAGTCCGGTGTGACCCCCAGGTTTTTTAGAGTCGCCAGCAAAACCGGCGTCCAGCCGTAATGCGCCTTTCCCGTGCGCGGGTTGACCACGGGATGTCTGGTGTTGTTGACATATCTGTTCTCGCCGGGCGCAGCCACCACCCCGATTCTGATCGTCGGATCCACCGCTTTCATCAACGAGATATAATCCCTGGCGCGCAGCGCATAGGTGTAAGGATCATGGGGCGGAAAATGGCTGTCGGTTTCCCAGGAACCAAAAATCTCGTTACCGATCTCCCAATACTTGAATCCCAGCGGCGCCGGCCGCGAAATGCGGAGGAAGTTTTTGCCGTCATCCGTTCCCAGCGGAGCGGACGCGCGCAAGGAGGCCCAATATCCGGCCGTGTGCCAATTGACGCCCGCGCCATCCACGCCCAAAGGCTGCGTGTTTGTCGGCGAGGCATTGACATACGCCACCCATGCCGCCGCTTCATTCGCGAAGCCCGTGCCATAGTTTACCGTGATCATTGCCTGCCCGTTCAGGTTGGTGATCACGTGAATGAAACTGGCCAGACTCGTTGCCCACGGCCTGCGGTCGTTGTCCTGCCGGTTGAAAACCCAGTGGTAACCGTCGGAAACAGAGCCGCCCGGAAAACACAACGAGCGCACGCCCATGTTGGTCAGCACCGCCAGCGTCTGCGGCGTGTCGAGCGCGTTGTCCCAAACGCCCACATTCATGCCGAACCAGCGTGCGTCCGCCGTGCGGATGGGCTGGCTGGCGTCCACCGTCAGATGCGTCACGGCGGGCGCCACGGCACTGATCAATTGGATGTCATCCAGATAAAACGTGGGTTCATCCGAACCGGCGGAGTCCTGGATGGCGAAGCCGGTGAAATTCTTTGCGTTCGCAACTCCGAGTGCCGACAAGGGAACGATGTAGTGCTGCCAGGTGTTGGCCGGGGGCGTGTTCAAACGAAAACGGGCGCTCTGCATCGTGTTTGCACCATGCACGTCCAGACTGCCATACATTTGGAGCAGTTGCCCGCCATCGTCACCGCCGTTGAGCCAGAAACTGATGCTGGCGTAGGCGGTGTTCGTCATGCCCGCGTGATACAACTGAACGCCGCCCCAAGCGCTGGTCACGGTCGCGCTGATGGAATGGCTGCCGGAATGGACTGGTGAAGTATTGGCGAAATTCCGCAAGGTATTATAACTCGAGTCCTGCCAGCCATTGGCCAGCGAATCAGCATAGATCGTCAAATTGTTCTGCGCCACGGACACCGCCGGTGCTGCCAGCGAAACCGCCAAAATGAATTTCAACACTTTTAGAACAATCCCACCCAGGGGCTGATTATGCGGCGTCATCGCCCCAGTCTAGCCAAAGCGGCTCATTATGCAAACGCACCGAGGCTCAGGGAAGGTTCGGGGTTCAGACTGGCAAAACGGCTGCCGCCAGCGACGGCAGCCTTTGGAATGACTGACAACTTACCAGCGGCGATCGGCGTGGTGTTGGCCATACCCGATATGAGCCGGACGATGACACCATGCACCGGGCACCCAAACACGGCCGTTCGCGCAATACGACCAATAACCCGGCGCCCAAACATAATCCACGCTTGGACAGGGCTGAATGGTTTGGTCCACTGTCACCGGCATGGGCGTGACTGGCGTTGCGCAAACCACCGGTGTCGAAACGACTACCGGGAGCGGCAGCCCGATGGAGAAGCCGAAGCGGACTCCGGCGTTGGCCGACATTGCGGCCGCGCCGACCAGCGCGGCCAGGAGAAACATTTTGGTTTTCATGGTTTTATTCATGGCGTTGTTGCCTTACACAAGCTTAGACGAACAAGTAACCGTTTGGTTACATCGTTGGCGAATTTATATTTTGCCTTGAATCAGGGATTTGCAACCAATCATCGGGGTTCAATCAGCCTTGTCATTCGCGGGTTTCCGCGGCGGCTCGGGCGGCGACGCCAAAAGCCTCCTGGATTTCATCGGGAATGGCGCGCGGACGCCCGGTGGCGGCATCCACAAACACCCAGTCGGTCTCCGCCTCGGCCAAGATGGTTTGATCGGCGGCACGAATGAATTTGTACCGGCGCAGGGACCGCACCTTGCGGAAGTTGGCCACCCAGGTTTCCACGATGATGGCATCGCCGGCAAACGCCGGACTAAGATATTCAATCTGGTGTGTCCGGATGACCCAGGTTGCGCCCAGGCTCTGGGCCAGCCGGGTGGCGCCACAGATCGCAGCGTGCTGGGTGGCCGCCTCCTGCATCCATTGAACATAAGTGACGTTGTTCGCATGGCGGTTTTCATCCATCGCCTCCGCGGGCACCGTAAGATTGAAATGATGGATCGGTTCCATGGGTTTCTATTAATAGCTTATGGCTTGGGGAAGCAATCCCAAAACGACAGCGCCGGGCGGCTGGCACGCCGGGAATGTTTTGGGGAGGGTGGCGACAGACAAAACGCCGGCCACCGCGGCGCTCAGAAGGGGACGACGGGTATTTGGGGATCGCTGGCCACCCATCGTCCAGGCGTGTCTGCTGCGCTTTTCCTATACCAGCGACAAAACGATTGTATGCGAATGCCGTCCCCTTTCAAAGCCCAAGTTTCCATGGGAAAAATAATACCGTTAGCACGAAGTTTGGGACAAACAAGCATGATTGCCGCTAATACGGAGACGCAGGGCGGTTCTTTCAAAAAATCCGACCCGCTACCTAGTTTTGGGACACGGGCTGCGGCTGTCCTGAAAAATGGTGGAATGCCCATGGTCTTGCAATGATCCCGATTCTTTGAAATAGATTCGTAAAAACTGAATCATCCTTCGGATTTCGAAGTAAAGCACGTTGCCGGCCGCAAAGGTCAGGACTCCGATAAATATCTTCCACATCATGATGTCGTCCATGGAATCTGATTACAGCTTATTCCTTGCCAACCGGCGAAGCATGATGCAATGCGAGCAATGGACCGACAGCCCACACCCAGACGGAAGTTTTTTACTTGCGCCGGCGGGAAATCAAGACCAACACCCCTGCGAGACCGAGCAAAGCCAGGCTGGAAGGCTCAGGAACGGTGACAATTTGATCCAGCGCTATCGGGGTGGTGTTATTGTCAAAGCTGACGGCACCCGTGTATTCCACAACCTGGAACAGGAGGATACTGGCGCCCGTGGGCAGCTCCGTTGGGAAAGCAATGTTCAAGCTGGTCCTGTCCGGACTAAAACTGATGCCTGTGTACTGCGGTTCTCCGCCGTTGATGGTATAGAACGTAATGCTTGGGTCGGTGCTCCAGACGAAATTCGGCGTGGTAATCGTTTCGTGCCAATCGGCCCACTGCGAATTGTCGCCGGCTTTGATATAGTCAACCAGCGGCACTTCCTGAAATTGATGGAGCGAGCCGCCGCCGGATAGCTGCCCCAGCAATACGTCTGCCAGTGAATTGTAGGTGATGGAGATGGGGGCGCATGAACTTCCCAGGAGCCACGCCGGTTGACCAGCGACGTACGGGTTTTGCGAGAAATCGTATGAGAACGTAATCGGGTCCGGTGTCAGGTTTGGTCCGATGCTGATCTGAGCGGAGGCTGGGAGGGCGGTCGCCACCACAGCCACGGTAAAAAGGTACAAAAAGTTACGCAAGCACCACACGCTCGAAACGGCAAACAACTTCTTGTTGTTCATAAGGCTCAACTTCCTTAAAAACCACTAGACTTATATTGTTAACCATATAACAATAAATGTCAATAGTAAAATTGACATTTTAATGTCGGGAAGCCTGGCCCAGTCGCACCGATGAGTTTATGGGGCCAGTTTGAGAATGGCGCCAAAGGCCGGTTTGGGCCGGCCATCGCGGTCGAATAGAAGTGGATACGCCGTGCGACCCTTGACCGGCCAGTAGTTCAGCCAGGAATCGCCGTCGGTCACGCCCCAAAATGTCACGCGGCTGACCACGTCGCGGTGTTTGACGAACACCGCGAACAAATCGGCATATCGTTGCGTGAGTTGCTGCTGCACGGCGGCGGGCAGGCCGTTGGTGTAAGGATTCAATTCGGCCCGCAAGGCAAAATTCATCGAGACTTCCGCGGCTTGGGAACTGGTGGCGGGCGGCAGCAGGTCCAGGTCCAGTTCGGTGATCATCACCTTCACGCCGAGCTTGGAGAAGGCGTTGATGGTTTCATCCACTTGCTTGGCGGTCGGCCAGTCCATTTTGTAATGCCCCTGCAAACCGACCCCGGCAATGGGAATGCCGGCGGCCTGAAGTTTCTTGATCAGGGCAATCGCGCCATTTCGTTTCGCCTCGTTCTCTAGGGAAAAATCATTGTAATACAATTCAGCCTGTGGATCAGCCTCATGCGCGAATTGATAGGCTTTGATGATGTAATCCGGGCCGATGATTTTTTCCCATTCCGACTTGCGCAAGGCACCGTCGTCGTCAACGGCTTCGTTCACCACATCCCAGCCGCCGATTTTTCCCTTGTATCGGCCGACCACGGTGAAAATGTGATTGCTCATCCGCTGCAACAACGTGTTGTGGGCAAGCGGATTTCCCTTTTCATCCTGGAAAACCCATTTCGGCGTCTGGTTGTGCCAGACCAGCGTGTGCCCGACGATGAACATTTTATTTTTTTGACCGAATTCCACATAACGGTCCCCTGCGAAAAAATCATACTGATCCGGCCGGGGATGAATGGATTCCCATTTCAAGGCGTTTTCCGGGCTGATGCTGTCGAACTGGGCTTTGACGATGGCAACGGCGTTGGTGTTCCGACCGGTGAACTCCGCCTCGTTCAGCGCCGCGCCGATGAGAAAGTCGTTTTTAAAAGCATTTTTTAATGCGGTCTGAGCGAAACAACTGGTGGCCAGAAAAATTCCCATTATTCCAACTGAGGCCATGATTTTCATATGCAGTTTCAAGCCGAAGCAATTTTTTTACGGCGCTCGGCGAGTTCATCGGCGATCTGGATTGTCAGGCGTTTGTTGATGGGGTAGATCGTCAACAAGACGGTGCATACGGCGAAAAGGACACCGAGGTAAACACTGGAACACATGCGGATGCCTTGCAGCGTGGTGGCGGTCTGCGGCGCGTTGGGGCTGTAGTCGTACATTGCCATCAACCAAAGGAACGCGGACGAGCCGAGACTCAGTCCCGCTTTCAACGCGAAGCCGATCGTGGCAAAAATGATCCCCGTAGCGCGGCGGCCGTTCTTCCATTCCGAATAATCCGCCACGTCGGCAAACATCGCCCAGAGCAAGGGGATCGTCGGCGCGTAAAGGAAAGACGTAAGCACGGTCATAATGGCCATGCCGGTGATGTCCGTCGGCTTGAGCACATAGAACGCCGAGTAACCGAGTGCAGAGAGCGCAAAGCCGCCGACCGACACGGCTTTCTTGCCAAAAAGTCTGGACAGGAAGGGTGATCCGATAATGACGGCGATCGTCACGACCTTACCGATCATTTGCATCATGCTGTAGCCAACGTCGGACACGTTGGAACTGGCGAGGTTCGCCCGGTCACCATGCACGATGTAACCCAGCCATTCGAGCAGGCCTCCGGGCGCAGGCGCATCCGGCGCCAACGCTGGCGCTGTCAGGTGGAGCTTTTGCAGCCAGTCAAAAAATGCGGCCTTGTCCGCGTAATAGTGATAATAATTGTATTGGGCGCTGCCCATGAGCGCCAGGATGCTGAAATGAATGAGGGTCATGCACCACATGACCTTCCACGGATTGTTCTTGAAAAGATCGGCAAAGTCTTGTTTCGGCGGGGTTTTCTGTTCGGGCTTGGGATGAATGCGCTCCTTGGAAACGATGAACGTGATCATGAACAAGATGAGGCACAGGGCGGCCCAGACGCTCATTGTCATTTGCCAGCCATGCTGCCGGTTGTGCTCGGGGCCGGCAAATTTGAACACCAGCGGCAGCGTCAAGCCGACAACCAGGAACTGCGCGATGTTGACCGAGATGAAGCGGTATGAATTGAGTTTTGCGCGCTCAATGACGTCGCCGGTCATGACCCCACCCAGTGCCGAGTAGGGCATGTTGTTGGCCGAGTAGAGCGTCATGAGCAGGATATTGGTCACGAACGCGTAAGCAATCTTGGCTGGCTCCGCGAAATTTGGCGTCGTGTAGGCCAGCACCATGATCACAGCCCAAGGAATTGACGTCCAAAGCACCCACGGACGAAATCTGCCCCACCGCGTCTGGGTGCGGTCGGCTAGGACACCCATGATCGGATCAAAGAACGCATCCCATAACCGCGCCACCAGAATGATGGTCCCCGCAGTGCTGGCCTTGATGCCGAATACGTCGGTGTAGAACGCGGACTGAAAGCAGACCATCGTCATAAAGACGAAGTTCGCGGCGGCGTCGCCGCCGCTGTATCCCACCTTTTCGATGAAAGAGAGTTTTTGGTTTTGTTCGGACATGAGAAGACGTCGTTGATTAAAATTTATTCCACGGTCAAGATCACCTTTTTCAAATCGGTGTCGCGCGAAGAACCGCCGACCATGATTTCAAATTCGCCCGGTTCCACAACGTATTTCATGTGGACATCGTAAAACGCGAGCGACTCCGGCGTGAGGTCGAGTGACACGATCCGGGTCTCGCCGGGCCGCAAGGAGACCTTTTGAAAGCCCTTCAATTCCTTGACCGGACGGGTCACCGAGCTGACGCAATCGCGAACGTACATTTGCACCACCTCGGCGCCGGCGCGTTTGCCGGTATTAGTCACGTCAACCAAAACCCGGGTGGATTCATCGCGGCGGATTTTTTTCTTCGCCAGCCGGGGGGTTTTGAACGCAAAGGTCGTGTAACTCAGGCCAAAACCGAACGGATAAAGCGGTGAAACGTCGTCGAAAAGATAACCGCGCCGCGCCGACGGCTTGTAATTGTAAAACGCGGGCAGATGGCCCGCCGAGCGCGGGATGGATATGGGCAGTTTGCCGCCGGGATTGAAATCGCCGAACAGCACGTCCGCCACCGCGTGGCCGCATTCCTGGCCAAGATACCAGCATTCAAAAATGACCGGCACATTTCCGCTCAGATATTGGATGGACAGCGGGCTGCCGTTGAAAAGAAACACAATCACCGGTTTGCCGGTCGAAAGCATGGCCGTAACCAGTTCCTGCTGCCGTCCGACCAGGTCCAGACTGGTCCGGTCGCCCATATGTTGAAGCGTCCATGCTTCGCGCGTCGTCTGCTCATTGCCGCCGATGGCCAGAACGATCACCTCCGCCCGCCGGGCCACCTTGACAGCTTCCTGAATCTGCCTGCGGTCGTCCTCGGGATGGCTGGGCGTCACCATATCTTGGTTCCACGAACCGCCCACAGTGATCTTGCAACCCTCGCAGTAAGTCACCCGCATCCTGTCGCCCGCCTTTGAACGGATGCCTTCCAGCAGCGAGGTGTAAAATTTCGGGCGCCCGCTGTAACCGCCGAGCAGTTCGCGATCCGCATTCGGCCCGATGACCGCGATGGATTTGATTTTGCCAGGATTGAGCGGCACCAGATTGTCTGTGTTTTTGAGGAGCGTGATGGTCTCTCTCGCCGCCTGCAATGCCAGCTTGCGGTTTTTTTCGCTGCCGACAATCCGTTCAGCTTCGTCGGGATTCACATAGGGATCATCGAACAAGCCCATTTTGAACTTCCAATACAGCATCGGCGCCACCAGTTCGTCGAGCTGGGATTCCTTCAGCACTCCCTTGCGGACCAGTTCGACCAGGTGCAAATAACAATCCGGTTCAGGAAATTCAATGTTCACGCCGGCGCGCACGGCCAGTGCGCAGGATTCCTTCTTGTCTTTGGCGACAAAGTGCCCGTGTGTGTCGGGACGATACCCCAGCTCCCAAATCGCGTAATAATCCGAAACCACAAAACCTTTGAACCCCCATTCCTTGCGCAGCACGTCGCGCAGCAGCCATTCGCTGGCGTGTGATGGCACGCCGTCAATTTCGTTGTAGGACGCCATCACGCTGATGGCATTGGCCTTTTGAATCGCGTCCTTGAACGGCTGCAAAAACGTTTCGCGCAGCAGGCGCAGGGACACATTGGCCGGGGCGCAATTCTGGCCGGATTCCGGCTGGCCGTGCGCGGCGAAATGTTTGAGCGTAGCGATGACGCGCTTTTTATCCTTGAACGACGCATCGCCCTGAAATCCGCGCACCGATGCCATGCCCAGTTGCGCCACCAAAAACGGGTCTTCACCAAAAGTTTCCTCAACGCGGCCCCAGCGCGGATCACGCGCCACGTCCACGACCGGCGTGAGCGCCTGGTGCGTGCCGCGGACGCGCGCCTCTTCGGCGGTCATGGCATAGAGCGATTCGACGAGTCCGGGATTAAACGTCGCACCCAAGCCGATCGGCAGGGGAAAGCTGGTGCTTCCGATTGCCGCATGGCCGTGCAGGCATTCCTCATGAAACATCACCGGAATGCCGAGCCGGCTGTTTTCGATGAAAAATTTCTGGATGGCATTGGTCAGCCCGGCCATTTCGCGCGCATTCTTGCCCTTGCCTGCATCGCTGGGCCGGCCAACCTGGCCCAGCCCGTGGCCTTTTTTGAAGGCAGCTTTGGCTTTCTTAAGATTGAAGTTTCCGTCGGCGTCAACGAGGGTATCGGATTTTTTCTGCCAGACGCACGTCATTTGCGCGGCCTTTTCCTCGAGTGTCATGTGCGACAGCAGGTCCTTAACCCGTCTGGCGGCGGATATTGCGGGGTTCTTGTAAATTGGTTGATTGGCGGACGTTTTTTTCATGTTACACTTTGCATAACTGGCCGGACGTGTTTGTCCACTTTCTAAAATGGCGCGCAGTATTTCAATCGCAATCTGACGCAGGAATGGACGATGCTATGAATCGCATGGAGAATCCTCCGAATTCGCCGGCTGATTCTGCATTCTGTTGCCTGTTTTCAATCGCGTCATGCGTTTCCGGTCGTTTGAAAATTCGGCGTGCCAGTCTCGTCCCAATCTGGCAGGCTCGCCGCCAGATTTAGTTACTCGTTATGAAAATAAATATTTACGACAGGTTTCTGGCCCTGCCACTCGTGTGGCTCGTTGGCGCCGGATTTCTTCAAGCCGCCGAACTGCCGGTGACGCCCGGGCCGTTCCAGCCCACGATGGCATCGCTGACCAATTACTCGTGTCCCGAATGGTTCCGCGACGCGAAGTTTGGCATCTGGGCGCATTGGGGTCCGCAGGCCGTGCCGATGGAGGGCGACTGGTACGCGCGCAAAATGTATCAGCAAGGCACCCCCGACTACAAAGACCACCTGGAGCGCTATGGTCATCCGTCCACGAACGGGTGGAAAAACGTCATTCCACTCTGGAAAGCCGAGAAATGGGAACCGGAAAAGTTGATGGCGCTGTACAAAAAGGCCGGCGCGAGATATTTCGTCAGCATGGGCGTCCACCACGATGATTTTTTCCTGTGGAACTCTTCGCTGCATAAATGGAATGCCGTAAACTACGGACCTCACCGCGACGTGGTGGGTGACTGGCAGAAAGCCGCGAAGGAACAAGGACTGCCCTTTGGCGTTTCCGAACATCTTGGCGCGAGTTTCACCTGGTTTCAGGACAGCCACAAATCCGACCATACCGGCCCGCTTGCCGGTGTGCCGTATGACGGGGCCAATTCAAACAACTGGGACCTCTACCATTTTCCCGCCGAACCCGGCGACGTTTCCTGGTACAGCAAGAACCCCCGCTGGCAACAGCAATGGTTCAACGAAATCAAGGAGCTGGTGGACAACTATCACCCCGCCCTGCTCTACAGCGATGGCCCGGTGCCGTTTGGAAATGAAGTGGGTTTGAGCCTGATTGCCGATTTATACAACGACAGCATCCGGCATAATCGCGCCGAGTTCATGGCTTTCTACAACGGCCTGTCACCCCGCCACAAAGATCAGTACGAACTGGAGCGCCGCTTTGGCAAACTGACAGCGGTTTACAATTGCAAACAACCTTCCGACGGCCGCTGGGTGCAGGACTTTGAACGCGGCGTCAATGGCCGCATCAATCCCGATCCGTGGCAGACGGATACTTCCATCGGCGACTGGTTTTACAACCGTCACTGGAAATACCAGCCGTTGAGCTGGACGGTTCACATGCTGGTGGACATCGTCAGCAAGAACGGAAATCTCCTGCTCAACGTCGTCCTGCGCCCGGATGGCTCGCTGGACCCGGAAGTGGAAACCATGCTGCACCAACTGGCCGGTTGGACGGCGGTTAATGGCGAGGCGATTTACGGCACGCGCCCGTGGCTGATTTTTGGCGAAGGCCCGACGCAGGTAAAAGGCGGCGCGTTCAAGGAAGATTTTAATTACAGCGCCCAGGACATTCGCTTCACGACAAAAGGCAAAACGCTATACGCCATCGCGCTGGGCTGGCCGGACAACGGCAAAATCGTCATCCAGTCGCTCGCCAAAACGGACAACCCCGGTGTCAATAAAATCAAGCGCGTCGAGTTGCTTGGCTGCCAGGGTAAATTGAAGTTCACGCAGACCGCCGATGGTTTGACGGTGGAATTGCCTGCGCAAAAAATCAGCGATCTGACCTGCTCATTGAAAATTACGGGTGACAATCTGAAGCCGGCGATACCGGCCGTGACAGCCCCGGCGGTCCGCCCTGATTCGAATGGCGATGTATTCCTGTCGGCCACCAACGCCGCACTTCATGGCAGTCTGCTCCAGTTGGAAACCCGGGGCGGATTGCCGGACATCGGGTACTGGGATAGCGGCGACGCGTGGGTGTGCTGGACAGCACAAATGCCCAAGACCGGCACGTTCAACGTCAGCGCCACGGTTGCCACGCCCAATGCGGAAGCCGGTTTTGTTGTCGAAGCGGGCGGCGAAATCTTTAACGTCCAAGCGCCACAGACCGGCAGTTGGGATGAATTTCAAACGATTGATATCGGCCGGTTCCAAATCCTGCAACCGGGCGAATTGGTGGTGAAAGTCCGGGCGAAAGACAAGACCACTTGGAAAGCCATCAACCTCAATTCGGTCAAGTTGACATTGATCGAGCCGGCGCCGCCTGCCGCAATTCCCGCGAAGAATTAATCCCGGCTTGAGCAATGACATGCCTGTTTAAACTACCATGTTGTCGCGGCGCGAGATGGATCATCGCGCTGCTTTTTGCCCGGCTGCAAAAGCCGGTTCCTTTAAGTTCTGCTTGGAGAAATCCCGGCACAGTCCTAGAGTTGAAGCCATGCATATTTTGCGCCGCCTGTTTCTGTTCGTATGGATTGGGGGCGGTGTTTGTCTTCGCGGAGCGGAATTTCCCCCACCGGTTGGCGCGTCCGGTTCGGCATTACAACCACCTTTGCCAGCCTTGACCAACGTCGCTCAGTTCCGCGCTCTTTCCAGCCTGGAACTTAATCGCGGTCGCCCGGTTTCCCTGACCGGGACGGTGACCCTGGTGGATACAAATCGGAACCTGCTGGTGTTACAGGATGCGACTGGCGCGATGGCTTTGTACCCGGATCAACCCATTTCTTCCATCCAACCAGGTCAGCTTGTTTCCTTGAAGGGCGCAAGCGCCTCACCTTATGTCGTGAATTTCCCCGATTATCCTTATCGCCCCTCCGGCCGGGATATTCAGACCACGTTCGAGGCCCCGTCCAATTGGGGAGATTATCATCTGACCCGGATGAGCGGCTACCTGCATCCGCCGGTTACGGGCAATTACACTTTTTGGATCGCCAGCGACAATTCTTCGGGGTTGTGGCTCAGCACGAGTGAAAGTCCGGTTGAGACTAGGAGAATCGCCTTTGTCAAAGAGGGTGATTGGGTCGGCGCGCGCGAATGGTCGCATTTTCCCTCGCAACGCTCCGAGAGCCTGTTTCTGCGCGCGGACCGGGTTTACTACATCGAGGCATTTCAGGAACAACTCACAGAATACGATAATCTGGCCGTGGCCTGGCAGGGGCCGGAATTGAAGCAATCGGTCATTGACGGGCGCTATCTCAGCCCTTGGAGTGACGAGCAAACCCGATCCGTGCTGGTTACGAATTCCGGATCAGTTCTGGTTACGAATTCCGCCTGCGTCACCAACGGTATTTTGCGCGAATACTGGACCAATTATTCCATCGGTGGTCTTGCGGTGCTAACCAGTGCCAAGCCTCTCGTATCCGGCCTGGCTGTGCATGGCGCCGAGCTGGCCGTCCTGTCTCCGGAGAACTGGCCGGAACCGCGTCACGTTGATCTTGGTCAAAGGCTGCCTCTGGAAGACAATTATCGCTGGGTGGAAGCGGAAGGCGCGGTAAGTTTCATGGGGTCGGACGGCGCCACCGCAAGCCTGGAGTTGACCGCCGGCCAGAACCGAACACTGGTGCGCGTGACCAGGTGGAATGGAAGTCTGCCGCGTGGTCCTCAACACTGGCACGCAAAAGTCAGGGGCGTTTGCGAAGGCGTGTACAACGCGATCGGTCAATTGGTGCCGGGTTTCATCTGGGCGCCCACGGAGCGCGAGGTCTCGTTTTTCGAGCCTGACACCAAGAACCAAAACGCGCTCGCATCTTCTCCTCTGACTCCAACCAATAACAATCCCGTCTTGGGTGGCTATTACCTGACCCGCGGGGTGGTCACCTTTAGCGACCAGGTGCTCAACAAGGAATGCCTTTTCATTCAGGATGCGAATGGAAGCATTTTCATTTCCCAAACGGACCGGCTTCTGCAGCCGCGATTTCAAGTCGGGCAAGAGGTCGAAATCGGAGGCGTTTTGTTGCCCGGAAAGTATGCTCCCGGACTTCGTCCTGTGGTTGTCAACCGGTTGGGTTGGCAGCATCTGCCCGAACCGGTGATCCAGCCGGCAGAGGCTGCGGGGACAAGTTACCGGGACGGCCAATGGACGGAACTCGAAGGCGTCGTGCGTTCGGTGAATACCAATGGCACGCTCGTATTCATGGGAAAGAGATCCCCCCTTTCCATCTGGATTGGCGGGGTGACAACGAACGATTTGGAACAGTTGGTGGATTTGACCTTGCGCGTTCGGGGCGTGATGTCGTTCGGCACCCAGGATTTTCCCTTGTTGCTGATTCCTTCCCGCAGTTTCGTCGAAGTTAAAGAGTCGCCTTCCACAAACCCTTTCACGTCCCGGCGCATCTTGATCGCCGGCCTAAAGGATCAGGCCGCGAAATCCGGGTGGGTGCATCGGGTGAAGGTGGCGGGCACGGTGACTTATCGAGACGATGAATCGTTTTTCCTGCAAGACGAGTCCGGCGGCGCGCGCGTTCAGATTCGCAACAAAACTTTCCCGCAAATTGGTGATAGTGTCGAGGTGGCGGGATTTCCCGACCCAGGCAATTCAGTTCCGGTATTGACGGAAGCGCAGGCGCGTCCGCTCAACGTCCGCCACGCTTTGGAGCCGCGAAGGCTGGATTTGGACAAGCTGGTTGCAGCGATTCACAATGGCATGTTGCTCCGGATGAAAGCCACCTTGCTGGCGCAAAAAACCCGGGGTGCGGGCCAGGTTTTGGAGTTGCAGGCGGGCCAGCGCGTTTTTGAAGCGGTGCTCCGGACCAATCAGGACAAATTGCCGGTGTTCACGGCCGGCAGTCTTTTGGAGGTAACCGGTGTTTGCATGATCGAGCTGGTCACACCTTCATCAGCGGAACAAAACGCATTGGATAACTTGTCCATGGCTTCCATGCAAATCATGTTGCGCAGTCCATTGGATGTGGTGTTGCTCAAAGGCCCCCCGTGGTGGACCTGGCAACGGATGGCGGTGCTGATCGGCCTGCTCTTCACCGTGTTGGCAGGCGCGATGTTGCGGATTCAATTTTTGCATCGCCGCTTCAAGCGGCAGCAGGCCGCCCGGCTGGCGTTCGCGCGCCAGTTGCTCCAGAGCCAGGAAAGTGAGCGCCGCCGGATCGCCGCCAATTTGCATGACAGTCTCGGACAAAGCCTGCTGGTGATTAAAAATCAGGCGCACCTGGCGATGCAGGCCGCGCCGGACAAATCGGCCTTGCATCAACGGTTGGATGACATTTCCGGAACGGCACTCCAGGCCCTGGAAGACGTGCGTCAGATCACGCACGATCTGCGGCCTTATCAACTGGACCGGCTGGGTTTGACTCAGACCATTCGCGCAACGACACGGCGCGTCTCGGAAAATTGCCCGATTGTGTTTGCGAGCCACGTGGACGAGATTGACGGGATGTTTGACAAGGAGTCTGAAATTAACATTTATCGCATTGTTCAGGAGGGCATCAACAATGTTGTCGAACACTCCGGCGCCACGGAAGCCGCCGTCGTGGTGAAAATGGAGCCTGGCGGCCTGTCCATCTCCATACGGGACAATGGCCGGGGATTTGAATCGGACGAGATGCTCGCCGAGGATTCGCCGGCGGCGGGTTTTGGTCTCAGCGGCATTCGTGAGCGCGCTCAAATCATGAGCGGCGTGGCAAAACTTGAATCTTCGCCCGGCAGGGGCATTAATTTGAAAGTGGAGATTCCCCTGCCCCCAACGCCAAAATGCAACCCCCGGTAAAACTGCTCATTGTGGATGATCATCCCGTGTTTCGCCGCGGACTGCGGGAAATTATTGAAGAGCATCGCATGTTTGAAATTGTCGGTGAAGCGCCCGATGGCAGGGCCGCACTGCGCCTGGTTGCCGAGTTGAAACCAGACATCATCGTTTTGGACGTGGATATGCCGCGGCTGAATGGATTGCAAATGGCCCGCGCCTTGCAGAAGGAGCAATCAGCCGTGCAGGTGGTGTTCCTGACCATGTATAAGGATGAAGATTTGTTCAACACGGCGATGGACATCGGCGTGAAGGCGTACGTTCTCAAGGAAAACGCCAGCGACGACATCATTGGCGCATTGCAAAAAGTTGCCAAGGGTGAAAAATTTGTCAGTCCGTCCCTGTCTGACATCGGGCGGCGACGCGATGACCGCGTGCAAGCATTGCTTCTCAGCAAACCACAGATTGACGATCTGACTGCGGCTGAACGGCGCATTTTGAAGCTGATTGCCGAGGATCGCACCAGCAAGGAAATCGCTGATATGTTGAATATAAGCGCAAAAACCGTCGAGAATCACCGGCTGAACATTTGCCGCAAGCTGAACATCCACGGCAGCCACAGTCTGCTGAAATTTGCTTTCGACCACAAATCCAGTCTTTAATCCGGCCCCATAACCTTGCCGGGCACCAACCCTCCCGAGGCGGCCGCATGAGCCTCCGTAAGTGTTTCCACCTATGTTCAAGCAACCTTCGGCCTGATACATTGCACTCAAGTAACCCAGCCTAAATAGGTTGTGATTGCCCATATTGGCCGTGTGTCGAACTGTTTTTTCCTGAAGCACAAATGAAAAGCATCGAAGTTGAAACCTCGAAAGCAGCGGTTCAGGATTATCCCGATCGTCAGACCGGGCCCTGCGAATCGGCGGCGGTCCGGAAGATTGAACAAAGCATTGCCTATATGATGCAGCACTTGGACGAACCGCTACAGGTGGCCACGCTTGCCGCACAGGCAAACATTTCAGAGTCCCACTACTTCGCACTATTCAAACGACAAACCGGTTGCGCGCCCATTGATTGCTTCATTCGCCTGCGCATGCAGCACGCCTGCCGTCTGCTGGATGAAACCATGTTAAGCGTGAAGGAAGTTGCCGCCACGCTCGGTTACGACGATCCTTTCTACTTCTCCCGCATTTTCAAATCCGTCAACGGGGTGGCACCCAGCGAATATCGGTTGCTTAAAAATGGAGCCAAGGAGGAGGTCAGGAACTGCGGGATTACCCAGCGTTCTTTGTTCCCGTGTGATTCATGGGCAGGTTTGGAATGCATGGACCCCTATCCGACACAAAACCAGGGAGGGGCCGGAAGCCGGATGGGAACCAATGTTATGGCAACATCCGGCTTCAGAAATGGCGGAAAATACTGACGGGGTTAAGACATGCCATCAGACATATTTCATTGTTGTGAATCATAAGTATCGCAAAGCAAAAAACGAAAAGCTCCGGGCGGGCGGCTTCACGCTGATTGAGCTGTTGGTGGTCATTGCCATCATCGCCATCCTGGCCGCACTGCTGCTGCCGGCGCTGGCCAAGGCCAAATTCAAGACCAGAGTCGTCAATTGCACCTCCAACTACCGGCAATGGACGGCCATGGCCAATTTGTATGCCATGGATGATCCGCAAGGAGCATGCCCTCCGCCCCCAACAACTCCGGCGGAAATCCGACTGACGTTGCCACCAACTTTCTTACCACTGTGTCGGCTTATGGATTTTCGGTGCCGATGTTTTTTTGTCCGGTCAGACAGACAGACGAGGACACCGCCAACGCCTGGTTTTATAAATATGGAATTCCGGCCAAGAAATCCATCACCACCGTTGCCCAGCTCAATCAATGGTTCACCGACACCAAGCATGGCGGCCGCGGCGGGTTTGGAGGCGGGTATGCGAAAATTTTACATGATTGGTGGGTGCCGCGAATTGGCGCCATGGGAGTGCAGTATCCTGTGCCAAACGGCAAGAACCAATCAGCACCCGCCGGGGCACTCCCCTGGCCGCAAAAGGCAAGTGACAAATCCGTGTATCAGCAACCCATCATCAGTGATTACGCGGAAGGTAATGGATCCACCGATCCTAATTCCATTCCGAATAATGAAGCTCATTTTTACAACGGCACTTTGTCCTCGATCAATGTGGGGTATGCCGACGGCCACGTGGAAACGCATAACCGCATAGCCATTCAATGGCAATTCACCGGCAATGGCGGAGCCGAAAGCTACTTTTATTGAGAATATTTTGAAGTATAACAGGAAACCATCATGAAAATGTCCTAATCATAGGATTATCTATGTGAATCGTAGTTTCATCCATTCCCCAAACAGTCATCCAAATGTATATTCCGTCCCAATCGTTAAAAAACCATCAACCCCCGAATTCCATGAAAAAAATCCTTTGTCGAATCGCGATATGCGTGCTGGCTTGCTCGGCAAGTCTGGCTTTCGCCCAAGACTTCATCGGCGCCACCTACGATCTAACCCCTGATGGCACCAATCAAGCCGCTCTTTGCGGCAATCTGTGGGGCAGCGCGCCACAGACCTACACGCTTGACGGCTCGATGGACGCCAATGCTAACGCCGCCTCAGGCGCTGAAAAAGTGGTGGTCACCATGAACGGCCAGGGGAACGACCAGTTTGTTTCCAAATTTGGGTTTGCAGAAACCAACTCCGCATTGTTCACCAACGTCGAATTTGATGTATATTGGGCCACAAGTTCACCCTTGGGGGACTGGTATTTCGGCCCCTTTTACGGACATCTCGATTTCGGATTCACCACTCCCTCTTCAACGGATATCTATGACACCCTGGACATCCACCTTACTGACGCTGGCAATTGGATGCACGTCGTAAAAGCCATTCAAACCGGTGAAGATGTAAATGGGATACTTCTGAAGATGTACTGCGGCGGGTATGGTAATCCAGAAAATGGCACAATTACCTATTGGGTGGACAATATCAAACTAACCGGACGCAGACCCACGATCCAGCCCATTCTGGGCATCCAAAAAGCAATTCCCGGCCTGCGGATATTTGCAGGATCTTATTCCAATCCCCAGACCTATGATCGCGAACAGCTTGCCACCATTGATCAAAACCAGTCGTGGGTGGGTGGAACCTATCCGGTCTCTTATTCCTATACCCTTAAAAGCTTCCCAACCGTTCCTGCTGGCTCTGTGTTCCGCTTCCACATTTTCCTCGTTCCAGTGAATTCCGCACCTCCCGGCCAGAGCTTTACCGGCAACGAGTTCGATAGAATGGAATGCGTCAAACGACCTTTGGCTCAACGTTAGTGCCACCAACCCGACAAATGTAGTGGCCGACGTTTCGTGGAAAACCAACCTGACGGACCGCCAATCCGAACAACTCGGCGCTCCTGCTCACCAACTCGACTGCCGTCGGCACTTGGACGCTGACGTTCAACAGCGCCACCAGCGGCACATTGACCGCGCCGGGCGCCAGTCCGGCATCCTTCAGCATCCCGGCATCTGCGGCGGTTCATTTCACCAACAAGCTGGTTGCGTTTTTTGGCGTGCAACCCGATTCTGGATTTGGCATGGGGCAATATGTGGACGTTCGCGCATCCAGACGATCGGAGTCAAGTCACCTGGAGTTCCTGTAAACGACGACTTTACGGCGGATACCTCCCTAAACACGGCGATTTGGGATCCATCCGATTCCGGGGCGGCATCCAGCTTGGTTCAGGTTCCCGCCAGCATGGCTTACTGGCTGTCCTGGACTATTCCTGACGCGGGTTTCATTGACGCGGATGGGTGGGGGTACTTGGGCGTGGCTCCCAATTTGGCAAGCGGTCCATGGTACGTGCCGGAATATTACAACGGTTATAATGACGGTATTGACATACCCGGCACCACGCGACAGTACACTCTGAAATGGACGTTGATTCCTTCATCCTGTCTGCCGACCGTGAATAGTTTGCCGCAGAGCGGACAGCCGCTTTCGCCGAACGCCTTCTTCCGGCTCTATAATACTCTGCCACCGAATCCATAGGTCAATTGATTGGACAGCAGCAAAATTATCAAATTTAAACCCGAATAAACCATACCAATAGTGCATGTTTTATCCCTCCGCCCGGCGTATGCTGTGCGGAGGTTCTTTTTCGCCGGGATCTTGTTCCCGTTGTTTGTCTCCACCCATGTGCGATATTTAAAGTGAATGAATCTTGAAGAAAGGCTCGCGGATGTCGTACGCCCGATGAAAATGCGCGTTTTAATAAAAGCATTTTTATTGGCGCTGTTGGCATTGAGTATGTCAAGCCATGCCCAGACGACAACCTGCATCGTTGACCAGTTTGACCCGGCAGGAACGGGCGGCAACAGCTACGCCGGTGGCCAGATCGGAAACGTTTGGGGCAACTGGTTCGGAGGCGCTTTCCAATCTGTGACGTGGGATTCCGCCAGCGACGCCAGCAACAATCCCGCTTCGGGCTCGATGAAAATCACCGCGAATTTTGGCGACCAATTCGAGGTTTTCAATGGATTCAATGGCATCAACCCGCCGCTGAATGGATTGCAATACACGAATTTTCAGTGTGATGTCCGCTTTGCCACCAACTCCGCCACCGTGATGAGCGGCGGCGTGCCCATCTTCGGCCACCTGGAATTCGGCACACGCAACGGCAACGACCAGGACTATTTTGGAAGTGTTGATATCCAGGCCAGCAACACCAATTGGGTGCATGTCAGCTTTGCTCTCAATGCCTTGACCGACCCGAATCTGATGACCATCTACGATGTTTTGATTCACATTTACGGGCCGTATTACAGCCCGGGATTGAGCGGGCCTTCAATTCTCTGGGTGGATAACATCAAATTTACCGGTCCGCTGCCGGTTTCAACCAACTGCGTTGTGGACTGGAACGACCTGCACCAAAAAATAGACGGCTTTGGCGCATCCTCGGCCTGGGCAAGTGGCATGACCGAGAGCCAGGCGGACATGTTCTTTTCAACCAACAACGGCATCGGTCTTTCGCTGGTGCGCAGCCGCATTGCACCGGATGGAACCACCACGGAAACCAGCATCATGCAACAGGCCACCAACCGCGGCGCCCGGGCGTGGAGCACGCCGTGGAGCCCGCCGACGGCCTGCAAAGACACGAATTCAGTCTACGGCGGAAACTTTGTCTCGAGCACCAGCAACATGCGGAATTATGCCAGTCAACTGGCCCGCTACGTCGTCAACATGAAAAACAGCGGAATTGACCTGTATGCGATCTCGGTCCAGAACGAGCCGGATTTCAACACCATCGGATACGAGTCCTGCATCTGGACGTCCAAGCAGATACACGATTTCATTCCTTACCTTCATGATGCCCTGGTGGCCAGCAATGTGGCTTCGACCAGGATTATGATTGCTGAAAGCGAGAACTGGAATTTCAACCTCACCACCAATTCCATCAACGACGTGACTACTTCGAACATGGTGGGCATTCTGGCCGCCCATCCCTACGACTTCGCCGTGGCACCCGTGAACCGATACGACAAGGCGTTGTGGGAAACTGAGATCGCGACACTCGGCGGCAGTTTCGATGGCAGCATCACCAACGGAATTTATTGGGCTGGCCAGATACACACCTTTCTGACTTATGCCGAGGTCAATGCCTGGCATTACTGGTGGCTGAGTTCCGCCTGGGCCGACAACGAAGGATTGACCGATAATTCCGGCAATCCCGCCAAACGCATGTATGTGCTGGGCAATTACAGCCGGTTCGTCCGCCCCGGCTTTTACCGGATCGGCGTGTCCAACAACGCCACCACCTTGATCAGCGCGTACAAAGACACCAACTCCGGCGGCTTCGCCATCGTCGCGGCCAACACCAGCAGCACAACGGTCACCCAGACTTTCAATCTCAAAAATTTCACCACCGGCACCGTCACGCCCTGGATTACCTCCGGCAATCTTTCGCTGGCAAGTCAGTCTCCCATCGTCCTTGCAAATGCATCCTTTTCCTATGTGCTCCCGGCTTTGAGCGTGGTCACTTTCGTGGGACAAGGCGTTCTGCCGAATACACCGCCGACGCTGGCATCAGTTGCCAATCAGACGATCAACGCGGGTTTTACCCTAGTCCTCACCAATACAGCGACCGACACGGACCAGCCGCCACAAACACTGACTTTCAGCCTGCTCAACGCCCCAACCAACGCGGCCCTTGCGTCGCTCAACACTAACAATACCATCTTCTCCTGGCGGCCGCTCGTGAGCCAGGCCAACACCACCAACTCAATCATTCTCAAAGTGGCGGACAATGGCACGCCCAGCCTGAGTGCAACCAGTATGTTTAAGGTCACGGTCAATCCACTGGTTCAGCCGGCAGTCAGCTCAATCCATGTTTCAGGCGGACAGGTGAGTCTGGTGGCGACCGGCGCCATTGGCCCGGATTATACGGTGCTGATTTCGACCAACCTCGCTCGTTGGCAGATTCTGTTCACGAGCAATTCGCCGGCAACGCCGGTTACGCTGGTGGATACCAACCCCAGCACTTCCCCCATCCGCTTTTATCGCATTCAACTCGGACCCTGACGGGTTGCCAAACCGCCTGGCAAGATTTCCACGCAATACGTAATATCATCCCCAATGAATATATTTCGGCTGTCACGTGTAAGCCGCGCAAGACGGACAATGGCGCTATTTATAGCTTTGGTTCTAATCCTGCCGACAGGCCTTTCCGCCAGACCTGACAAGACTTTTCAAAATCCCGTCATTTCCGGCTTTCATCCCGATCCGAGCATTTGCCGTGTCGGTGACGACTATTACCTGGTCAACAGCTCGTTTGAATACTTCCCGGGCGTTCCGATTTTTCACAGCCGGGATCTGGTGCATTGGCTGCAAATCGGATACTGCCTGACCCGCAAAAGCCAGTTGAGCCTGGACCACGCCCGGGCTTCCGGCGGCATTTATGCGCCCACTCTCCGTTACCACAACGGCACGTTCTATATGATCACAACCCTTGTGGATACGGGAGGCAATTTCTTTGTGACCGCCACTAATCCCGCCGGCCCCTGGTCAGAACCGGTCTGGGTGGATCACAGCGGCATTGACCCGTCACTGTTTTTTGACGATGACGGGACCGTTTATTACACCCGGCACGAAGGCATGGGTGACGGGTATATCGGCCAGGCCAAAATCAATGTCCAAACCGGCAAACTGGAAAGTGATTTAATAGAAATATGGAAGGGAACCGGCGGGGTCTGGCCCGAGGGACCGCACCTGTACAAAATCAACGGAAAGTATTTTATCCTGGCCGCCGAAGGCGGCACCAGTTACAGCCACATGGTCACCATCGCCCGCAGCGATTCTCCGTGGGGACCGTTTGTTCCCGATCCGAAAAACCCCATTCTGACTCATCACGACTGGACGAACAGTCCCATCCAGGCTCTTGGCCACGCCGACCTGGTGGAAACGGCCGACGGTTGGTGGCTGGTTTGTCTGGGAATCCGTCCTCAAGGCGGCCAGTTTCATCATCTGGGACGGGAAACGTATCTGGCCCCGGTCAAATGGTCGGCAGACGGCTGGCCGGTGGTCAATGGCAACGGCACACTGGAATTGACCCTGGCTGCGCCGCATCTGCCGCAACACCCATGGAAACCGGAACCAGCCAGGGATGAGTTCGACCAGCCGGTATTGGAACTTCAATGGAACTTTCTCCGGAACCCGTATTCAGCCGATGTTTCGCTCTCCGAACGACCAGGCTGGCTGCGCCTCAATGGTTCGGCAGTGACCTTGAACGACCAGGATTCACCAGCGTTTGTTGGACGCCGTCAGACGGATTTGGCCTGTCGCGCTTCCACCCGGCTTTCCTTTAACCCCCAACGTGAAAACGAAGAAGCGGGACTGGTCGTGCGGGGCAATGATAAAAATCATTATGAAATTGGCATCACCCTGAAAAACGGGCGGCGGCAAGTCTTCTTGCGAAAAACCCTGGACGGCGAGATTGTCAAACCGGTTCAATATGAAGAAATCGGCGCGGGAGACGTTACGCTTTCCGTGGAAGTTTCGCCGCTGGCTTATGATTTTTATTACCAGCCGGCCAAAGTTTCAACGAAAAAGCTGGGCACCGCCTTGACCCGCGATTTGTCTTCGGAACAAGCCGGGGGCTTCACCGGCGTGTTTATCGGCCTCTATGCCACCGGCAACGGACAAAAAAGCCTCTGCCCGGCGGATTTCGACTGGTTTGAATATCGTCCCGTGGAAAAATAACCGCGCGCTGATTCAACCGCATCCGTTCCCAAAAAAGGTGTGCTCACCATGGCACTCGCGCGGCTTTGAACGGATGGCGCAGAACAAAGCGGGCCAGGTTCTTGCGCAGTGGCCATTGCTGCCGGCGCTCGGCTGCGGGCGTGTCCCGCAGCAAAGCCCATGTCATTTGCGGCCGGATGAAATATTTCTGGAACTTCCGGTATAATTCATTGATTTGCCGGTCGGGCATGGCGGTCAGATTTACCGGGTTTAACTGGCTGTCTGGATAACTAAAGTCGGTCCAGTCCAGCCTGGCCCGCACGGCGGGATCCAAATTTCTGTAAATGGGCGTCCCCGGCAATGGACAAAGCCGCGCGGCGGAAATGATTTCCGGCCTTGCCCAGCGCAGGAACTTCACCGTGGCTTCGAAATCCGCCGCGGTTTCACCCGGCAGGCCCACCATGATGTCCGCATAAATGCGCAGGTCCGCCCGCCGCGTCAGTTCAACGGCTCGCCGGTTCAGTTCAATGTCCGTCTGCTTGCCGAGCCGCCGCAGCGACTCCGTGGAACCGCTTTCAAAACCGTATTCAACCTGAATGCAGCCGGCGGCCTTCATCTCAGCCAAAACTTCGGCGCTCGCCTGGTTCACCCGGAGACAGGCCTCCCATTTCAATTTTTTGTGCAAATCGGCGCGGCAGATGGCCGCGCATAATTCCAGCAACCTCCCGCGATCCGCCCCCACGGTGTCATCCTCAAAACGAACGGCGCTCACACCCAAGTCCGTCACGGCACGGCGCATCTGGTCGAGGACGTATTCGATGGAATGATAACGCACGTTCACTCCGGAGACGAGGTGGCCGGCGCAAAAGCTGCAGCGATGGGTGCAGCCGCGGCTCGTGCGGAGATTGGTGGCCGGCAGTTTCAAGAACCGGATCAGCCAGCGGCTGGGTTCCGTGAAATGTTTCAGGTTGAACAGGTCGTAGGCGGGCGGCCCCAGGCTGTCTATGTCCTGCACCGCCGCGCGGGGCGGCGTGCGCACCAACGTTCCGTCACGCCGATATACAATGCCATTGACGGACGATGAGACGCCGTGGTCGGCCAGTTCGAGCAGGGTCAATTCACCTTCGCCGATGACCGCCACGTCAATGGCCGGGCAACCGGTCAGCAATTCTTCCGGAAGAACTGTCGGATGCGGTCCGCCAGCCACCACCAGCGTCTGTGAACCCAGCAATGTTTTGGCGTCTTCCGCGACAATCGCACCCTCGGGCACGCCGGAGGTGACGAGCGACAGGCCCACAAGTTCGGGACGAAATTCCCGCATCTGTGCCTGTAGTGATGCCCGCGCCGCAATCCGGTTGTATTGATTCAGTTCCAGGGTTTCTTCGCAAAGATGGATTTTGACCTGATGTCCGCCCCGGCGCAGCACGTTGGCGAGGCAGGCCAGCCCGGAAGGAATCCAGCGGGAGCGAAAGGCACCCTTGGGCCAGGCCGAAGGCGGTGGCGCCGGATAAACGAGCAGAACATTCATTTGCGTTTCAAAAATTCCCGCAGCAACTGCCGGCGGAATGAATCGCGCACGGCGTGGGCGCGCAGAATGACCCCGCAGCTCAACAATAAATTGCCCGGCCAAGCCCGGCGTTCAATCCCCAGACGTTTCATCAGATCCAAGCAGGCTGGTTCGCGATACATTTTATAAGCCAGCGCCAGCGCCGTTGCCAGCGCACGGCCCGTCCCGGTTTGGGGAACGGCCTGCGCCAGCCAGGTTTCGTCCAGAACGCCCGCCGTCCCGCGAACAGCCTGGACAACGTTGCACAGCACTTGCAGCCGGTCAACCCCGTGACTGGCCACGCCATGCACCGCCGCAATCAGCAACACGGCTGCGGCACTGGGACGAAGCCGGTCCTGGTGCATTTCCAATTGCAGGTCTTCATAAATCACAGACAACGCGCGTCGGAGCGACGGAGAATTCACCAGGTTCCAATGAATTTCCACCGTGCCGCCGGGACGGGCCGGGTGACGCCAGCTTTCTTCACCGTAACCGGTCGCATGTTTCATCGGCACCGGGACCGGCTGGTAACCCAACGTTCTGAACACTTGCCGCGTTTCGGGAAGTATCCGCCCGGGAATCAACAGGTCCACATCGGTAAACGGACGCAACGACGGATGCGAATAGAGGCGGTCGGCAAAATCGCAACCCTTGAGGACGAGTACTGGCAGCCCTTCATCCTGCATATAGCCGGTTAATTCTTGAGCCTGCTGGCGCAGCACAAGCGACAACACGGTCCGATGCCGCAATTGTTGCTGGGCCCATTCCCACGCGGCCGGGTCCGGCTGAAATGAGTTCCAAGGTCCGTTCCCCTGCCCGGTCAACTGCTTGAGATTTTCCATGACGATGGCCAGCACGCCATGCCGGTCCGCCAGTTCCAACAACTGCCGCAATTTTCCCGGTTGCGGCGGGGCAAGGTCAATCTTGCTGGCCGGACCGCGGGGATCCGCCAGCGCCAGCAGAAGAAAATGGGTTTGGTTCAGCACATCATGCCCAGAGAGAAGCGAGCCGCTCAGGAAGTTCTTCCAAGCGCGGGCAAAGGCTGGCCTGAAAAATCCGGCTGGAGCGCACCAGTTCGGTCAATGCTTCAAACGACTGGCCCGCCACTGCCTCGCGGCGCTGATCAACGGCCCGGACATTTTCGCGGGTCAGACGCGTTATCGCCGCAAGCTTGTCCATCGGTTCGATGCGATGAGCCTCCGGGTTGCGCGGGTTCAGGAAAAGGATCACCCCTGGCGCCGCTGTCAGACCGGTGGTGGCCGGCTTCAACGACCGGGAATCCAGAAGCCGTTTGCCATTCAACGAGACGCCTCCCGCCGGCAGGTCGCGCAGCCAGGGAAGTAATTCCAGCGTTCGCGTATGCACCTTGCATCGGGTCCGGATTCCCCAGATTTGTCCCGGCTGGTTTCCAGTCGCGGCCCGGTAAAGCGTCATGTCATCCGCCAGCAGTCCCAAGCCCATTCCTGCCAGCGCGAGTGCCAGCGTGGTTTTTCCTGCGCCGCTCATGCCCGAGACAATGAGTGCGCGCCGCTGGCCGCCAACCTGGACGAACAGGCTGGCGGCATGGATTACACAATGACCCGTCTGGCCGAGGCAATCGCACAACAACGGCAGGAAACAGGTTTCCAGCAGTCCGATTTTGATGTTTGGACTTGCCACAAACCTCGCAACGCGCGCGGTCAGATCAATGTCAGCCCTGACGTAGCCCGGCATTTCAACCTGCCGGCGATTCAACCCATTGCGGCAGACCATGCGCGTTCCGTCAGGCAAAACACCACTCCAGAAATCATGCAGTTCCGGGTCGGTTTCCGTTGGAATTTGCCCGTAATTCAGTCTTACCAGGAACCCGTCTGGGCGGCCGGTAACGCCGGCATAACCACCCAGCAGAGTGTCAATCACATTCAGCAGCGATTGACTTGGCGACTCCACCGTCATTCGCATGCCGTGCGCGTCATAATATGCTCTTGCCAGTCCCATGTTCAGTTTGACAGGGAAAATAAGGAAAAGACGGCGGAACTGCTGACCTCAACAAGTCTGCAACATTTTCCAACTGGGAATCCGCGCACAAACCAAACCTCTCCGAAAGTTGGCACAATCGGTCGCCGACAACTTACGGCCGAGAATCTTCCGCCCCGGCAGGAGTCTCTGGTTGATCGCTTGCGGGCCTTTAAACCGGATGAAGGGTGACAACCTGTTGGTTGCCTTCCGTCACTTCCTTGATTTGTTCGCGTTTTTTGATCTCCGGCCGGACGTAGTTGCGCTTCTGTTTCTTGTCTGCTCGCTGGGTTTGTGTTTTTTGAGTTTTCATGCTGTTTTGTGATTTTCCATTTTTCAAGTGGGAGCCAAGGTGGTAATCGGGACGGGAGATTCGATTATTTCCTTGATCCGTTCGCGTTTTTTGATTTCCGGCTTGGCGTAGCTGCGCTTCGTGCTCTCCAGTTTGGCCTGCTTTTTGGATGGTTTCATATGATGATTGTTTTCTCAATTGAACGATTTCAACAGCCCAACCTAACTGCATCCGAACTGCGTCTTTTTTCCCAGTTTGGCCGTCACCTGTCAATCTATTTGCTCACACGGTCACCCGTTGCCGCCGGTTGATGCGCTAAACCGCAAACCAAAAGCGTTGCCACCGGCTGTTCGGGCGGCGGCGACAACGGAACGCCTTCAAGTGTCACCCAGCAATGTGCGTGCATTCGCCGGCTGTCCAGGCTCGGCGGAAAAACTCCAACGTGGAGGACCGCCGGCCAGCCGGCCAGCTTCAGGAAATGAAACAACGTCAGCCCCTGGCGCAGGCAGGCGCGCCGGCGCATGTTGCGCGGCTCACGCAGGCGGTGGGCGACCAGCCGGGAGATTTCTTCCGGCGGCGTGCCGGCATAAGGCTTGAAACGGGACGGCGGCGTCAGCAGACGCAACAACCATTTGAGCGGGATGAATTTTTCCACCAGCGGAATCAGCGTTGCCAGCAGCCAGACATGCCCGCGCAAAACCAGCCGTCCGCCGGAAGGAGTGGATTCAAGGCTCTTTGACAATGAGTTTCTCCTCCAACAACTTCGCGGCCAGTTCCGTCATGTCCGCGCTCAACGCCTCGCGGGGAACCTGAAACTCGTCGAACAGCAGGTCAATCACCGCCGCCAACGGCCGCCGGCCGTCCAGCTTCCGCAGAAAAGCCTCGGTGGTTTCATTGCAGGTGTACAGGTAGCCGGAGTTGAGCGACAGCACGACCGTTTCCTCGCCGGGTCCCAGCGATTGAAAGGTCACATCACCCGCCAGCTTCAGGCGCGTATCATGCGATAACGAAGGCATAGACTTTGTAAACGGTTCGGCTCCTGCTGCCAGAGCCGTCCATGACCCGTCAGGCGTCAGCGTTGGGACGCGATGCAAATCGGCTTCAATGTTTCTCTGCCGGCACGTGCCAGAGTGCATTCATCTGTTCGAGGGTGCGCCCCTTGGTTTCCGGAACCAGTTTCCACATGAACACCGCCGCCAGGATGCTCATCACACCGTAGATCCAGTAGGCGAATCCATGGTGGAAGGCATTCAACAAATAAGGATTGTCGTTGAGGATGGGGAAGGTCCAACTGACCAGATAATTGGCAGCCCACTGTGCAACCACTGCCACTGCCATGGCTTTGCCGCGAATCTGGTTGGGAAATATTTCGCTCAACAAGACCCAGACCACCGGCCCCCAGGACACGGCAAATCCGGCGATGTAAAGCAGCATGCAGAGCAGCGCCAACACCCCTTTGACCTGAAGCGCAAATGTGGAGCCCAGCGCGAGCATGGCCACCGCCATGACGAGCGCGCCGATGATCTGCAGGGGTTTGCGGCCCAGCTTGTCCACAGTGACAATGGCCACCACGGTGAAGATCAGGTTGACCGCGCCGACTATAATAGTCTGGAACAGCGAGGCGTTGGTGTCAAAACCCACGTTCTTGAAAATTTCCGGGGCATAATAGAGCACGACATTGATGCCCACAAATTGCTGGAAGACCGACAACATGATGCCGATGAAAATGAGGAGCGCGCCGAAGGAAAGCAGGCGGCCCGAATGATGTTCGGCCAGCGACTCCTTGATGTCGGCGATTTCCTTTTCGCCTTCCTCCGCCGTCGTCAATTTGGCCAGCACTGCACGCGCGCCGGCCTCATTATCCTTCAACATCAGATATCGCGGGGTTTCCGGCACAAAAAACAACAGGAGCAGGAAGAGCAGTGCGGGAATGGCGCCGGACAGGAACATGTAACGCCAGCCGATGGTGTTGAGCCACGCATCGCCGCTCCCCATTTTGGAGATTCCGTAATTGACGAAGTAAATCACCAGCATGCCGAAGATGATGGCGAATTGATTCCACGCCACCAGGTTGCCCCGGATTTTCGCCGGCGCGATTTCCGCTATGTACATGGGAGAAAGCATGGAAGCCAGTCCCACTCCAATGCCACCAAGAATCCGGTAAAAGACAAAATTTGACATATATCCCGGTCCGCCATGGCCAATGGCGGCGAAGGGAAATTCAGGCGCGGCGGCCCCCAAAGCGGAAAACAAAAAGAGAAAGGCGGCGATGATCAACCCGCGTTTGCGGCCAATATTGGTGCTGACCCAGCCACCGATAAAACCGCCAATGACACAACCAATCAGCGCGCTCGAAGCCACAAACCCAAGCAGCGAATTGGCGGAGTCGGTGCTGAGATTCCGGGGATCGATGAAATAGGCCCGCAGGCTGCCGACTGCGCCCGAAATGACGGCCGTGTCGTATCCGAAGAGCAATCCGCCCAGGGTGGCGATAAGGGTGAGTAAAATAACGTAGGGATTTAACGTTCGTGACATATAATTAATATGGTTGCGGGTTGTGGGAGCGTATTTTGGGCAAGTGTGCGATGGAGTCAAACCGATTTTTTCATGGCGGTAACGCAAGCAATTTGACACTGCCCCGGAGCGCCGAGCACCGCCTCGGCCAGGTCCGCTGAAAATCGCCGGTTCGTGCCGAGACAGTGCTCGACGCTTCGCTTTCCATAATGCGGCAATGCCTCCGTAAACCGGCTTTTACTTCACCCGCAGCAACGTGCATCCGTGCGGAGGCAGGTTGGCAATAAAGCTTTTCTGCCGGCCCAGATCTTTTCGCAGCCACAAGTCACGGACTTTGAGCGCGGACCGAAATCCGAGTACCCTCCAAGGAAAATCCACCTTCACCGGCTGGTCGGTGCGATTGAATATTCCGACGGCAAACCAGCCGTCGGCCAGTTCCTTTATCCAGATTTCCGCGGATTGCGGCTGGCCGGCAATTCTTCGCGCTGGTTTGCCCGCCGGGTCCTGATTCACCGCGAGCACTTCGGGATTTGTCAGCAACGCCGCCGTCCAGTCGTCGTTGTCCGGCAGGTTCGCGCCGATCATCAGCGGCGAGGGCAGCAGGCACCAGAGTGAAATGTGCGTGAGCTGTTCGTCCCGCGTGAACCGGGTGAACCGGTCAGGGCCGACGGAGCGGTTGCCGACGGAAAGATGGCCGACCGGCAGCATGTCCGCGTCCGGCCAGTGTCCCGGCCCGACAAAATCATGCCAGCGTGCGCCGAGCGAGAATTCGTGGTTGAGCGATTTCCAGTTGTCCCAAAAATCGCCGGAGACGCGCCAGAGATTGGCATGGGTCATCACATTGGTCGCCTGTCCAATGGGCGTTTCACCGGGTGACGTGCTGAAGACGATGCTGCGACCGCAGCGGTCAATCGCGCGGCGAACCATCTCCACCTCGGCGAGATGATACGGCTCGGAAAGGTCGTCCACTTTGATGTAGTCCACGCCCCATCCGGCCCACAATCGCGCACAGGAATCATACCATGCCTGTCCGGCGGCATTGCTGCTCACGCCAAACATGTCGGGACACCAGACGCATTTGCTGTTGGTGTTGCCGGCCTCGGCTGCGGTGAAGCTCGAGCCTTCGATGGGCAGGTTGGCTTGACGGAATTGCGCGGAATTCCCCGCATGATATGGATGCCGAACTTCAAACCCAGCGCGTGAACCGCATCGGCCAGCGGTTTGAAACCCGCGCCGTCAACGGCGGAGGGAAAACGGTTGGTCGCGGGCAACAGGCGTCCGAAAGCGTCCATGGCCAGCGGCGCATTGGCGCGGGCATTGCGGTTGTTGTCGTGCGCGCCGGGGTCGGACCAGCAGTAATCCACGACAACCGTATCCCAGCCGAGCGGTTGCAGCTTCTCCGCCACGTAACGCGCATTCGCCAGGACTTCGGACTCGACGACATTGTCGCCGAAAGCATCATAACTGTTCCAGCCCATCGGCGGCGTGAGCGCGAGAGTGTCGCCGCAAATGATTTTGATTTCTGTTTTGGCATTTCCGGCGGAATTTTTGGCGGCGACTTTGACGGTGTATTCCCCTGCCCTGTTGAGCGAGCCGGTGACGATGCCGGTGTTCGAATCCAGCGACAAACCGTCAGGCAGTTTTTTTGCGGAAAAGGCGATGGGCTGTGTACCGCTAACAGCCAGTGAATAGAGAAACGGCGTGCCGGGGCGAATACCGACAATGCTTGCCCCGTTGAACCGGGGCGCGGCATCAGCCTTGGCGGCGGCAATGATTTGTTCCTCGCGCGCGGTGAGATTTGCGTTGGATGAAATGCCCTGGGCGCGCAGGCCAATGCACCACCGTCGCCAAAAGCAGTCCGATGATTTTTTTTGCGGTCATAAATTGAAAGGCTGCGGCACTCGTGGCGCCGCAGCCTTCAAGCGGGTGATTTATTACCAGAACTTGATGTAGAACAGCACAACGCAGCCGATAACGATCAAGCTCAACACCACGTCCATGGTGTTCCAACTGGCTCTGGTGGCGGCTTTCTCTTCCGGCGTGGCGCCATACCACGTGTATTTAATGGTCTTCGGATCCGGCGCCTTGGTCATGAGGCTGATGATGACCATCAACACGGCGGTGAGGACAAACAATATCTGGCAGTAATAGAGCCAGTTGATGGTCCACATATCATAAATCAGTCCGTATTGTTGCTGAATGGGCGCAATGATCGCCTTGTATTGATCAAGGGTTATCACTTGGTGGTAGAGGTTGTCTTTCGCATCACCAACACTTTTTTCATAGCTTCGCATATAAATGTCCGCAGCCAGACGGGCGAAGCCACCCACAACGCCGATGGAGAAAGACCACAAGGCGGCTGGCGCGGTGGCCCGTTTCCAGAAGACTCCCATTACGAAAAGCACGGCGATGGCTGGCGAGAGATAGCCCTGCACGCTTTGGAGGTAAACATAAAGGTTGGAATGCAGGCTCTTGATGACCAGCACCCAGCAAATCCCGAGAAACACAATAGCCGCAGTCGCCAGTCGGCCGACGAACACCTCGGTTTTGCCGGAGCATTCGGATACCATTCCCGGTAGAAATCCATGGTGAAGAGCGTGGCCGAAGCATTGAACTTGGAACCCAAAGACGCCATGAGGGCGACGATCATGCCGCAAGCCACCATGCCCCGCAGGCCGTGCGGGAGAATCTGGGCCACGAGCGAGGTGTAGGCGGCATCACCGTTGGTGCTGAAACCGACCCCGGCGTCTTGGTCAGCGCGAAGGCAATCATACCCGGGACCAGGAAGATGAACACCGGCGTCAGCTTGAAGAAACCGGCGAGAATGGTGCCGCGCCGGGATTCCTGCTGGTTCTTGCCGGCGAGCACGCGTTGGACGATGTATTGGTCGGTGCACCAATACCAGAAACCGATGATGGCGGATGCCGGCAAAACGGCAGTCCACGACCAGACCGGGTCATGGACCGAACGAATTAAATGCACATTATCACCGACCGTTTTGAGGGTGGCATGCCAGCCCTCAATGAGGCTGCCGTGGCCCAGGACGTGCAGCCCCGTATAAAGAATGCAGACCGAACCGAAGATCAGCACCGGCGCCTGAAGCACGGCGGTGTACATAATCACGCGCATGCCACCAAAGACCGTGTATAGACCCGTGGTAAAAGCCAGTCCCAGGGCGATGAACCAAAATATCTTTATATCATGTCCGAGAAAGATGCACGTATTTTATATTCAAGAGGGTACTGATGACAACGTCGCCGGCATAGATGGTGGCAGCAATCTTGGTGAGCACCAGACTCGCCATGGTGAGCAGGCTCAAGACATTGCGCGAGCCACGGCTGAAACGCAATTCGAGGAACTCAGGCATGGTGAACACCTTCATGCGATCATAGATCGGCACGAACGCCCAGCCCAGAATGATGATCCAGTAGGCGTGCATTTCCCAGTGGGCCATCGCCATGCCGGTGAGAAAGCCGGCGCCAGCCAGGCCGACGAGGTGTTCCGACCCGATGTTGGAGGAAAAGATCGAGGAGCCGATCTGCAGCCAGTTGGCGTCGCGCCCGGACAGGAAGTAGTCTTTGCCAGACTCGTTTTTCTTCCGCATGGAATACCAGACGGTCGCGATCATGCCCAAACCGAACAAGGCGATCACGAACCAGTCGAGTCCGTTGAACACCGTCCCGGTATTGGTTGCCGCCGCGACAGCCGCAACAGCATTGGCGGCGGTTTCAGCAACCGCGCTGACCGCTGCGTTGGTGACAGGGTTGTCCATAAAATTGAGCCCGCTGGCTGGCGGTTATGGTTGGATTGAGAATTTGTAAATGATGGTGTTCTGGTAGGTCTGGCCGGGCTTCAGCTCCGCGCTCGGAAACTTCGGATGATTCGGGGAGTCGGGATAGTGCTGCGGCTCGAAGCAGAACCCGCTGCGGCGTTGATAAACCACGCCGCCCTTGCCGGTGATGCTGCCATCCAGGAAATTGCCGGTGTAGAACTGCACGCCGGGTTCGGTGGACCAGACTTCCATGGCCCGCCCGGTGGTCGGCTCGGTGATGCGGGCCACCAATCCCAGCTTGCCCAACGGTTTGTTTATCACCCAGTTGTGGTCGTAACCGCTGCCGAACTTGATTTGTTCGTTGTCAGCATTGATGCCGTTGCCAATGGCGGTGGCGGTGCGGAAATCAAACGGCGTGCCAGCCACCGGTTTGAGTTCGCCGGTGGGAATCAGAGTATTGTCCACGGGCGTGATTTTGTCGGCGTTGATGAAGACCACATGATTGAGAACGTCGCCCTTCCCGGCGAGGTTGAAATAGGAATGCTGGGTCAGATTGCAAAGCGTGGCCTCGTCGGTCGTGGCCGCGTAATCCAGGCACAGCCCATTGTCATCCGTCACGGTGTAAGTCGCCGTCACCTTCAAATTGCCGGGGAACCCTTGATCGCCGTCCGGACTCAGGAGAGTCAAGACCAGCCGGGGTTCACCAGAAATGACATCCGCCCGGGCGACTTTCCACACCCGTTTGTCAAAGCCAATCGGGCCACCGTGCAGGTTGTTGGGCGCATTATTTTGAGCCAGCGTGTATTCCTTGCCCTCGAGGGTGAATTTGCCCTTGGCGATGCGGTTGCCGTAACGGCCCACCAGCGCGCCAAAGAACGGATTGTTCTTCACGTAATCGTCGAGATTGTCGTAGCCGAGCACGACGTCGCCGAATTTGCCGTTTTTGTCCGGCACTTTGAGCGACACGACAATGCCGCCGTAGGTCATGATGCGCGCTTCCATTCCATGGCTGTTGCGCAACGTGTAGATTTCGACGGGGGTGCCGTCCGCGGTTTTGCCAAAAGGAGCTTGGCTGATGGTTCCGGTAGGTTTTGACATTGACATGGAGGCACAGCCTACAAAACAGGCCGCGCCAAGTCCAGCCGATGACAGCATGACGAATCGCATTATTTGTTTCATATTCAATTTGTGATTTTATGATTTTTGTCCGTATTGCGCATGGGGTCCGTGTTTCCGAAGAAAATGTTTGTCGAGCAGCACCGATGACATCGGTTTGGCTTTGGGGTTGATGCGCAACGTTTCGCCCGCCAGCCGCGCGATGAATTCCAGCACCGCCGCGTTATGCACCGCTTCCTCAACGTCCCTGCCCCACGTGAAGGGGCCGTGACTTGCCACCAATACCGCCGGATGCTCCAGCGGATTCAATTTTTTGAACCGCTCCACGATGACGCCGCCCGTGTTTGCCTCGTAATCGCCCTCAATTTCCTCCGAGGTCAACGCGCGTGTGCAGGGCACTTCCCCATGCCAGTAATCCGCCTGCGTCGTGCCGTAGGCGGGAATGCCCTTGCGCGCCTGCGCCCAAGCGGTGGCGTAAAGACTGTGCGTGTGAACGATGCCGCCGATGTCCTTGAACGCGCGGTAAAGCGCCAGATGGGTCGGCGTGTCGGAACTGGGCTTGAGCCGGCCCTCAACAACGCTGCCGGTTTCCAGCGAAACCACGACCATCTGTTCCGGCTTCAGGCCGGCGTAAGGCACACCGGAAGGTTTGATGACCACGAGGTCGTATTCGCGTTCCACCGCACTGGCGTTGCCCCAAGTTTGGATGACCAAACCTTCCGCCACCAAATCAAGGTTGGCCTGGCAAACTTTTGTTTTTAGTTCTTCAAGCATGCGGGAGCACGGGATTATTTTCGGATGCGGCTCCGAATGTCAATCAGTTGTTTCATCACGTCGTGCAGATTGCCGTTCCATTCTTTCGTGCCAAACGCATCATGCAGTTGCCTGTAAAGTGTGTAAAATTCTTTGTAAACCGCGTGAGCCTTGGGATCGGGCTTGAAGACGCGCGGTTTCAGGCCGGTCATTGCTTTTTGCGCGGCGGCGTAATTTTTGTGCGCCCCCGCCACAACGGCTCCGCAATGGCCGAGCCAAGCGCGCAGGTCTGCGCCGAGCGCGAAATTTTCATCGGCCGTCCCGTCACGTCGGCGTAAATTTGCATCACCACCGGATTTTTCTCCGCAATGCCGCCGCAATTGACGACCTGCTCGATCTTCACGCCGTATTCCTCAAAGCGGTTGATGATGGTAAGCGCGCCGAACGCCGTGGCTTCGATAAGCGCGCGGTAAATTTCCGCCGGCGTGGTGTAAAGCGTCTGGCCGACGAGCAGGCCGGTGAGCCGCTGGTCCACCAGAATCGTGCGGTTGCCATTATTCCAGTCGAGCGCGAGCAAGCCGGATTCGCCCGCCTTCAACTTCGCCGCGCCGTTCGTCAGTGCCTCATGAGTGCCGGTCTTGCCCCCGGGCTGGAGATAATTGACGAACCAGTTGAAGATGTCGCCCACGGCTGATTGGCCAGCTTCCAGCCCGAAATAACCGGGCAACACACTGCCGTCCACGATGCCGCACAAACCGGGAATGTCGGCGAGCGTAGTGGCACAGGCGTCTCGCCTGTGCGTTTCTGTTTCGGAACTCACAGGCAAGATGCCTGTGCCACTAGGCCACACGGCAATGTCGCACGTGCTGGTGCCGATGATTTTGACCAGCGTTCCCGGCGCAACCCCGGAGCCAACTGCGCCGAGGTGCGCATCGAACGCGCCGACCGCGACGGGAATTCCCGCCCGCAAACCGGTTTTCTTCGCCCATGCAGCCGTGAGTCCGCCGACGGCGCGGTCAATCGAATGAACACGCGGCGTGAGGCGCGCACGAAGTTTGCCGAGCTTGGAATCAAGCTTCGAAAGGAATTGTGCATCGGGATACCCGTCCCATTTTGTATTCCACATCGCCTTGTGACCGGCGGCACAAACGCCCGCGACAAATTGGTCCGGATGCTCCGTGCCGGTGAGCGCAGCGGGAACGTAGTCGGCCAGTTCCACCCACGAATGCGCGGCGTTGAAAACTTCCGGCGCGGTGCGCAGGCAGTGGAGAATCTTGCTGAAAAACCATTCGCTCGAATAAATGCCGCCACACTTGGCCAGAAATTGCGGGCGGATTTTTTTCGCCAGCGCGGTGATCTCGGCGGCCTCGGCCACGCCGGTGTGATCCTTCCACAGCCATGCCATCGCCGCCGGGTTCTTGGCGAATCGCCGGCCAAACGCCAGCGGCTGCCCTTTGGCGTCCACGGGCAGCGGCGTGCTGCCGGTCGTGTCCACGCCGATGCCAACCACCTGATCGGCGCTGAATCCTTTCACGGCTTCCTTCGCCGCGGCGATGGCCTGCTTGATGGTGACTTCAGCGCCCTTGACATAATCGGCGGGATGTTGCCGCGCGAGGTTGGGATCGCGGCCCAGGATGACGCCCTGCGTGCCGTGCTCGTAATTCCAGACAGCCGTGCCAACTTCCTCGCCGTTGGCAACGTTGACAATGAGCGCGCGAACGGAGTTTGTGCCGTAGTCGAGACCAATAGTATATTTGGCGCTCATGGAGCCATCCTGATTATTTATTGTTCTTTTCGTCCCCATTCACGCCTGACGGGTTAAACACCCAACCCATTGTTCAGGGCGTAATACACTTCGTTCGAGCGCAGTTCTTTCTTGAACCCGGACACCGATGCGTCCTTGTCAATCAAGAGATATTCCAGGCCGGCGATTTCAGCGAAATCTTCGAGATGTTCCGCGGTCAGCGCCTGGCTGAAACCGGTGTGATGCGCGCCGCCGCCGTAAATCCAGCAGGCACAGGCCGTCTCAAAATCCGGCCGGCACTTCCAGACTGCCTGGGCGACCGGCAGCTTGGGCATTGGCTGGTCGGGCTTGACGACGTCCACCTCGTTGACGAGCAAACGGAAACGGTTGCCCAAGTCAATCAGCGACGCGTTCAACGCCGGACCGGCGGGCGTGTTGAAGACGAGCCGCGCCGGGTCGGCCTTGCCGCCGATGCCGAGCGGGTGGACTCGCAGCGAAGGCTTGCCATCCGCTATGGACGGGCAGATTTCCAGCATGTGCGCGCCAAGAACTTTCTTGCCCTTCGGATCGAGATGATACGTGTAATCTTCCATGAACGAGGTGCCGCCGGGCAGGCCGACAGCCATGACTTTCATCGCCCGCAACAGCGCCGCCGTCTTCCAATCGCCTTCCGCGCCGAAGCCGTAGCCATCGGCCATGAGCCGCTGGGCGGAGATGCCAGGCAGTTGCGCCAGCCCGTGCAAATCTTCGAACGTGGTGGTGAAGCCCTTGAAATCGCCGGCCTTCAAAAAAGCGCGCAGACCAAGCTCGATGCGGGCGGCTTCACGCACGGAATCGTGCCGGGCGCCGCCGGAGCGCAAGTCGGCTGCCATCTGGTAAGTATTGGCGTATTCCTGAACCAGCTTGTCAATGGCTTTCGCGGAAACCGCGTTCACGGCTTTGACCAAATCGCCGACGCCGTAGCCATTGACGGCGTAACCAAACTTGAACTGGGCGGCCACCTTGTCGCCCTCGGTCACGGCCACTTCGCGCATGTTGTCACCAAACCGGGCGAACTTCGCACCCTGCCAGTCGTTCCACGCCGCCGCCGCGCGGCACCAAACGCCGAGTTTTTCCTGGGTGGATTTTTCCTGCCAGAAACCGACGACCACTTTGCGGTTCATTCGCATCCGGCTCCAGATGAAACCATGCTCGCGGTCGCCGTGGGCGGCCTGGTTCATGTTCATGAAATCCATGTCAATCGCGGCCCACGGAATATCGCGATTGAATTGCGTATGCAGGTGCGCCACTGGTTTGCGAAGCTGCTTGAGGCCGTTGATCCACATCTTCGACGGCGAAAACGTGTGGCACCAGGTGATGAGGCCGATGCACTTGGGCGCATTGTTGGCCTCCTGGCACAAGGCCGTGACAGCGTCCGGCGTGGTCAGGACGGGTTTGAACAACACCTTGACCGGGACGGCCGGCGCGGCATTGAACGCCTTGGCGATTTCCTGCGAGTGGACGGCCACCTTTTTCAAGGTTTCCGGTCCGTAGAGATGCTGGCTGCCGGTGATGAACCAGACTTCGAGCTGTTTTAGATTGGTCATTTTCATAAATAAATAATACCCGATGTCGCTTCCCGCCGTGTCATGGCGACAATGTTAGATAGCACAAAGGCCACCCCGAGCCAGCCCCAAAATGCGTAAATGATTAGCCATTTTGCGCATTGTCGGTTTGGGCGTCCAACCCCAGCCTGTCCTCCATCACGAGGCTGTACTCGACCGGACAGCGAAAGGCTGGCGCCGAGGCCGGTGAACCGCCACTTTTTAGAAAAAACCATTTTGCGTTTGTCAAGAGCGGCACAATAAATTTTCAAAAAAATATTTCTTGAGAAAACACCGGCACCGGGCGATGTAGTGGGCAGTTAGCGTGAGTTGAGATTCGCGCGTTGCTCTTTGGAAAGTTTGACTGGATTTACCCTGCCCTGTTCGTGATTCGCTACAATCCTTGAACCGTAGTAATAAACGATCAATGGAGCTTTTCTGAGACTGTGGCCGACACGCCTTCACTGGAAGTCGAAAGCAGCCCGGCGGGTTCCGCATGTTGTAAAACATGTTCAAAGGATCATGTCGCACACGGCAATGGCGGGGTTTTTATTTATTTGTTAATTGGACTCAAAGCCCGCCAACCGGCGGGCGTTTTTGTTTTGGGCAAACTTTTCCCGAATGCTAATCTCCTTTCATGGCGCGCGATGATTTGTTTGCAACCCCGGCTGAATCCCAGCCGCGCGCTCCGGCCACGCCGGAAGCTTCCCGCCATCAGCCGCTGGCCGCGCGCATGCGCCCGCGCAACCTCGACGAATTCGCCGGCCAGACGCACATCCTCAGCCCCGGCCAATTGCTTCGCCGCGCCATCGAGGCCGACCGCATCCAATCGCTGATTTTCTTCGGCCCGCCCGGCACGGGCAAAACATCGCTTGCCCAAATCATCGCCCGCCAAACCAAAAGCAAATTCGAGCGGCTCAGCGGCGTCGAATCCAACGTGGCCGACATGCGCCGGGTGCTGGCCGCCGCCTCAAACCGCCTCGAAAACACCGGCCAGCCGACCATCCTGTTCATTGACGAAATCCACCGCTTCAACAAGGCGCAGCAGGACATATTGCTGCCGGATGTCGAGAGCGGCGTCGTGCGGCTCATCGGCGCCACGACTCACAACCCGTTCTTCTTCGTCAATTCGCCGCTGGTCTCGCGCTCGCAGATTTTTGAACTGCGCCCGCTGACGGAAAACGAGCTTTTTTCACTGCTGCAACGCGCGCTGGCCGACGCTGAACGCGGACTCGGCTACATGAAGATCAAGGCGGATGAAGATGCGTTGCGCCATCTCGCCAAAATGGCCGACGGCGACGCGCGCAAGGCATTGAACGCGCTGGAGATCGCCGCGCTCACCACGTCGCCGCAGAAAAACGGCGTGGTTCACATTGATCTGGCCGCCGCCGAGCAAAGCATCCAGAAAAAAGCCGTGGTGTACGACGACGAAGACGCGCACTACGACACGATTTCGGCCTTCATCAAATCCATGCGCGGCAGCGACGCGGACGCGGCGCTGTACTGGCTGGCGAAGATGATTCATGCCGGTGAAGACCCGCGTTTTATCGCGCGGCGGATTGTGATTTGCGCGGCGGAGGATGTTGGGCTGGCCGACCCGATGGCGCTGGTGCTGGCCAACACGGCGTTGCAGGTGTCGGAATTTGTCGGCTGGCCCGAGGCGCGCATTCCGCTGGCGGAGGCGACGGTCTATATTGCCACCGCCAACAAGAGCAACAGCGCTTATCTGGCGATTGACGCCGCGCTGGAAGACGTGCGTTCCGGCCGCACTCTGCCCGTGCCGGAGCATTTGCGGGACGCGCATTACAAGGGCGCCGAGCGGCTGGGCCACGGCCAGGGCTACGAATACGCGCACGACCATCCCGGACATTTCGTCGCGCAGGATTATCTCGGCGCGGACAAGTGTTATTACCAGCCGACCGAACAGGGCGTGGAAAAGAAAATCAAGGAGCGCGTGGAGAAATGGCGGGCGGAACTTGCCAAGATCAAAAGCAAGAAATCCTAGCCACAGATGAACACAGATAAAACAACGGATTATTGGATTGGTGCGCATTGCGGTGGATTGGTGGCAGATGCCCCATCATCCATTCATCCAATTGGGACTTCATCCGTTTCCATCCGTTTCCATCCGTGGTTATTTTATCTTTTTCGTTTCCTGAAAATGCAACCCGAAATTCAAGCGGCCAAAGCCGCGCTGCGAAAACAAATTCGCGGCGCGCTGCAAAAGATTTCACCGGCGGCGCGCAACGCGATGTCCGCGCAAATCCGCGACCGGCTCAAGGAACAGGCCATTTGGAAAAACGCCGGATCGGTTTTGTTTTTCGCGCCGCTGCCGGATGAACTGGATGTGTGGCCGCTGTTGGAGGAAGCACTGGCAGGCGGAAAAATCGCCGCCCTGCCCCGCTTTGATTCCGCAGGCAACGGTTACGTCGCGTGCCGGGTGAAAAATCTGCGCGAGCGACATTGTGACCGGGCAATTCGGCATCCGCGAGCCGGGCGCGCAATTGCGTTGAGATTCCGTTGAACCGGCTGGATTTGGTGCTGGTCCCCGGCGTCGCGTTTGATTTACAGGGGCGGAGACTGGGCCGCGGCCGGGGATTTTACGATCGTTTGCTGGCCGATGTGGACGGCATCAAATGCGGAATTGCTTTTGATGAACAAGTGGTGAAGGAAATTCCGGCCGGTACCGCGGGACGTTCGCCTGAATTTTATTTTGACGCCGACGCGCTGTGTGGAAATTGTGGATTGAACGGCGCGCGATCGTCATTGATGCTGCTGGTTCATCATCGGCATGTTGCCGTTTTCCCAGCCTTGCGGGGCATTCCACGGACGGACCGAAGCGTTTTCGGGTTCATTCGTTTCGCAACCGCTGACTCCGACGAGCACGCTGCCAAGCAAAAGAAGCAAGAGCCATTTGACGGCGCGGCATTTCATTTCAGGAAGCCGGATGCGCGGGGCTGACTTCATCACCTTCAATCACTTCACCGAGTTTCCAGCCGGGCACAACGTTGGCGATGCAACGGTCCTTTTCGATACTGCGCACGATGACTTTGGCGACGAGCTTGCCGTCGCGGCTGACCAAAAGCTCGCCGTCTTCGAGAACGCCCTGATCCTGGCCGATGTTCAGCACGACAAAATCCCATTTCGGATCCACCACCAAAATTTTGCCTCTGAGATCGGCGCGCAATTTGACCACATATTCGTACGTTCCCAGTAATCTTGACGAGTTCATTGGTTAAGCGGGCAACCGTGCGCATCAGAACCATTTTCTCCTCGTTGGCGACTTCAATGGCTTCCTGCGCGCTTTTGAGCGCATGATTGAGCTTGCCCACCTGGTCCGCGGTATAGCCCGTGGCCTTCTACTGGGCCAGTTTGGCTCTGCGCTTCGTCCCGTTCCTGTGTGGTCTTGGCCAGCTTGTCGGACAAATCATCGGCGCGCTTGTTCTGCGCCGCGGCGGTGGCCAACGCCTTTTCACGCTCGGACTTCGCATCCGCCAATTCCTGATTGACTTGCGTCAGGTCTTTTTCCGCCTTGGCCAGGTCTTTTTTTGCTTTTTCCCGCTCGCCCTCCGCCTTGACTTTGGCATCGCGCTGGGTGTCCGATCGGTGACCAGGGTGGAGATTTTATCCCGCACTTGGAGGATGTTTAACGTGCCCGCGGCCAGCGCCGCAACAATGGCCAAAATTAGACTGATACGAATCAACATGGCTTTAATTGCAATTTTCGGTTAAATTAAACTTTCGCGCCTCGCGTGTCAACGCCGGTTTACACCTTGTCAAACCGAGTTATTGATTCATCTTTTGCGGCATGAATGAGGGATGCCACGCGATGGCGCAAGCCACAGGCGATATGAATGAACCGGCCAAAACATGTTTGGATGAGCGCTCCACTCCTCCGCCCGGCAGCGGCGTCATGCTCCTAATAAACATTGAGCCGGACGAATTGGCCGCCCCGCAAAGTTTCAGTGACAACCGCGGACTGGCCAGCCGGCGGCTTTTCTGATTTGCTCTCCGCAATGAATCAAACCGTTTTTCGCCAACTGCGCACCCTGCTGGCTTTGGGCCGGGTGTCACATTTGCCAACGGTCTGGTCGAATTGTCTCGCGGGCTGGTGGCTGGGCGGTCGCGGGAATTTTGCGAAACTGCCGCTGTTGTTTTTGGGCGTCAGCGCGCTTTACACCGGCGGGATGTTTTTGAACGACGCCTTTGACGCGGATTTCGACCGTCAGCGCCGCGCGGAACGGCCGATACCTTCCGGCGCAATTTCGCTGACCGCCGTCTGGCGCTGGGGGCTGGCGTGGCTCGGCCTGGGCGCGCTGTGTTTGACCGCGTTGAGCAAAACAGCCGGAGTGATCACGGTGGTGCTGCTGCTGTGCATCATCATTTACGACGCCACCCATAAAGTCGTCACCGCGTCGCCGTGGCTGATGGGCTTGTGCCGATTCTGGGTTTATGTCATCGCCGGATCAACTGGCGCGGTGGGCGTCAACGGCGGGCCGATTTGGTGCGGCGTGGCGCTGGCGTTGTATGTGGCCGGACTGGGTTGCCTGGCGCAGCACGAAGGTTCCCGCGGGCGGGTTCCATATTGGCCGCTGGCACTGGTGGCGGCGCCGATTGTTTTCGCCATGTTGATGAACTCGGAAGAATACCGGGTTCAGGCCATTTGGCTGTCACTCGTGCTCGCGTTGTGGATTGCGCTTTGTGGGCGGACAATTTTTCAGGCGGGCACGGGCAATGTCGCACACATTGTATCGGGTCTGCTGGCGGGAATTGTTTTTGTGGACTGGCTGGCGGTTGCGCCGTTATGTCCGAATTGGTTGAGTTTTGTGTTTTTGTTTTTGTTCGGCGCAACGCTGGGACTTCAACGGTCGGTACCAGCCACCTGAAAGCACCGGCCTGGGAACGCTGCCGTCAAACGCAGCGTACTGGTTAAAACATAAACCCAATCGTTCACAAGCTTTGCTTGAACAAAAGAAAGTTTCCTGCTAATTTGTAGTTTCGCTTATGAGCACTGAAGCGCCGGTTAAAGTAACGCACAACGAAGAAATCAAGACTGCGATCCCAACGCTCGCGGGCACCATCGCCGCAACGTTGAACGACGCGGCCGCCGATCATTTTTCCGAGGACGACAACCAGTTCCTCAAGTTCCACGGCTCCTACCAGCAGGATGACCGCGACCTGCGCAAGACCGGCAAGAAATACATCATGATGGTCCGCAGCCGTATTCCCGGCGGCGTGATGACGGCCAATCAATGGCGTGTGTTCGACGAGCTTGCGTCAAAATACGGCAATAATACGCTGCGCGTCACCACGCGCCAGACCATCCAGTTCCACGGCATCCTCAAGTCCAACCTGCGCGCGGTCATCAAGGCCATCAATGACTCGCTGCTCTCCACGCTTGCCGCGTGCGGCGACGTGAACCGCAATGTGCTCGCACCGCCCACGCCCGCCTACACGCCGGCGCGCGAGCAGGTCTATGCCGATTGCAAAAAGGTCGCCCTGGCGCTCGCGCCCGCAAACCGGGGCCTATCACTCCATCTGGATTGACGGCGAGCAACTGGATCTCGAAAAGCCGGAGAATAAAAATTTCGCTGACCCGCTTTACGGCAAAACGTATCTGCCGCGAAAATTCAAGATCGCGTTCGCCATACCGCCGGTGAACGACCAGGACATTTTCACGAATTGCCTCGGCCTCATCGCCATCGTCGAAAACGACCGGCTCACCGGCTACAATATCGCCGTCGGGGGCGGCATGGGCCGCAGCCACGGCAATGAAGCCACCTACCCGCGCCTCGCGGATGTCATCGGCTTTTTCAAACCGGAAAAACTTGTCGAAATCGCAAAGGCCGTACTCACCATTCACCGCGATTTCGGCGACCGCACCGACCGCAAGCACGCGCGCCTCAAATACATCGTGGCCGAACGCGGCGCGGACTGGACACGCAACGAGATTGAAAAGCGCGCCGGCTTCAAGCTTGAACCAGCCCGGCCTTTCAAGTTCACCAGCACCGGTGACCTTTACGGCTGGCACAAGGCCGTGGATGGAAAATGGTTTCTCACGCTCTTCGTCGAAACCGGCCGCGTGAAGGACGAGGGCGAACGGCGCCTGAAAACCGCGTTGCGCCAGGTTGCGGAGAAATTTCCGAACCTCGAATTCCGTTTGTCGGCGAACCAAAATGTCATCCTAGCGAACATCGCCGAAGCCGACAAAGCGGGCATCAACACGCTGCTCGCCGAACACGGCGTAAAAGTGGAAAACCAGGCCACCGCCCTGCACGCGGCTTCCATGGCCTGCCCTGCCCTGCCCACCTGCGGCCTGGCGCTCGCCGAATCCGAGCGCATGTTGCCCGGCTTGATTGACCGCGTTGAAAAACTTTGCGGCGACCTCGGCCTCGGCGGCGAGGAAATCATCATCCGCTCCACCGGCTGCCCGAACGGCTGCTCGCGGCCTTACACGGCGGAGCTCGCGTTTGTGGGCAAAGCGCCGGGACGCTATCAGGTCTGGCTGGGCGGCGACACCGCCGGCACGCGCCTCAACCGCATCTGGAAGGACATAATCAAGGATGCGGACATCGAAACCGAACTGCGCCCCGTGCTCGCGCGCTACGCGAAGGAACGCAATCCCGACGAACGCTTCGGCGACTGGGTGCGAGCGGGTGCTCTGGAAGGAACAACCGGTGACCGCTAATTAAAACAACCATGACTTCCGACCAAATTTCCAAAGCCAACGCCGAACTGCGCAACCAATCGCCGCTCGAAATCGTTCGTTGGGCCATCGCGCAGGCCAATGGCCGCGCCATCGTCTCCACAAATTTTCGCCCTTACGAAGCGGTGATTCTGCATCTCTGCACGCAGGTGCAACCGGACATTCCGGTGTTGTGGGTGGATCACGGCTATAATCGTCCCGCGACCTACCGGCACGCCGGAAGATTTGAAAAAGCGGCTCAAGCTGAATCTCAAAGCGTATCTGCCGAAGATTTCCGCCGCGCATCGCGACGCCATTCACGGCCCGATCCCGACCACGGATGACGAGGAAGGCACTGAAGCAGTTCAGCGCGGTGATGAAACTGGAACCGTTTCAGCGCGGCATGAAGGAACTGGCGCCGGCCGTCTGGCTCACCGCCTTGCGCAAGGTGCAAAACCCGAATCGCGCCGGACTCGACATCGTTTCCGAGGACAAGAATTTCGGCGCGCTCAAGGTCAGCCCGGTTTTTTATTTGAGCGACGCGGACATGGAAGACTATTTGAAGCAACATCAATCTCCCAAATGAATGGGATTATTTCGATCCGGCCAAGGCCGATGACAAGCGCGAATGCGGCTTGCACGCCGCGTGGGGAGGCAAAGCGGTCAAAACCTAGACACGGATTACACGGATTTTCACGGATTATTTTATGGCTGAATTGCTCTATCGAGAAGAAACGCACCGGTTGATCGGCCTTTGCATGGAGATTCACCGCGAATTGGGCAAGGGACATGATGAAGTCATTTACAAAGATGCGCTGGTCGTGGAATTGAAGCCGCGCAAGTATTCCGTTCGCCCGCGAAAACAAATATGAGGTCAAATACAAGGGTGTGATTCTTCCGCATTCTTACCGTGCTGATTTCGTCATCTGGAACAACATTCTATTTGAAGCCAAAGCGGTGGAACAACTCACCGATGCTCACGTCAAGCAGGTTTTGAATTATCTGGCTGCTTCGAAATTGCGATTAGGCTTGCTGGTCAACTTTGGCGGTGATTCGCTGGAGTGGAAGCGCGTTGTTTTATGAATCCGTGTCAATCCGTGAAATCCGTGTCAAAATGAGCAGTTACCATCTCGACCATTTGCAGTATCTGGAAACCGAGGCGATTCACATCATGCGTGAAGTCGCCGCGGAATTCGAGCGCCCCGCCCTGCTCTTCTCCGGCGGCAAGGATTCCATCTGCCTGCTGCGCCTCGCGGAGAAGGCGTTCCGGCCGTCGGACATCCCGATGCCGTTTCTCAACATCGAAACCGGCCACGAATTTCCGGAGTTGATCGAATTCCGCGACCGGCGCGCGAAGGAACTCGGCGCGAAGCTGATCGTCCGCACCGTCGAAGACGCCATCGCCAAGGGGCTGGCCCATCCCGCGCCGGGCGAAATCAGCCGCAACAAACTGCAAATTCCCGCCCTGCTGGCCGCCATCGAGGAGTTTCAATTTGATTGCGCCATCGGCGGCGCGCGGCGCGACGAGGAAAAAGCCCGCGCGAAGGAGCGGTTCTTCAGCTTCCGCGACAGCTTCGGCCAGTGGGACCCGAAAGGCCAGCGGCCCGAAATCTGGAATCTTTACAATCCCCGCGTGAATCCCGGCGAAAACATGCGTGTCTTCCCGCTCTCCAACTGGACGGAGATGGACGTGTGGGAATACATCAAACGCGAAAAGCTGGAAGTGCCGGCCATTTATTTCAGCCACAAGCGCAAATGCGTCCGCCGCAACAACCAGTGGCTGCCCTACACGGATTTGCTGCCGCCCAGGGAAAAAGAGCAGGTGCAGGAACTCGTCGTCCGCGTCCGGACCATCGGCGACATCATCAGCACCGGCATGGTCGAGTCGCCGGCGGACTCCGTGGACGACATCATCGCCGAAATCGCCGCCGCGCGCGTGACCGAGCGCGGCTCCCGCGCCGACGACAAGGCCGGCGAAGCCGCGATGGAGGACCGGAAAAAAGCAGGATATTTCTAGCCACAGATGAACACAGATAAACACAGATTGGGCAGACTATTTAAAGGTAGGGCGCATCACTCCGTGCGCGCCGGGGTTTGACATTCGGACGAGCAGCGGGCAGAGGACTGCCCGCCCTACCAATCAATCCATATTCCATCTGTGGACATCTGTGGACATCTGTGGCTGAAAACTTTTTCCCATGCCCCACACCCAACATCCAATCGAAATTCTGCGGCTCAACACCTGCGGCTCGGTGGACGACGGCAAGTCCACGCTCATCGGCCGGTTGCTGTACGATTCCAAGAATCTCATGGAGGACCAGCTCGAGGCGCTCGAACGTTCCGCCGACATCACCGGCGGCGGGCAGATCAACCTGGCCAACCTCACCGACGGCCTCCGCGCCGAGCGCGAACAGGGCATCACGATTGACGTGGCCTATCGCTACTTCGCCACGCCCAAGCGCAAGTTCATCGTCGCCGACACGCCCGGCCACGTGCAATACACCCGCAACATGGTCACCGGCGCCTCGACCGCCAATCTGGCCATCGTGCTCGTGGACGCGCGGCAGGGCGTCATCGAGCAAAGCCGCCGCCATACTTACATCGCCGCGCTGCTCGGCATTCCGCACCTCATCATCGCGGTGAACAAGATGGATTTGGTGGATTGGAACAAGGAACGATTTTTGGAAATTCGCGATGAATTCGAGGATTTCATCCCCAAACTCGACGTGTTCCGCGACGTGAAATTCATCCCCATCAGCGCGCTCAACGGCGACAACGTCGTCGAGCCGTCCAAGCGCACGCCGTGGTATGAAGGCCCGCCCCTGCTCGCGCATCTGGAAACCGTCCACATCGCCAGCGACTGGAACCTCAGCGCGCTGCGTTTTCCGGTCCAATGGGTGAACCGACCGAACAACCCGACCGACCCGCAACTGCACGACTTTCGCGGCCTGAGCGGACAAATCGCCAGCGGCATCGTGCGCAAAGGCCAGACCGTGGCCGTGCTGCCCGCCGGCATCAAGACCACCGTGAAGGACATCTGGACCTATGACGGCCCGCTCGAAGAAGCGTTTTGTCCGCAATCGGTGACGCTTTGCCTCGAACACGACATTGACGTGAGCCGCGGCGACATGATTGTGGGCCTGGAAAATCTGCCGGGGCAAAGCTCCGATTTGCACGCGCACGTCTGCTGGATGCACAAGCGCCCGTTGCAGGCGGGCAAAAAATATTTTCTCAAGCACGCCACGCAGACCGTCCAAGCCGTCGTCACCCAGTTGGAAAGCCGCATCAACATGGCCACCTTTGAGCCGGAAGCCGCGCCCGCCGCGCTGGCGGTAAACGACGTCGGCATCGTCCGCCTGAAAACCGCCAAACCGATTGTCTATGACGGCTACAACACCAACCGGCTCACCGGCTCGTTCATCTTGATTGAACAGGGAACGAACGCCACCGTCGGCGCCGGCATGCTGTTGCCGCCCACCGAAGCCGTGAAGCCCGAATACACCGACTTCGCGATTTAAACACTGTACGGCAGCGGATTAAATTGGTGGGTGTTGCCAATATCAAGAACTGATTTCCGTTTCCGGATGATTTGGTTGCTTTGACCACCTGCCAGACATAGGCTGCCATCCGTTCATGAAAACAGCCATTGTCTTTTTTCCCATTATGGCCTTAACCGCTTCGGCCAGCCTCGCCGGTTCGGTTGCCGCTCCGTACGAAATTGGAACCTGGCGGGGATTCCGGTCGGCGGCCATTTCCTATACGTTTGATGACGGTTGCTCAAATCAATTTGCCGTGGCGATACCGATGTTCGATGCCAGGGGTTTCAAATTGACGCTGTTTTCCATTGTCGGCGTCACGAACGGCGGGTTTCCCGGATGGTCAAAACTCCAAAACGCCGCATCCAAGGGACACGAAATCGCCAGCCACACCCTGACGCATCCCAACCTGGCGCAATTGCCGGATGCGCAACAAACCACGGAACTGAAGGATTCCCAGGCTGCCATTAACGCAAACATATCCGGCCAGAAATGCCTCACCCTGGCCTATCCTTATTGCGTGCCCGCCAAGGATTCGCTCACTTCGCAATACTACATTGCCGCGCGGACCTGCTCGGGCCAAATCGTGCCCAGCACTCCCGCGAATTTCATGGCTGTCAGCTCGTTTGGTTGCGGGCCTCCAGGAGCGACGGTGGCGACATTCCAGGATTTTACGAACACAGCCAACCGCGCCCTCACCGCGCGCGGCTGGTGCGTTTACCTGATTCACGGGATTGACAATGACGGAGGCTATTCACCGCTTCCCAGTGCGACACTGCAAACCAGCGTCAATTTTTTCAGCGCCAACCAGGACAAATTCTGGGTGGAAACCTTCGGCAATGTCGCCCGTTACATCAAAGAACGCGATGCGGCATCAGTTGCAGAAACTTCCAGCCAGGACGATCGCATTACCCTTCAGGTGACCGACGGCCTCGATGACTCGATTTATAATTATCCAATCACGCTGCGCCGCCGCTGCCCGCGAATTGGCCGGCAGCCGTTGTTTCACAGGACCACAAGCCGGTAAGCGCGCAGATCGTTAACGCCGGCTCGACGAATTACGTCATGTTCGACGTTGTGCCTGACGGCGGAGACGTAACCATCTCGAAATCTGTCTTGGGTAAGCCATGAAACCAGAAATTCTTTCCGATGTATCTTGGTTTCCGGGTTTCATTATAAAAACCTTCGCGTAGGCTTGTTTTCCTCAAAAAATCATATAACTTTTCTCCATGGCGTTTCCGCTTACTGCCTACATCGAAGCCGCTCTGGAAATGGCTTGTTACGACAAGCTGGAAGACGGTTCGTTCGCTGGCGAAATCCCCAAGCTCAAGGGCGTGGCCGCGTTCGGCCAATCCTTGCGCGAATGCGAAGGCGAACTCCGCTCGACCTTGGAGGATTGGATTCTTGTCGGGTTAAGACTGGGACACAAACTGCCGGTGCTCGCCGGTATTGATTTGAACAAGGTCCAAAATGGGCGGATGGCGACCACTTAAACGGCGCGACTTCATTCGCAAACTCCGCGCGCTTGGCTTCGACGGCCCGTACTCCGGCACCCGCCACCAGTTCATGGTCCTGGGCCAGCATCGCCAGACCATTCCCAGCAATTCCGAATTCTCCGTGCCGCAAATCCACATGCTCCTCCGGCAGGTCGAAACCATCCTGGAACGTCCGGTTTCCCTGGAAAAATGGAGTTCACTGTGACGCAGATTTAACGCAAAGGCGCCAGGAAATACTTTCTGAAACTTTGCGTCTTGGCGTTGAAAAATGTCTCACGGAAAACATGAACGGCGGAATCAGGAGCAGGTCGCGAACTTCCCAAGTCGCCAGGGCGTAGCACATCAGGAGCAGATTCGGTGTCCGGTCTTCGCGGATGGCGGCGACCATGGTTTCGCATTTCTTGCCGTTCGGTGTCTTGGCCCACGCTTCCTGCAAGCTGATGTCCACCGTCGTATGAACCACTGCGCCGCGCTCCATGTGGGCGCAGGACAGGAAGCCGATCCAGATTAAGTGTTTTCAGCCACAGATGGACACAGATGAAATACGGATTTTTGCCGCAAAGAGGCACAAAAGGCACAAATAGTTTAACCGCAAATTCGCGCTCATCAGCGCTGATAAGTGAAGATTAGCGGTTCGTTTCACCGTCCGGCTCTCAACTTTCAACTCTCAACCCTCAACCAGCCTTAAACCGCGGGCACATGTCTTGCTATTCAATCGGTTGCCATTTTTGTCGTAATGAAACGCCTTGTTCTGCCGGCCGTTGTCTGGATGTTGTACACTTCCCTGCTGTACGCCGCGAATGAACGCATCAACCAGGAGGGCCGCATCCTCGGTCCCCCGCCCGCTGTCACCAATGCCATCCTGTTCAATACCACAAACGCCGATGCCGTGGTGTCGGCCATGCAGATTTTTCCGGTGACGAATCCGTGGAACGAATGCATTTCCAACCGGCCGGTGCTGTCAAATTCGGACGCGATGATGGCGCAGATCGCGTCGGACCTGGGCGCGAGCCGGGCGGTGTTGACGCCGGAGTTTGAGATGAATTTCGTACTGGTGCCGGATAATCAGACACGGAAGCAGATTGGGTTTTTCAATTATCCAGATGAATCGGACCTGGACGGCGGGACGGGCACGAACGGATTGTATCCCATTCCCACCAATTTGCCCATTGAGGAATGGCCGCTGGAGACCGGCAGCCAGACGGTGTTCCAATGGCAGACGAATGACGACGGCAGCGACCGGCACGCCATCATGGTGGCGCCGGGCGGCGGGTTCATCTGGGAAACATGGCTGACGGTGCTGGTGGGCACGAACTGGGAGGCGTCCAACGGCGCGAAGTTCAACCTGAACACGAACGGGCTGCGGCCGGCGGGCTGGACTTCGGGCGATGCGGCGGGTTTGCCGATGTTCCCGGCGCTGGTGCGTTATGACGAAGCGGAACGCGGCATGGTGGAGCACGCGTGCCGGATTGTGGTGAAAAAATCGCGTTACAACACCTACATTTATCCGGCCACGCATTATGCCGCGTCGTCGGGCAACACGAGCACGAACCTGCCGCAGATGGGCCAGCGGTTGCGGCTCAAGTCCGCATTTGTCATCCCGTCCGGCTGGACGAAGGAGGAAAAGGCGGTGCTGCTGGGATTGAAGAAATACGGCGCGCTGGTGGCCGACAACGGCAGTTATTTTTCCATTTCGGTGACGCCGGATGACCGCTGGCCGTCGGGCTGTTTCGACCATTTGACGAGCATCAGCACCACGAATTTCGAGGTCATCCAGACGACCGCGACGAATGGCGGTCCGCGTTCGGCGGGCGCGCCGGTGGCGAATGCCGGTCCGGACCAGACGGTGGTGTTTGGACAACCGGCGCAACTGGCGGGCGTGGTGGGTTTCTCGAACACGCCGCCGGTGATTCGGTGGCAGTCGTATTCCGGCCCAGGCACGGCCACGTTTGGGAACGCGGCGCAGACGAACACGACCGCGAACTTCAGCGCGCCGGGCATTTACACGCTGGAGTTGAGCGCGGACGACGGGGTTCATGCGGTGGCGTATGACGCCGTGGTGATTAACGTGACGAACGTCATCCGGCTGTCCATCACGCGCGCGGGGACGAATGTGAACGTGAGCTGGACCGGCGGCGTGGCGCCTTACATTGTGCAACGAGCGGGCGCATTACCTGCGGGTGCGTGGAGCGATGTCGCAACCACGAGCAATCAGAGCGCGAATATTCCCATCACGAATACGGCGGGTTTTTTCCGCGTGAAAGGGCAGTAAGAGAACGTGAAACGTGACAGGAACAGAAAGACGGAACATCGAACACTGAACGTCGAATTAAACCACGGCTCGTCAGCAGCCTCGTCCGGCTCTCAACCTTCAACTTTCAACCTTCAACCAACTCAGCAGTTTATTCCTGGACCAAAACCGCCTTGTTCTTTTTTAGAAATTTCTCCACGACGCGCTTGCCGCTCACGGAGGTCTGGGTGCGGACGGCATCGGGCTTGGCCAGTTTGTAATGCACCAGCAATTTGCCGACGAGTCCCACCTTGAGATTCAACTCCGCCATGCGCCAGATTTGGCCGGTTTCCAGCGGTTGAAGGCTAATCCGGCGTGCCGGCTTGTTATTCTTCATAACGGAGTTTGCCCCGGTGCGGGCCGTTTAACCAGCTAAATCGCAGGGCGGTTGCAACTTGGATCTACGCCCGCCGTTACCATGAACCTCGTAGCAGCGGACGCGGGTCCGCTCCATCGTATCCAAATTCCAAAGCAAAGTCAGAGCCGACTCACGTCGGCTGCTACGGGAGAAGAATGTGGCGTCTCGCCGCCCATCACGAGCCGTTCCGGTAAGCCAGTTTCACAACCCAATCGGCCAGGAAGAAAAAAATGGCTCCCAACACCAGCCCCGGAACGCCAAAAACGAAGTAAGACAGGCTCGATGTCGTCTCGGCATCGCTGCCCTGGCTGACTTGCAGGATGTTCTCAAAAACATTGTCAAACCCCGACCACACATTCCACAGGCTGTAGATAATCATCAGGAATCCGGTCGCCCGGACCACAACGCCAAACAGTTCGGATGCTTTCATATTTATATTCCGGTCCAGCCTGAACCATCGGCGTTTCCGTTGTCAATGCCGGTGTGAAGAGCCTCTCAAAGGCGAACAGCCCAGACGGCGCGGAGCGCGGACAGCCATGTCCGCGTGTTACGGCCATTCGTTCCATCGCTTCAAAAAACTTCTCGACAAGCCGGAGCGGCTTGAATAGACTTGCCGGCAAAGGAATTGGAGTTCAACCGGTTGATTGAGGCATCATCATGGATACAAATTGGGAATACGTTTATATAGTGTTTTTGACACTGGGCGGGGCGATGGGTGGATTTATCGCGGCGTTCCGGCATCCCAGTTTGAACGAATTTCATCCCCCCTTTTCGAGAGACACTTGGACGCTCGGATCGTTTGGAGATATTCTGGTTGGCGTTGTGGCCGCTTTCGTGGGCAGTGCCTTTTTAAATATATTCCCCAAGAAAAACCTTGATCAGTTTGACGTGGAAACTGTCATTCAATTTATTGGCTGGGGTGCCGTTGCCGGCTACTCCGGAATTGCGGTTTTGGACCGGGCCTCTGCGGAACTGTTCCGGACAAAACAAAACGAACTGGCCAAAAAGGTTCAGGCGGTGGGACTGATTGACGAGGGACGGGATTTTCTGGCGAAAGGCCATTACGACTCCGCGCTCGAGGTTTCCAAGCAGGCCCTGCAACTCGACCCGGCCAATGAGCAAGCCAAAATATCCATGGCGGTCGCGCAATCCTATCTGGACCCCAACAATCACGAGCAGCCCATTCAAATGCTGAATGAGGTGATTCAAACGAATCCCAACAGTGCGAGGGCTTATTACAATCTCGCGTGCATCAAAGCCTTGAACCCGTCGCAATACCCCAATGACCAGATTCTTGCCGATTTACAGAAAGCCGTTGCAATGGACAAGAGCTATAAAATCCGGGCCAATGTTGACCCGGACTTGAAGGCCGTAAGCGGCCTGGCGGAATTCAAGCAAATAATCGGGTGAGAATGACGTTCTGGCGCAAGCGGATTCTGTGACGGCGGCAATTTTATTTTCTTGCCCCTTGAGGCGTTCACGCATACCCAGTCGGAGTGCAAGCTGTCTGTAATTATTTAAAACAAAATCAGGCCCGTTTTGTCGCCGAACTGGGTGAATTTCTCCGCTTTCCCAGCGTCTCCGCGCAACCGCAGCATAAAAAGGATATGCACGCCTGCGCCGTTTGGCTGGTGAACCATTGCCGGCACATCGGCCTCAACGCGCGCCTGTGCCCCACCGCCGGCCATCCCATCGTCGTCGCCAAAACAAAACGGGCCAAAGGATCGCGCCAGCCGCACTTCATGGTTTATGGCCATTACAACGTCCAGCCGCCGGAGCCGCTCGAATTATGGAAATCGCCGCCGTTCGCGCCGCGCATCCAGGGCCGTTCGATTTATGCCCGCGGTTCAACCGATAACAAAGGCCAGAACTTTGCGCATTTGAAAGCCGTCGAGGCCTATCTCCAAACCGGCACTCCCCTGCCCTGCGACCTCACGTTCGTCCTTGAAGGCGAGGAGGAGGTCGGCAGCGCGAACCTCGCGAAATTCCTCAAATCGCACCGCGCGGAGCTGCGCTGCGACGCCGTGGTCATTTCCGACACCGGAATGCCCAGCCTCAGGCATCCGGCGCTGACTTATTCGCTGCGCGGCATCATCGCGTTTGAAATCACGCTGCGCGGCCCGGCATGCGATTTGCACTCCGGCATTTATGGCGGCGCGGTGGAAAATCCAGCCATGGCCCTCGCCCGGCTGCTCGCGCAACTCCGCGACGCCAATGGCCGCGTGACCATTCCGGGTTTCTACGACGACGTCACTCCGCTTTCGGCCTACGAACGGAAACAATTTGCCCGGCTGCCCACCAGCGACCGCGACCTCCGAAAATTGCTCGGTGTCAAAAAATTATTTGGCGAACGCGGCTTCACGCCCACCGAACAACGCAGCGCGCGCCCGACGTTCGAGATCAACGGCCTGACGAGCGGCTACCAGGGTGAAGGCAGCAAGACGATTGTGCCGGCGTGGGCGCGGGCAAAAATCACCTGCCGCCTCGTGCCGGACCAAAGACCGGCGAAGATTCGCGAACTCGTCTGCCGACACATCAAAAAAATCTGTCCGCCGACGGTGCGGCTGGAAATCGAGGCCGGCCAGGGTGCGGAAGCTTATCTGGTTTCGCCGCGGAGCCGTGAGGCTCGGGCGGCCTTGCGCTCGCTCGAAGCCGCGTTCGGCTGCCCGCCGGTGCTGATGCGCGAAGGCGGCTCGATTCCCATCGTCAACGATTTCAAAATAATCCTCGGTGCCGATTCGCTGCTGCTGGGCCTGGGTCTGCCGGACGACAACGCGCATTCGCCGAACGAAAAGTTCAATCTCGATTGCTTCGCCAAGGGCCAGGCCATGAGCGCTTATCTGTGGCAGGAGTTGAGCAATCTCTGATTTGGTTCGCGTAGCGGAAGGTTGTCTCAAAACATCCTTTCATTGTAGCAGCCGACGTGAGTCGTCTCACTTTTCCAGGGTTTGGCCTTAGATTGGAGCGGACTCACGTCCACTGCTACAGGTTTGAGATGATCTCTGCTGCACCGCCCACTATTTCCACAACTTTAATTCCGACCGCAACCGTTCCACCGGCAGGCCGACGACATTGCTGTAGGAACCGGAGAGTTCCGAGATGATCAGTTCGCCGTGCTCCTGAATCGCGTAGGCGCCCGCCTTGTCCAGCGGATTCACCCTGGCCAGATAATCGCGGATTTGTCCGGCGTCGAGCGGATGAAACATCACGTCCGTGCTTTCGGCAAAAATGCGTTCCCGGTGTGCGCGCAAATGAATCAGGCTGATGCCGGTGACCACCTGGTGTGTCCTGCCCTGCAACCGCGTCAGCATCCGTTCCGCATCGGCGCGGCTGGCGGGTTTGCCCATGATTTCGCCGTCGAGAAACACCAGTGTGTCGGCGCCAAGGACCAATGCGTCCGGATGTTTTTTTGCCATCGCCCGCGCCTTGCGGTGGGCATTGAGCTGGCAAACCTCAAACGGCGACAACTGCTCATCCAACACCTCCGTCGCGGCGCTGGGAAGCACCAGAAAGTCCAGCTTCAACAGCCGCAACAATTCCGCGCGTCGCGGCGAGGCCGAGGCAAGAATAAGCGGCGGCAAATTCACGAGGCAAATCTAGGCGATGCCGGCCAAACTGTCGAGCGGTGGGAAAAGGCAGCAATTGGGATTAACCACGAAATACACGAAGCACACGAAAAAAGGACAGAACCACAGCGTGGCGCAGTCCGCAACCCCGGTAGCGCAGACTTCCAAGTCTGCTGTGTCGCGGGTTTCAAAACCCGCAGATTGCACGACTGTAGGCGTTCTGCCGACTTGGAAGTCGGCGATACAGCAAGTTTGGAAACCTGCGCTACAAAGTTTACATGCCGGGTAAACCAGTGGTGCTGGGCGATGACTTTTTATTTCGTGTGTTTGGTGTGTTTCGTGGTTTAAACTTTTTCAGGGTGATTTGAATTTCGCAGGCGGGACGCCTGCGCTACTTTATGCCCATGCAAAACGACCGCCGCATCGTCAACATCGCGCTCATCGGTTTCATGGGCGCGGGCAAAACGTCCGTGGGCCGGCACGTTGCCGAGCAGTTGCATTTTGATTATCTTGACACCGACGAACTCATCCAATCGCGCACCGGTCGGACCATCACGGAGATTTTTTCGACCGACGGCGAGCCGGCCTTTCGCAAAATGGAATCGGACCTCGTGACCGAACTTGCCGCGCGGACCAGAACCGTCATCTCCACTGGCGGCGGCCTGCCGGTGAATCCGCAAAATCTTGCCAGCCTGAAACAATACGCGCTGGTCGTCTGCCTGTGGGCCTCGCCGGAAAAAATCTGGGAGCGCGTGAAGAACCAGACGCACCGTCCCCTGCTCCACGATCCCGATCCGCGGAAAAAAATCCGCGACCTGCTCGCCGCGCGCGAACCGTTCTACAAGCAGGCGGATGTGCTGTTGAACACCGAGCTGCGTTCCGTCCGCGAAGTGGCCCAGCAGGTGGTGCATCAATTTAGGCTCGAAGCACATGGCCAGCGATGAAAGAAAAGATCCGACAGCGGGCGCTCGAATTGGGTTTTGACGATTGCCGGTTCACGACCGCCGCCGCGCCCGCAAGTGCGGGCCGATTTCAAAACTGGCTGGCCGGAAAGCAACACGGCGAAATGGCCTGGCTTGAACGGACTGCCGCAAAGCGGCTCGATCCGCAACAAATTCTGTCCGGCGCAAAAAGCATCGTCGTGCTCGCCGCCAGCTACGCGCAAGGTGACAAGTGGCAGGTGGCAGGTGACATGAATCGGTCGTCGGCAAAATCTTGTCACGTTTCACGTTTCACGTTTCACGGCCTCATCTCCCGCTACGCCCACTTCACCGATTACCACGACGTGCTCGGCGGACGATTGAAGGAATTGACACAATTCGTGAATCAACTGGGTGGCGCGGAAACACGGTCGCTGTGGTACGTGGACACCGGGCCGGTGCTGGAGCGCGATTTTGCCCAGCGTGCCGGACTCGGGTTCGTCGGCAAGCATACCAACGTCATCAGCCGGCGATTCGGCAACTGGATTCTGCTGGCGGAGATTGTCACGTCGCTCGAACTGGAACCGGACGCGCCGGAGAAAAATCATTGCGGCAACTGCACCCGCTGCATCGAAGCGTGCCCCACGCGAGCCATCACCGCGCCGTTCCAACTCGATGCCCGGCTTTGCATTTCTTACCTCACCATTGAACTGAAAGGTTCCATCCCGATTGAACTGCGACCGGCCATTGGGAACCACATTTTCGGTTGTGACGATTGTCTGGCGGTGTGTCCGTGGAACCGTTTTGCGCGCGAAGGCAAATTGATGAAAGAACATGCGCGACCGGACCTGGTCGCGCCGGACCTGATTGAACTGCTGCAACTGGACGAGGCCGGTTTCAAATCGCGCTTCGCCGGCACGCCGGTTTTGCGAACGAAACGCCGTGGCCTGCTGCGGAACGTTTGCGTGGCGCTGGGCAACACCGGCGATGCCTCCGCCCTGCCCCACCTGCAAAAGGCCGCCAAAGATTCCGAACCGCTGATCGCCGAACACGCCCGCTGGGCACTGGAACGGATTCAAAGCAGGAGGCCGTCTTAACCGCAAAGACGCGGAGGCGCAGCGCGGCGAAGCCGCAACCAAAACGGAGCGCGGAGCATTGCTCCGCAAGCTGCAAAACGTTGGTTCGCGCGGAGCGATGCTCCGCGCTCCCCAAAAAATCTTCGCAGCCAGGTTAAACCAGCTCTGCGTTCTCCGCATCTCCGCGTCTCTGCGGTGAATTCCACCAAAAAAAGAATTGCACTGGCCGCCGGCGGCGGATAATCGTCATCAATCTTCCAGTTGTTGGGGAAGCCGTGTGCGGGACCGAAACTCAAATGCGAAACACACTCGCAAACATGAAACAGGATGGGCTGCAAAATGTAGCGCCCATTATCTGTTAGGCGACTATGGACGCTCTTAATCCAGAAACGGTCAGGTTGATTTACGAAGCGATAGCTTCGCTGGTTGTGGCGTTGTTTGTAGCTTTATTTTTGTTCCGGTTCTTCTTCGATGGCTGGCGGGATTATTTGATGTGCTGTTATCCAAGGCGCCGCTCATTTTTGAGTTGGCTTTCGTCCGATCAGCCAGATGGTAATGACCGAGCGCGAGGTTATGTTTACAACGGTTTATGGCTTGCGGCAGCAGCCGGAGCGTTTTATTTGATTCACAGATATTTTGGATGAGAGCCGAGTCGCCTAATATGAGGATAAGCTGCAAATCGCCCACTGGTTGACTTTCTCCGCCTCGTTCTATCGAAGCGCACAGGCTGTTAAGACATTGGTTCGCGTTAACTCATCAAACCAAACATTTTCAGATAGCTCGATGGGCTTTTCAGGGTGCTCGCATAGTTCCGTTCGCCCATGACTACATCGGCCACATATTCACTCAACTCCCGGCCTCGAACCCGAAAAGCCCAGTTGCGAAGCCGAGGATAACTATAAAGCAGATTGGCCAAGACCCTGCCCGCGCGCAACTCACGAAGAATTTCCGTCTCCAGCAGGGATTGATAAAGTTTGCCCGCTTGGGAAACGTCCCGCCGGCAATCGGCAAGTGCCGTTGCCGCCAATTGTCCGCTACGGATGGCGAATGATATTCCTTCCGCCGTCACCGGATCCACCAGACCAGCCGCATCACCCGCAAGCAACACCCGGCCACGTGCCAGCGCTTCCCGCCGGGGCGCCAGCGGTATCAGGTAGCCATGCTTTTCGATTTTTTGAACCCGGGTAATCCCGAGCTGTTCCAGGTAATCCGCCAGCTTGGCGTGGAGATCGGTATTCGTCCGACGCGAACATAAAATTCCCACGGAGAGATGCTCGCGTTTGGGAAAAACCCAGGCGTAACCGGCTTCGATGGAGTTGAAGTCGAATCGCGGGATTTTGCCGAAGCGCTCAAAATCTTCTTCGGCAAGATGGACCTCGTATTCCAATGCGGGTGCCAATGCGGGCAGTTCCGCCCAGCCAGCCGCCTTGGCCGTCGCACTATGCACGCCATCGGCCGCAATGACGAACCTTGCCCGAAAATTGCCCCGGTCCGCGGAAATCTCAACGAACTGATCCCGCACGGTCACGTGTCGCACCGTGCAGGATTCCACAATCTTGGCTCCGGCAGTTCCAGCTTCGCGGGCCAGCAGGCAGTCCAGGTCCGCCCGCATGGTCATGTGAACGATCGGTTCGGATCGGGTCACGACGAAATTCAATTCCGTTCCCAGGAAATTCAGTTGAGCCGAATTGAACCGGCGTTCCACAACGCGTTCCACTTCCGGCGGCAACAGCTTGAACGCGCGGTGAAGCACCCCGCCGCCACAAGTCTTGTAACGCGGAAGTGCTTCTTTCTCCAGAAGCACGACGGACAGACCTTTGCGAGCCAGAGTCAGGGCCGCCGAACATCCGGCCGGCCCGGCGCCAATCACCGCGACGTCGTAAAGCTTTGGTTGTTCGGCGCTCATGCAAGTTTCTCAAAACAACTTTTTTCGGAGGGGCGAGTTACACGAGCCCCCATTTTCAGAGACGATCTCATGGAATGACTAATTTCTAAACCATAATGACGAAAGAAACCCGAAACCCGAAGCTCGAATGCGCGATGGCGTGCCGGCTTTGGACATTTGGTCATTTGAGCATTCTTTAGTCATTCGGATTTAGGGATTAGGGTTTTGCCCCGAAAGGTTTTGGCCTCCATCGGTTCGCCAGCTTTCATCAAACAGACTGCTCCTGTTATCACCGTGTAAAGGAAGGGCTGGCCAAGTCACCATAATCAGCCATACTGCCACGGATTAATGAAAGACCAAATCGTCCGTTTGTTGGACCAAAAAGATTATGTCCCGGCCAATGTGCCGGAATTGCTCCGGCTGCTCCGGCTGCCGCCGCAGCGCCAGCAACTGTTGCAGGGCGCGCTCCGCGAACTCGAGCAGTCGGGCCGGATTGCCCGCATCAAGGGCAACCGCTACATCCTGCCGCGCGAGGCGGATTTGATTCCGGGCCGCATCCGGATGAACCGCCAGGGCAAGGGCTTTCTCCAGCCGGACGATGCCGGCCTGAAGGAAATCGCCATCCCGGAAGGCGCGACCGGCACGGCCTTGCACGAAGATCGCGTGCTGGTGCGGCGCGATGTCCGGCCCAAGGGCCTGCGCTCCGGCGTGGTCGAGGCGGACACGGGCACGGTGGTTCGCATCCTGGAACGGCGGCGCACGCAGATGGTCGGCACGTTGCAACGGGGACGAAAATTTCTCTACGTCATTCCCGATGACCCGCGCATCCCGCACGACATTTATGTGCCGGAACCGCGCGACATGGGCCGGCCCGCGCGCATCGGCGACAAGGTGGTGGTCGAATTGCGCGAATGGGAATCGCGCCACACGAATCCCGGAAGGCGAGATCGTCGAAGTGCTTGGCGCGCCGGGCGAGGAAGGCGTGGACATGCTCTCGGTGCTGCGCCAATACGATTTGCCGCTGCATTTTCCCAAGGCCGTCCTGCACGAGGCGCACGCCATCGGCACCACGGTTCACGCGCGCGACGGGGCGGGCCGCGTGGATTGCCGCCGTCACCGGGTCATCACGATTGATCCCGACGACGCAAAGGATTTCGACGACGCCATCTGCCTGGAGCGCGTTTCGCCGGAGCAATGGCGGCTGTGGGTCCACATCGCGGACGTGTCGCATTACGTGAAGCCCGGCACGGCGCTGGACGTCGAGGCGCGCAAACGCGGCAACTCGACCTACCTGGTGGACCGCGTCATCCCGATGCTGCCGGAGGCGTTGAGCAACGAACTGTGCTCGCTCAAGCCGAACGTGGACCGCCTGACCAAATGCGTCGAATTTCTCGTGTCGAATGACGGGCGGGTGTTGAACTCAAAGTTTTATCCCGCCGTGATCCATTCGCAGCGGCGTTTCACCTACGGCGAAGTGCTGGAGATTCTGGAGCGCAAGCCCACGTCCGACCCGATTGAGCAGATGCTGCATCAGGCGCATGAACTCGCCCAGCGCATCCGGCGGTTGCGGTTCAAGGCCGGCTCGCTCGACCTCGATTTTCCCGAAACCAAAATCCGGCTGGACGAACGCGGGAACATTTTGCGCATCGAGAAGACCGTGAACGACGTGTCGCACCAGTTGATCGAGGAATGCATGCTGCTGGCGAACGAGGCGGTGGCGGGGCGGTTGATGAGCCAGCATACGCCGGCGGTTTATCGCGTCCACGAAGAGCCGGACGACCGGCGTTTGCAGGAATATCGCCAGGAGGTGTTGAGCCAGAACGTGCCGTGCGGCAACCTCAGCCAGCCCACCGAGGTGCAGAAGTTGTTGCACCGGCTTGGCACATTGCCCATCGGCCCCGCGCTCAAGATCGGTTTTCTCAAATCGCTCATGCGCGCGCGTTACGCCGTCGAACCGCTCGGTCACTACGGCCTGGCCAAGAAAAAATACACGCACTTCACCTCCCCCATCCGCCGCTACGCCGACCTCGTGGTGCATCGCGCTTTGTTTGATAAAAACTCTCCCGGGACCTCCGCGCTCAAGGAAACCGCCGAGCACATTTCCGTGACCGAACGCAATTCCGCCGACGCCGAGCGCGACAGCAAGGACGTGAAACTGTTCGCGTTCCTGAAGGCGCAACTCGCCTCCGGCCATCCGGAGCATTATCCCGCGCTGGTGACCGACGTGCGCAACTTCGGCTTCTTTGTGGATGTGCCCGGTCTGGCGATGAGCGGACTGGTGCCGTTGTCCACGATTGAGGATGACTTCTACGTGTTCGACGCCGCGCGCAACAATCTGGTGGGCCGCCGCACCCGCCGCGTCATCCGTCTCGGCGACCAGTTGACCGTGCAAGTGGCCAAGGTGGACAGCTTCAAGAAGCAGGTGGACTTCCGGCTCGTGGAAGACCGCAAACCGGTTGCGCGCCCTGCCGCGGGGCGGCCAACGCAGGACAAGGTTGGAAGATCTACCGGGCCTGCCGCGTGGCGCAGCTTTACGCGGCCTTCGCGCGGAGCACAGTCACGTCCATCCCGGCGACATCGGCGCGGGAGAAGGAATTAAAACGATGGCGGCGCGTCATCTTCCTTCGTAGCAGCCGACGTCAGTCGGCTCTAATTTTTGCCTGTTAATAATGAGCGGACTGACGTCCGCTGCTACATCAATAAACGGGGATAGAGCGCCGGATCGGCAAGTGATTTGCCCTTGCGGCGCATTAGCGGCCTGATGAAACTGCGCTTGATGAAACTACGAATATATCTGGTCGGGCTGCTCATTCTGGCAGCGGTGTCCAGCGCCGAGCCGATGGGACAAACCAGTTTCGCGGCGTGTATCTCGAACCCGGCAAAACAAGTCGCCGACTACCGCAACGTGGCCTTGAATCCGATGGACAGCACCAATCGCGAACCGGTTTCGTTTCCCCACGCCACCAGCAACAGCGAGTACAACCAGCGCGAGTTCGCCGCCCGCTGCGCCATTGACGGCAACCGCCGCAACGACGACGTGCATGGCTGCGGCTCCTGGGGACCGCAAAAGGAACCGGACATCTGGTGGCGGCTCGATTTCGGACGGCCGGTGGAAATTGACAAGCTGGTGTTGTTTCTCCGCGCCGCCTGGACACCGGCGAACGCGCCGCATGATTCCTACTGGCAGGAAGCCACCATCGAGTTCTCCGACGGCTCCACGGAAAAGCTCGCATTGAAGCAGGTCGCCACCGGCCAGGAATTTCCGCTGGCCAAACGAACGGTGTCCTGGCTCGTGCTCAAAAATCTCAAGCCCGCCGCCGACCGCTGGTGCGCTCTTTGCGAATTCGAGGCCTGGGGCCGGGATGCCGCTGAATTTTCCTACGTGCCCGATGCCGCCTTTGCCGCGCAGCTACGCCAGGATCCGCTGGTGGCCAAGGCGATGAATGCCATGATGGGATTTCAACGCGCCTCGTGGGAGCAAGGCGTCGCCGGGCAGGCTTTGCTCGAAGCCGGAGAACGCGATGCCGCCATCGCCCTGTCCCGCGCCTCGCTGATTTATGTGAATCAAAACGGCGTGGTCGCGGCGCTAAACGGTTCCACCACCGATCCGCTTATGCTGGGGGATTGTCTCTGGTGGTCGGCCCGCCAGACCCGCAACGCCGAACTTGTGAAAGCTGCGGACAACATGCTGCAATTCGCCCTCCAAGGCGCGTTTCACGCCACGGACGGCACGCCGTATCATCAGGCGAGTTCGCAGGAAATGTGGGCCGACGGCAGCTTCACCACCCCGCCCTTTCTCGCGGCAGCGGGACGACCCGATGAAGCGGTCGCCCAGTTGCTCGGCGTTCATCGCCGGCTCTGGGACGCGGATAAAAAGCTAATGCACCACCGCTGGTCCGAAAAGAAACAGGCCCTGGTCGGGCCGGCTTTCTGGGGCGGCGGCAACGGCTGGACCGCCGCCGCTTTTGCGCGGGTCATTCGCTCATTGCCCGCCAGACCGCACGGCCGAACGCGAACAACTGGCCGCCATGCTCAAGGAATTGCTCGATGGCTGCCTGGCGCACCAGCGACCGGACGGATTGTTTTACAACGACGTGGACAATCCGTCCTCGTTCGTTGAAACCAATCTGGCGGCCATGCTGGCGTATGCCATTTACGAAAGCGTGCGCGGCGGGTGGCTGCCGGAAAGTTATCTGGCCCGCGCCGATCAGATGCGTGCGGCGGTGCGCTCCAAGGTAGATCAATTTGGATTTGTTCAGGGAGTGGCGGGCGCGCCGCACTTCGACCGTCCGGGCGTCTCGGCGGAAGGCCAGGCCTTTTTCATTTTGATGGAAGCCGCGGCGCGCAAAGCCGATCGACCCACGACGGAAAAATAGACGGAGTTTTTACAGAAGCTAACGAAGGCAACAAAGGGAAAGTCCGCCGGATTACTTCGTTACTGGTTTCCTTCTGTTAATTTTCCCTGAGCGCCGCGCCGCGTCTGGCGGCAGCAGCGTTGCCAACAGGCCGGCCATCTCCGCCGGTTGCGTTTTGATGTCCACCGGGATTTTCAAGATGCGAACACCCAGAATGCGGTAATAATCCAGCAGCGGCCGGGTGCGTTCCTCGTAAATCGCCAGTTTGCGGGCCACCAGCGCTTCCGCGTCATCCGCGCGCTGCGCCCGGTCTCCGCCGCTGTTGCGACGCAGCCGCTCCGCCACGGTGCGGGCATTACAGTCCAGTTGGAACCACGCCGACGAGGGAGACCTTGCTTTCCAACGCCCGCGCCTGTTCGACGTGGCGGGGCAGTCCGTTGAGTACCAGGAGGTCGGCGGCCCGGACGCCCTTGCGTGTGATGAAGGCGTCAAGGATTCGGGCGGCCAGCGGGAACGTTCCGCTTCGAGCAGAACACCTTCCTCCAGCACCCGGCGAAGAAACCCGATTTCTTCCGGCGTGAAAGAATCCGCTCCGTGACCGGCCACAACGGCTCGGAGATTCGCGCCGAAATCAAAATGATGGCATTGTCGGTTCCAGAGCAAAGCCTGTTCCAAATGGCCGCCCATCGGCGTCTTGCCGGAGCCGGTGGGGCCAAGAAGCAGGATGGCTTCGAATTTCATGACTCAAATTGGGAATCGGATGGAAAGATTGAAGATGGTGGATGGTGAAGGGCAATCTCAAAGTTCAAATCCCCTCGCCCCGGCCCTCTCCCCGCTCGGGCGGGGCGAGGGAGTCGGCGATAGTGTCAGGTTGCGCTTTTGGCGATGTCCGGCCACAACGGTTTCAGGTCCGGGTCTTGCAGGGCCATATGTTTGATTTTGTGGACATCGCCCAGTGTGCAGGCTTTATCCAGCCAGGCCTTGGCGGCGTCCAAATCGCCCAACTGACAGTCATAGCACGCCAGGTTGTAGGCGATGATTTGTTCCCTGGGAAAAGTCCGCTGGGCTTGAATCAGAATCGCCCGGGCCTGGGGAATTCCGCCGCCGGTTTTCCGCCGGGTCGCATACGCCATCGAAACCCATGCGCCCGGTTCTTCCGGTTCCAGCCGGGTGAGCGTCCCGGCAATTTCCGCCGCCGCATCCCATTTCCCCGCGGCGGCGTGAATATCGAATTGGACGGCGAGCACATCCGGATGGGACTGGAATTGCGGCGCGATTTTTTCCAGTTCCGCGCCGGCCTCCGCAACATTGCCCAATCCCAGCCAGCCGATGGCGGCTGAGAGATGATGGCTGTCCGGTGGTTCCAGCGGTTTCATGTGCGGGGTTTATCATGAAGGAAAAAGGCTGAATTTAGAAGCAATACCAACAACCATGAACAAACCTCGGAAGGGCGGGCAGTCCTTCCGCCTTCGCGGCGCGCCAAAGCGCCGCTACGGCGCGACGGCGGCGGCCCATGTTAGTCGCACAACAATTATCGAGTGCAGTTAGTGACGCGCCCTACCAATGTCAGGTTCATGGATGGCGAACAAGCATCAATGGACTGGGTAATCCCGTCCGATTTCCTTGATCAACTCCCCGGCGTGCGCACGGAGCTTCGCGTCAGCATTGGGCAGGAGCAGCGGTTCCAGAGTGTGCCGGGCGGCGTCGGGATTTCGGTTTCTCAATTGCGCCTGCGCCAGCGAAAACAGATAGGCCGGATTTTCCGGCTCGAGTTGGATGGCCAGTTGCAGATGTTGCTCCGCCGTCGCGAGCGAGTCGCCCTGGACCATCTCCAAAAAACCGAGCAATTCATGCGCCGGCCCGAAGCTCGGCATCAGCGCGATGGATTTCTGGAGTTCGTCGCGAATCTCCGCCGCCTCATCATTTTTCAGGCGGGCATACCGGTCCTGGGAATCCGCCGTGCGCCGATACTTCTGCTCGGCATAAACATAATGGGCCAGAAAACTGGTCGAACCGCGCTGCAACGCCTCCTTCAGGCAACGCACTGCCTCATCGGATTTCCCGCGCTGGGCGGCCAGCAGGCCCAGTCCTTCGTAAGGCAGCGGACCGGCGGGCGCGAGCTTTTGCGCCAGGGCAAAATACTGATTCGGCGTCATCCGGGCGGTTGATCCGGAGCAGTTCGTCGCCGAGACGGAACCAGGTTTCCACCGGAGTGATGACCCGCGTGTTCACGGTGATGGATGACGAAAGGTACGCTGGCAATGGCAGTTCAATGGGTGTGAACACGCCGCGCTTCAGGTAGCGGCGCAATTCGGTTTCCACCGCCGGCAGGGTCGTCTGCAACGCGTTGGTGAAGGCCTGCTCCGGAAGCTGGCCTTGTAGGAGGAGTTGGTGAAATTGTCCGAAACGCGCCTTGTACTCGGGGTTGTCGCCCGCCATCAGGAAATGCGTGAGCAGCCACGATTCGGCGTAGAAAATTCCCTGGCGGTCGCGTTCATTGTATTGCGGCGAGTCGTGGCCAACGGAAAACAGCTCGGCCAGCGGCATGAGCGGTTGTTGCGCCAGCAACCGCAGGTGATGCTCGATGGGGCTGCCGATGCGGATCTGGAAGCCGGTCGTTTCGAAGGTGGAATAAACCTCGGCCATTCCTTCCTTGAGCCAGAGCGGCCAGAGCTGGTCGTTATGCCGGAACAGCAGATGGGTGTATTCGTGGAAGATGACATCCATTTCGGTGAAAGCCGTGTTGGCGCCCGGCAGGGCGAGCACGATCAGGTTTTCATCGCTGCCGCGATTGGAAAGAAGGCCGCCAGATTGGCGGGCTGGCCCTCGTAAAGCGGCAGGAACGGCTTCAACGATTCATGGTCGGGAAAAGCCAGCACCACGATCGGCGGCGACGCCACCGCCTGCGCCCCGGCCAGCAGGGTGTAGGCTTCGCAAAACTGCTCCAGCCGCCCGGCAAGTTTGTAAACATCCTGGGGCGCGCCACAACTGTAGATGTTGAAATGCGCGGTGCGCGTCTCCAGCCAGCGCCGTTGCGCGAGCGGAACATCGTTCGTCTGGCCGGGAGCGATGCCAATACCGAGCTGCCAGCAGCACGGCCAAAACCCAGATCGGGCAGCGAATCATAGACAAACCACTTTAAGGCGTGGCTGAAGAAATGTCACCTGGCAACTCCCTCACCTCCCCTCCAAACCGGGCCGGAGAGAAATGTGCCACAACCACGAACCGGCCATTTTTTCGCCTTCCAATCATATTCAATAACTTGCATAAGCAGTCTATATGACCAATCTTTCTTCCCGGCGATGCACAACAAAGTTTTTGATCCATGAGCAGTTCAATCCGAACGGTTGGCATCATCGGCAGCGGCCCATCGGGCGCAGCGCTCGCATCGCTCCTGGCGATGAAGGACGTGGACGTGACGCTTTTCGACGATGGCTGCCGGCCCGATTTGATCGTCGGCGAATCGCTCATTCCGGCAGTCGTACCCGTGTTGCGGAAACTGGGTCTGGAAGAGCGCGCCGCGGCGATTTGCCAGCACAAGCCGGGCGTCACCTTCGCCTTTGGCGCGGATGGCCGGGTTGATTTTTGCTTCCAATCGCTCGCCCATTACGGAGGTCCGACCTATGCTTACAACGCCCCGCGCCCCGCCTTCGATCGTTTGTTCGACGAACGCGCCGATGAATTGGGCGTGCAGCGCGTGCGGGCGCGGGCGAAGGTGGAGCGTGTGGATAACAACAGATTGCGGCTGGCCGGGGAGACGCTGGCGCTGGCGCCGTGGCTACGTGGCCGCCAGCCGGATTTGCTCGTTGATTCCACGGGGCGCAGCCGTATTTTTCGCGCGCACCCTGGAAATTCCCGCGGAAGTCGGCCCGCGCAAAGACGTGTCCTACTTCGCGCATTACGAGGGATTCGAAGCCTGCCAGCCGCCGGGGCAGGTCATCATCGGCCGGCTGGCCGCCGGCTGGTGCTGGCGCATCCCGCTTCGCGACTGCTTGTCCGTCGGCGTGGTGATGAACAAGGACGACGCCGCACAACTCGGCACGACTGCCGAGGCACGGCTCGAGGGCGCATTGCCCGTGATCCTTTGCTTGCCGCCGCAGGCAAGCACCGCCGCCGCCTCACGGAGGTCGCCACTTATACCAACTACCAACTGGTCTCCGAGCACGGTCACGGGCCGGGCTGGGTAATGACGGGCGACGCATTTGGTTTTGTCGATCCGATGCTTTCGCCGGGCATGTATCTGGCGCTGCAATCCGCGGAACTGCTCACCGAACACCTGGACGATCTGCCGGCGTACTCGCGCGAGATGCGCAAACAGATCAAAGCCTGGATGAAGCTCATCCAATATTTTTATGACGGGCGCATCTTTGCCATGTATCATGCCGGCATGGCCTTCGAACGGGTGTTTCCCGGCCGGATCACCAGGGCACTTCACCGTTTCTTCGACCGCGAAATCGCCCGATGGCTTCGGGGCTGGACATAACCTCGCGGTTCGGGCATGGCATGCTGCAAATCATGTCACGCCCCGCCTCCTGGAAAACCGATCCGGCGACACTGGCGATCCGATAAAAACTGAAGGCCTGCCGATCTGGTGCGGAGAGGGAAATTAGTGGCTAAAGGGCAGGCGCAACCGGCATGGCAATCCGAAGAACCAGGTCGTTCAGTTCCTGCATGCACGGTGGTTTGCCGACCACGGCGTCCACTGACAGGGCAGTTTCTCCTTCATCCTTCATGATCGTGCCCCAGCCGGTCATCATGATGACAGGCGTATGGGGAGATTCGGCCTTGATCGTCCGGGCCACATGCTGGCCATCAATATCCGGCATGCCCAAATCGGTGATGACCACTTCGTAAGGCCGGTTTTCCAGCGTGGCGGTGCGGAACAATTCCAACCCGTGCTTTCCGCCGGAGGCAACCGTCACCCGATGCTCGAAGTGCGTGAGACATTGGGTCATGAGTTCCCGAACCTGCTCGTCGTCATCAATGCAAAGGATGTGCAGGGAGCGCTTCCGTTTGGGTTGCGGTGGGGCGCCCCAACCGGGAGCATGGCCGATCTCCGTGCCGCCGGCGTGGCATGGCACCACATCATATATGGAAGATGCGTTCATGTTAAATCTGGTTTTGTCATTTTGTGACTGGTGTTTCGTCAGGGTGTTATTTAACATGAAACGGGCTAAAAAGTGATGAAAAAGGGACACTTTGCGGGATTTGAGGGGTGAATTGCGCCCGTTGCGTGGCGGAAATGGGGACGGGAAGCAAAGGCTAAATGCTGAATGCTAAAGGCTAAAGGATGAAATGCGATCATCAAGAATTGAAATCCGATTCAGCGTCTTGTCGAACTTTAGCGTTCAGCCTTTAGCCTTTGGCCTTTTTCATTCGGACATGGATTTCAACTGGTCACCGGTCAGTGGTTGCGGACGCGCACCAACCGCCGCGCGCAGCGCCCTTACTTCGTCAGCGGTGACGGCATCGGCCTGATTGCCCCACGATTGGCGGATAAAGGACAACACGGCGGCAAGGTCGGCGTCGGACAGCGCCGCGCCCAGCGCCGCCATGGAAAGATTCCAGTCCTTGCCTTCGACTTGAATCCTGCCGTTGAGTCCGGCCAGCGAAATCCGCGCGAGGCGTTGTATGCCTTTGGCATTGACCCATTCCGAGCCAGCCAGCGGCGGCACCTGGCCGGGCTTGCCGAGACCGTCGTTGCCGTGGCACAGACCGCAAAGCGAGCCATACACCACTCGACCCCGCGCAAACATCGTGTCTTCGCCCACCCCGGCTAATTCACCGCCGGTGGACGCGAAGCTGCCGCCCGGAGGCGTGACGGGCGCATCCGGCAGCGGCACGTCAACGTGCAGACTCAATAAATACGCCGCGAGTTCCTTCGCCTCCCGCGTCGGCACGATTTCGCGGCCGGCCAGCGCAAGTTCCGGCGGCAAAATCAAGGCGTCCGGCGACGGTTTGCTTCCGATTTTGCGGACTTCAAACAGGTAATGGTACGGCGGCATCATCGAGCCTTCAATCAGGCTTCGCGGCGCGTAAAGATGGACCAACTGCCAGTTGGCATCGGGCAGACGCGAAGCTTCGTCGGCGAGGTCCGGCCCGGCGCGCAGGCTGCCGGGCTGAACCGGATTGTCGTAAAGAAAATCCTCGGCCACGCTGCCGCGCAAACCCCAGCCCCGGGCGAATGTCCGGGCCAGTGGCGATGATGGAAATTTCAGCCTTGCCGCCCGCAACAGAGATTTTGCCGACTGCCGCATCCGCGTCGGCTTTGCTGGCGTTGCTTAGAATGGTTTGCCGTGAACCGATCAGCCCCGGTAGCGCCGGATTGACCGACATGGCAGCGCCCTGCACTGCCGTCGGGGTTTTACCGGCTTCAACGAGGATGACATTACAAGCCACACCGTCCTGCCGGACTTGTTGGGTGTGACAAGCGGCGCAACCGTTCGCACGATACGCCTGCAATCCCAGGTTCGCCCCGCCCGTACGGCCAACCGGATAAACGTCGGACGAATTGAGAATGGTGGTTTGCTTCGCCCCGCCAAGCTGCAACTGCGGCGCGAGCACAAATCCACACCACGAACCGCCGAGCGCGATGAACGCGGCGAGAAAAATCAGCGCGCCGTTTTTCATGCCCGCACCTCCCCTTGGCCGCGCCGAAGCGAAGCGGAGGCGGACGGCTTCTCCAGTGGCGCTGTCACGGCGGCGAAAACCTTTTTGACCAGCGCCTTTTCCCAAACGAACGCCAGCCCGAAAATGTTCAGGGCGAACAGCAGGTTGCCGAACAGGAGCAGCATCAGGCCGATGGTGCTGACGCGCAGGAACGGCAGCGTTGCTTTCATCGCGTCCATGAATCCGACGTCCGGGTGGTTGAGTTTCAAGCCCTGTTCCACCCCGCCAATCGCCAGCGGAACGATGAACAGCACCACGCCAAACATCGAAAGCCAGAATTGCAGGCGGGCGAACTTGGGGAACGGAAGTTCAACCCCAACGACGCGCGGCAACAAATGATAAATCGCACCGAACATCGTCATGGCGAAGAAGCCGTAGAGATGCAACTGCGTCTGCGCCGGGCCGAACCAGGTGAATTCCGTCACGCGGCTGATGCGCGGGCAGGCGGTCGCGATGAACATCAATGACGAAAGCACAAACGATGCGAGGCCGAACCGGATGAAACAAAAAAAGCGGCGACGCCCCGTCGCCGTAAGGTGAATGCGACGCCCTCGTCGCCTTGTCTTGCCGCGCCAAACCTTCTGCGTGCGTTATATGTAACCTCACTTGCTCGTCCTCCACACCGTGCTCCTCCACCCGCAAAGTTTGCCACGCGATGACGCCAACGGCGAGCACGGGCACAACGGTCAACGTGGCGGCGACAGAACTGAGCACCGGCATCCACGCAGGCACCGGCGCGCCCGGTGGAATGCCGCACCAGGTCCCAAAAAGAATCAGCATCCAAAATGCAAACAGGGCGAGATAATAACTTTGCAACGGGCGTCCGCTGAATTTTGGCAAAAAATAAAACGTCACGCCGATGCCAACGAGCGCCAGCCAGATGAAAATCAGATTGTTGGCAAACCACCAGCCGATGATGGCCTGCACGATGCCCCGCGCCGGCCAGGCGACCAGAAACAAATTGGCCGTTGAATAAATCCACGGGAACCAGAACAGCGCGGCGACCAAAAACCAGTGTGACGGATTTAGCGCGCGTTCCCGGCGGGCGGCGAAATTCATCATCGCCCACAATGCCAGCAGCAAATAAGCGAAGAACAAAACGACCGAACCGGCGCGCGGAAATTCCAGCCACGCAAAGCCGGTGCTGTTGCCGGACAAAATGCCGGCCAGACCGACGAGCACGCCCAGATGCCAGAGTTTGGCCGCGACGACCGGCACGATGGCGCCGCGCAGCGGCGTCTGGCCGAGTCGCGCCAGCAGCCACAGCGCAACGCCCAGTCCGGCGGGAATGCAGAAGCCATAAAGCAGCGCGTCGTCGGCCGCCGGTTGAACCCGGCCATAAGTCAGCCAGGGGCAGGCGGCGAAAAAATCGGGCGCATGAAATTTGATCGAGGCAATCATGGCGAGCACCGAACCGGCCACCAGCCAGAACGCCGCGCCGCCAAACAGCGCGAGCAACGGCACGCGCAAGGAGGCGTCAACTGTCTCGGTAGGGCTGACCTGCTGGTCAGCCTGGCGGCGCGGCAGCGCCGCCCCACCAGAATTGTTGTCAGTTTTTTCGTTCGCGCTCATTCAAATGAATTGGGTTTGGCCGGGACTGGCGGCGCCGGGGCGGTCGCTTTTTCAACACGCGCCATCAGGTTCGACCGCGCGGCGGCGGGACTTTGCCACTCGCGTTCGGTGATTTGCAACGCCACATCAATCGGCAGGCGCACGAGGCCGCGGTTTTCGTCAATCCAGCCAGGATGGTTCAGCGCCTGGGTTTCAGCGGCGCGAATTTCAGCGAGCGCCCTGGCGCGCACGGCGACGCGGTCGGCGTCAATGGCCGGAACCGGCGTGGAATATTTCACCGCCGCTACGATCACGGCGAACAAAAGGCACGCGATGAGAAAGGCCACCCCGACAGGCCAGACGGTGCGTTCGTTATTCATGGACACCTCCGGCGGTTGAGGCTGCGCCGGAAATCTCCTCCGGCGCGACGTAGTGTGATGCCCATGGCTTCGAGCAGGCGCGGGGCCTTTTGCGGGAATGGCGCATGGCGGTTGAAGTTTTTCAGGAAAGCCCAACCCAAAAATCCGCCCATGAAAGCGAGGCAACCGAGTTGCAGCCAGAGCCATTGGAACGGATAGCCGCCCGGATGCCGCGCGGGCAGGATGTTGAACGACAGGTCCGCGAAGTTCATCGCCAAAGCCCACACGCAGACCGGCAGCATGATTTTGAAATCGGTTTTCGCCTTCACCGGCAGCAGCACGAAGAACGGCAGCAGGAAATGGCCGAAGATGAGCACCATGCCCACCCACCACCACGAACCATTTTCGCGGATGACGATACCAGAAGGTCTCGACGGGCATGTTCGCGTTCCAGACGACAAAGTATTGCGCGAACTCGGCATAAGCCTGGAAAACCGTGAACGCGAAGAACAGCAGACCCAGGAAATAAAACTGGTGGTTGTGCAGCACGCGGTCGAGAATGCGCTGGCGTTGCAGGAGTACGGTGATGACATATACCACCGCCAGGGCGACCCACACGCAACTGGCGAAAAAGTAAACGCCGTAAATGGCCGAAAACCACAGGTATTGAACGGCTTGCATCCAGAGCACGCCGGAGAAGGTGAGCGTCAGCGCGAACATCACCATCCCCCATCCCGAATGGAAACGCATCCGGTACGTGCAGAGCGCGCCGCCGATTTCGTCCTGCTGGAGCGACCAATAACGCAGCCGGGACGACAACAGCCACCAAAGGCCGAAGAAAACCGCCGACGTAATATAAAAACCGGGCATCGGTAAACACCGGCCATTTCGCGCTCAACGAGTTGTTGCCGTGCGGGTCCATTGTCATCCACGAATAAATGTATTTCGCAAAAAACGCGACCGGCAGGAACAGGAGCGCCAGCCACGGAAACAGGAGCGACGCGATGTGTTCGCAAACCCGGCGCGTGGCCACCGACCAGCCGGCGTCGCTCAAATGATGGACCATCACCAGGAACAACGCCCCGAGCGCGATGCTCAGGAAAAACATGAACGCCAGCAGCCACGAAAATCCGAACTCCGTCGGATTCATCACGGCGCCAATCACCGACAACACCGCGCCGCCGGCCATCAAGACAGCGGGCAGCTTGCGCCATCCGGACAAGTCCAGCGGCGGAGGCAACGGCGTTGTGTCGTTGGGCGAACTCATAAATGGATATTCAAAATAGGCATGTAGCGGCGCTGCTGCGAAGCGTCGCAAGCGCAGCATTCTGCCTCGCTATCGCGGGCTGGTGACAGGCTGGAAGCCTGTCCCACTTAACTGCAAATTCTGTGTTCATTTTTTAAAGGCAGCCTGCTGGTCCGGCGGCAGATCGTCCACCGAACCCAGCTGGCTTAATTGCAATGCGCGCAGATAGGCAACGATCGCCCAGCGGTCGGCCACCGGCACCAGCGGTCCATGCGCGCCCATCAAACCCTTGCCGAAAGTGATGGTGTTGAAAATTTCGCCGTCGGCCATTTCCACGATGCGCTTGTCCTGCAAATTGGCCACCGCCGGCATCGCGCCGAGTTTTTTGTTGATGCCGTTGCCGTCGCCGAGCGCGCCGTGGCAGGGCGTGCAATAAATATTGAAGCGTTCGCGCCCGCGCTGGAGCAACCGGCCGGTGACGGGCAGCGGATTGGTCTCGACAAAATTCGTGGTGCCGGTGACGCGGCCGGTGTTGACCGGCGCATCTTCAAAGGCATAAACGGGGCCGTTGACGGTTTGCAACGGTTCACTGCGGGCGACCGTGCCGCGCGGCGGCAATTGCGAACTGAGGCCGTTCGGGAAAAAGTCGTTGGGCTGTGCCGGGCGCAATTTCAACTGCCGGTCCATGTCCGGGAAAACCTCGATGGGCGGCTTGCGCGACAACCGTCCCTGCCGCCCGGCAATGCCAACGCCCACGGCCACGACCGTCAGCAAAATCAAAATGATGTAAAGCAACTGGCGCATCAGGCTTCCACCCCTTCGATGTGCGTGCCGCCGATGGATTCGAGCAGCCGCCGCGTTTCGGTTTCGGAAAATTTCGGGTCGTTCGCGCCGATGACGAGGAAAAATTTGTCGCGCGACGCCAGCGCAAAGCGCGCCTTCTGCAACAGCGGATGATGCAGGCGCGGCAGTCCGTTCAGGACCAGCATGCCGACGAATGCGCCGACGGCGCCGCCCAGCACCATCAGGATGTACGACGGCACGAATGCCGCCGGCGGACTGAACATGGGTTTGCCGCCCACGATGAGCGGATAGTCAAACGTGTTGGTGAACCAGATCAACCCCATGGTCGCCACGAACGCGCCGCCGCCGAAAACCAGCGCGAACCAGCCCACGAGCGAATTTTTGAATCCCATCACCCGGTCGAGGCCGTGAACCGGGAAGGGCGTGAACACGTCCCAGCGACGATAACCCGCGTCACGGACTTTTTCCGCCGCGTGCAAAATCGCCGCGGGCGAATCGAATTCCGCCATGAGGCCGTAAGGTTTTCGGGCGTCATCGACCGGCCATCCTCCGGTGGCGCAGCCTGACAGGATCTTGTTTGGAGTTGCCGCCTTCAGGCGAGTCCGGCTGATACAGCCAATTCGCCTGAAGGCGGAACTCCGAACAGGGCAAACCGACGTTGTCAGAAACATTGTCATGATTTGCCTCCATTTGCTCCGCCCAGCGGATGATGCGGGTCGGCCTGCGGCATCGCCCCCTTCACCTCGGCAATGGCGACCAGCGGCAGGAATTTGATGAACAGCAGATACATCATGAAAAACGCGCCGAGCGTGCCGAGATAGGTGCCGATGTCCACCCACGTCGGAAAATACACGCCCCAGTTGGCGGGCAGAAAATCCTGGTAGAGCGAACCGACGATGATGACGAAGCGTTCGAACCACATGCCGATGTTGATGAGCACGCCGATGGCGAAGACGAGTTTCAGGTTTTGCCGGGCGCGTTTGAACCAGAGCAATTGGGCAAGGCCCACGTTGACCACGAGCATGATCCAGCCGCCATACCAGTAGGTGTGGCCGAAAAGCCGGTGGCCGAAAACCCAGCGTTCATACGGGTCGCCGCTGTACCACGCGATGAAATATTCCATCAGGTAGATGTAGGCGATGGCCAGGCTGCTGAGCAAAGTCAGCTTGCAGATGCGGTCCAGGTGCCGGGGCGTGATGATTTCCTCCAGATGACACAGCTTGCGCAGCGGAATGAGCAGCACCAGCACCATGCCGAAGCCGCAATACACGGCGCCCACGACGAAATACAGCGGGAAAATCGTCGCGTGCCAGCCCGCCAGTTGCGACGTGCAGAAATCCAGACCGACGATGGAACTCACCGTGAACACCAGCAACGTGCACAAGCCGGACAAAACGACGTAGGCCTTTTCATAATGGTGCCAGTGCCGCGCCGAGCCGGTCCAGCCCATCGCCAGGAAACCGTAAATGAATTTCCGCACCCGCGTCGTCGCGCGGTCGCGCAGCACGGCCAGGTCGGGAATCAATCCCATGTACCAGAACAGAATGGAGACCAGCAGGTAGGTGTTGACGGCGAACACGTCCCACATGAGCGGCGAGCGGAACTGCGGCCAGAGGGCGTTCGAGTTGGGAATCGGAAACAGGAACCAGGCAAACCACACGCGCCCGACGTGAATGGCCGGGTAAAGACCCGCCATCATGACCGAGAAGACCGTCATCGCTTCCGTCGCCCGGCCGATGGTGGTGCGCCAATGCTGCCGCGTCAGGAACAGCATGGCCGAAATCAGCGTGCCGGCGTGCGCGACGCCCACCCACCACACGAAATTGATGATGTCCCAGCCCCACGCCACCGGTTGATTGTTGCCCCAAACACCGATGCCGGTGGAAACCTGGTAAATCAGCATCGCCGGCAGCAACACAGTCGCTCCCAGCACCGCCGGAACGAACATAATCCACCACCAAAGCGGGGTCTTGCCCTCGGCGAACGACGAGAGTTTGTCCGTCAGCCAGCCGGAGCCGCGGTTGTTCGCCACGATCGGCGCGCGCCGCAATTCCACCGGCGGCGTGAAGGCTTTCAAGTTGGTGGCGGATTCAGCCATCAACTCGCCTCCTTTCTTTTCGGCGTGGAGTTCGCCGCCGTGTTTTTCGTATTCCTCAAAGCTGAACGGCCATTCGCGGTAATCCGGCATGGCCGGGTTCGGATTGCGAATGCGCGCCAGATATGTCGTGCGCGGTTTGGTCAGCAAATCGCCAAGCACGGAATAATTCCGCTGTTGCGCCTTGAGCTTGGAAACCTGCTGTTTGGGTCGCTGATGTCGCCGAACACAATCGCCTGGGCCGGGCACGCCTGCTGGCACGCCGTCTTCGGAATCGTGCCGGCGGCTTCCATAAGCCGCACGTCGCCGGACGCGCCGGCCTTGACCTTTTGCGCGATTTTCGCCTGCTCGATGCGTTGCGTGCAGAAGGTGCATTTTTCCATGACGCCGCGCATGCGCACCGTCACGTCCGGGTTCTTGATCATTTTGATCAAATCCCATTCGTCCTCCTCGCGCATGCCGCTGGCGTCCGGCGCCTTGAACCAGCTCAACAAATCCCATTTGCCATCCGTCTTGTGCGTGAGCGGCGTCGGATAAAACGGACCCTTGAGATCGGCTCAGCGGGCGTTTGTTGTAATCGAGATAATTGAACCGGCGGACCTTGTACGGACAATTGTTCGCGCAATACCGCGTGCCGATGCAACGGTTGTACGCCATCACGTTCAGGCCTTCCTGGTCGTGGACGGTGGCGTTGACCGGGCAGACATTTTCGCACGGGGCGGCCTCGCAATGCTGGCATAGCATCGGCTGGTTCACCGCCTGCACGTCGTCAATCCATTCGGCAAATTGCTGCTCGTCGTCCTTCTGGAAAGCGTCCGACGGTTTTTCGAATTGCCGGATTGGCGGTGTAGTAGCGGTCAATCCGCATCCAATGCATTTCGCGTCCGCGCCGCACCTGGTCTTTGCCGACAATGGGAATGTTGTTCTCGCTCTGGCACGCGAGCACGCAGGTGCCGCAACCCACGCACGCCGTCAAATCAATCGCCATGCCCCATTGATGCAGCGCGGTCTTCTTCGCCTCGTCGAGCGGGTTGGGATACAACGACTGCACGACCGGCGGCTCGGTGCCGTGCATTTCATTCGCAAAACCCGGGTCCTTGGAAAATTCCGCCAGGTTCGCCTCGCGCACAATCGGGCGGCCTTCCATGGACCAATGACTTTGCGTCGTCGCCAACGCGTGGGTCTCGCCGGTCTTGCGAACCGTCGCGCCGGTCTCAATGTATTTGCCGGTGAAAATCTTGTAGGCATTGAACCCGACGCCGGTGCCGACCCGCCCTGCCCTTTCGCGTCCATAACCGAGCGCGAGGCCGAGCGAATAATCCGCCATGCCCGGCTGCGTCCAGATGGGACCTTTGACGCTGCGCCCGTTCAAGGTGATTTCGACGACGTCGCCGTTTTGGACGCCGAGTTCGCGCGCCGTCTTGCGGCTGACGAGCACCGCGTTGTCCCAGGTCAGCTTGGTGATGGGATCGGGCAGTTCCTGCATCCAGCCGTTGTTCGCATAACGCCCGTCGTCCATCTTCGCGTCACGATAGAAAATGACTTCGAGACTGTCTTGCGGTCGGTGCAAACGACCGTCGGCAATTTGGGAATTGCCATCAATTGGTCAATCGGCAGGTTCGCCGGTTTGGCAGCGGAACCTTCAAGATAACCATTGAACAGAAATTTTTTCCAGCGTTTCTTCCGAACCGGCAAAAGTTGTGCGAACGATGTCGTAAGGATTTGTCTGCGGTTCGCCGGCAATGCGCGCCAGAAATTCGAGTTCCGTCAATCCACCGAACAACGGCTGAATCAGTGGCTGAACGGGCACGAGCGTGCCGTCACTGGTCATCGCATCGCCCCATGATTCGAGATAATGTGCCGCGGGGAAATGCCAGTTGACATCTGCCACGTAGTTTCGTCTTCGTAATAACCAAGACGAACGACTGTTTTGCTTCGGATACTTCTTGCCTCGCCCCGTACAAAGTCTTCTGTCACCGGCACTGTATAAACCGGATTGCCACCCAGAATAACGAGCGTTTCAGTCTCGCCAGCATTGAATTCTTAGCAAGCAGCGCCTGCACGGTGCCCATGCCCGAATCTGACACTGGCAATAGCTCAACCGTATTGCCGATTGCGCCCAATGCCGAATTGATTGCCCAAGCCAGCAAATGAACTTCCATCGGCTGGCGTTGGCCGGCAACGACCAAAACTTCGCCACGATGGGCAAGCAAGTCTTTCGCGCATTTCGCAAATCCATCTCACAAGCAAGGGCACCGGATTCCGAGAGCGATCGATGATTTCGATCCGCAGCTTTCGAAACCATATTCGCCGGCACACGCATCCGGTGGTCCGCGTTCGCACCGGTGAGCGTGAACAGCGATTCCACCACGTAAAGCCGGCTCATCCCTTCGCCCGGCTTGCGGCCTGCCACAAAATGGCGGATGTGATTGTGCGCGTCGTCCTCGCCGCCGAGAAAATCGCAATCCAGCGACAGGATGATTTTCGCCTTGTCGAAATGATAAATCGGACGCACCGGCTGGCCGAACGCTTGCGTCGCCGCGCGCTGATGGATGCCCGAATCAATCGCGTCGTAGGTGAACCATTGCGACTTTGGAAATTTGTCAGCGATGATTTTTTGCAGCCGCGCGCGTGACGGCGACGTGCTGCTTTCGGCGAGGAATGCCAGGCCTTCGCCCTGGTTCGCCGCAAATTTCTTCGACAAGTCATCAAGGAAATTCAGCGCTTCGTCGCGTGAAACGGTCGTTTGCCGTCGTTTCGTGAACCGTTTGGCTCGGTCGGGATCGTAAAGGTCCAGGATGGAAGCCTGCGCGTAGCGGTCGGTGCCGCCGTTGCTGCCGGGGAATTTGGCGTTGCCCTCCAGCTTGATGGGCCGGCCTTCGTAGGATTTGGCGACCAGCGGGATCGCGCCGGTGCGCGTGGGCATGGCCGTCGCATAATATTTCGGTTCGCCATAAACATAGCTTTCCGGCTGCTGGCCGAACGGCTCCAGTTTTTCCTCGGGCCGGCGGCAGCCCGCGCCCATCACGCCCAGGCCCGCGAGCGCGAACGACGCGGACATGATTTTGACAAAATGCCGACGCGACACCGGGTCGGTGAACTCGCTCGCGCCTGCGGGAAACTCGCGTTCCAGCCATTGCTTGAACTCCGGCGTGTCGCCCAGTTCATCCAGGCTGCGCCAGTAACGGCGGCCCGTGGGCAGCTGAAGCGGGAGTTGGAGTTTCGGTTTCATTCGTGGAACAGGCGAAATAACAACGCGGCAATTTACCGATTGCGATATACGATTGACGCGATGCAAAACAATTCGCCCGACGCCTGCTGGCAGGCGCCAATCGTAAATCGTAAATCGTAAATCGTAAATTCATCATCGGTGGCAGGCCGAGCAGTTTTCCAGCGATTCCATTCTCCAGTCGTGAACAAAGGCGACGCCGTTGGTTCTCTGCATCTGCGCGGCGGCGTCCGCGTTGGTGCTCCATTGCCAGCCCAGGTCCGTGACCTTGTCCACCGGCCGGATGAACGCCGCCGGCTGGCGATGGCAATCGAGACAGAAACTCATGCTGAATGATTTGGCGTGACGCACCTCGTCCATCCGGTCAACGCGCCCGTGGCATTCCACGCAACTGATGCCGCGCGCGACGTGGACGGAGTGGTTGAAATAAACGTAGTCCGGCACGATGTGAACCTGCACCCACGGAATGGGCTGGCCGGTCGCCGCGCTTTCGCGGACGGGCGCGAGGCGCGGGTCGTCCTTGAGCACCTGGTTGTGGCAATTCATGCACGTGGATGCGGCCGGGATGCTGGAAAACCACGATTTGTCCACGGTGTTGTGGCAGTAGCGGCAATCCATGCCCAATTGCCCCGCGTGAACGGCGTGGGAAAACGGCACGGGCTGGACCGGCTGGTAGCCGGCGCGGGTGTATTTGGGCGTGCAATAATAAGTGACGCCCGCCATCACCACACCGCCGACCAGCGCCAGCACGACGCCAATCTGCAGCGGCAACCAGTTTGTCCACTTCGGAAAAATCGCTGGCATTACGTACGACCGCTTACTTGGTCAAAAATTGTCCATCACTCCGCAATTGTTGGGGTTATGTTTAGTCGGCGTCCGCTCCGCCCGCAAGAAGGTTTGTGAAAAATTTCTCCCGAATTTTAATGCAGAGACGCAGAGGTTTGAACCAAGTATGGACACGGATGAACCCAACGCGGCTTGCGCCGCAACCACGGATTTTGGACTGCGGCGGGAAGCGAAGCGCCACGCCGCTTTTGGATGCAACTGGCCGCACGGAAAGCGGTGTCGCCGCTGTGCTCTGCCACCGCAGTCCAAATCTGTGTCGTCCGTGCGTGAAGTTGCAGGATTGTAGTACGGACGGGGCAAACCGCTGATTACTCCGTATCCTCGGCGGCGGCGTGGAGACCGTTCATGGCAACGGCTCGCCGCGCGCGGCGGTAAACAGGCAATACCATTCCTCGCGGCTCAACGAAATCTCCGCCGCGCGAGCAGCTTCGCGGATGCGCCGGGGATTGGTCGAACCGACGATGGGCATGATGCCGGAGGGATGTTTCAGCAACCACGCCAGCGCCACGGCGGAGCGCGTCACGCCGCGCTGCTTCGCGTAGTCGTCGAGCAACGGCAGCACGCCCTCGGTGTGGTAACCTTCCTGATATTTCAGCAGCCGTTTGGGGCCGTCGGCAAACTGGCCGCCGCCCAGCGGACTCCACGCCATCGGTGTCATCTTCGCGGCCAGGCATTGATCCAGCGTGCCGTCATCCAAAGCGGCGAGTTGGCCGAGGCTGATTTCCACCTGATGCGCCACGAGCGGCATCGGGCAGGCCGATTGAATGGCGCTGACGTGGGTCGGGCGAAAATTGCTGAGGCCGAAGAACCGCACCTTGCCGGATTGCTTGAGTTGGGTGAACGCCCCGGCCACGTCCGCCGGGTCCGCGAGCCAGTCGGCGCGATGCAGCAAAAACAAATCAATGGTCTCAACGCCGAGCCGCTGGAGCGAACCTTCGCAGGAACGCAGGATGTGTTCGCCAGATAGGTTGAAGTGATAAGGCGAACCGGGCGGATCATCGGCTCGGCGGACTCCGGCTTTGGTCACAATCAGGACGCGCTCACGCAGGCCGGAAACCTCGCGCAGCACTTCGCCGAAGATTTTTTCCCCATCGCCCTGGCCGTAGATGTCCGCGTGGTCGAATATCGTATAACCGGCTTCGCAGGCCGTGACGACCGCCTGCTTGCCGGCGGCCCGAAGTTCCGGCGCGCCGTTCAACCGCCAGCAGCCGTAGGCCAGGCGGCTGGCGGTCAATGAACTGGTTCCCAAGGTTATGGTTTGCATGGCATGAACAAAAAAGGTTCGGGAGACTCGCAAATCGCTGTCGCGATGGCCATTTTATTTTTCACCGGGTTTTGTGCGGACATGGTACGGGCGTAAAAAACAAGCAAGCCGCCCCATCCCGTATTGCGGGACGAAGCGGCTTAAACCTTGTCGGCCTGAAAGTTCCGGCCGTACGGATGACATCACTTCACCGAATCCAGTTTCACGGTGATTACCTGGCTCATGATATTCGTCATCGTCATCATCTGTGTTTTGGCGGCAGCGGCATTTCCACGCCCATTCATGGGTATGGTCATGGCCATTTTCATGTCCTGGTTCATGGTCATATCAATGGTTATCCCCAGTTCCGGGTCGAACCAGGACACACCCGAAAAATTGCCATCCAGAATGGTCATGGACATTCCGGTGGGATTGGCATTGGTACCGGGCGCGGACTTGGCGGTTCCCTGGAACTCGATGCGGGCGCAGTTGCGTTTCCCGTGCATTTCCCATTCTGAAGGGTGCAGTCGAAATCCAAGACCAGGTTGCCGAGCGGACCCATATCATAGTTCTGCGTTACCGGCCAGGAGTCGCCCAATTGCACCGGTTTGGGCGGCATGAAACGGTTTGCGGCCATCATCTGCTTGAAATGATCCTTGCTAAACATGCTGCTCTTGAACATTTCGCGCGCCCGTATCCGCCTTCCCGCCGGACGACAGACGGTTCATCATTTCATCCACCCCTTCAATCCGCTCAACCTCGTTGCTGGCGTTCATGAAATATTGGATTTTGGCGCCGATGATTTTTCCGAACATATCGGCCATCTGCCCGACCATCGGATTCGCCTTGTCGGCCCCCGGTTTTTTGTCCGAATCATAATCCAGCAACTTTTTGCCCCCCATCTCCATCGCCATCCGGGCGCTGAGATATTCCATCTCCACTTCATGCCCGCCGTCGGGGGTTTCCTTTAACACTGTAAGCCCGTATTTCTGCCCCAAAGTCATGTCCTGCTTCATGGAACGGGGCTGGTTCGGTATGAACATTTCCATGTTCTGCTTCATGTCCATGTTCATCACGACGCGTTCGCCCACCGCCCATTTCAGTTTCAACTCCACCGGGCCGCTCGGAGTTTTGAACGTGGAGGTGTCGTTCAATTTGCCGGATTTGTTGCAACCCACCCAGGACAGACTCAATGTCAGAGCAACAGCAATTAGTAACGTGTTTTTATTCATAGTTGGTTTTATTATAAAATTTTGAAGAGTCTAGCCACCCTGCCCGGGTGCGCAAACTACAAAATGCGGCTAAAAAAATAACCGCCGCGCCGGTTTCCCCGTAGCGATTTCGTTGTCGAAGGTCCTGTTTTCGCCAGCGGAAGATTGAAAGCCCGTTTCTTCCATTCACTCTTCTCCGGGCCGGGCAACCGTCAACGCGACCGCAAATATATCAGCTGGACCTCGGTTGCGGGGATTTTGCCTCCGCCAGATTGGGCGGGTTGATCGGCAACTCCAGGATAAACGTGGCGCCTTTGCCCACGCCCTCGCTATGCACTGCAAGCGAACCTCCCATCTCCCGGGCCGCCAGCGCCGCGCTGTGCAGTCCAAATCCATGCCCATGTTCCCGTGTCGTAAATCCATGCGAGAATATCCGCGTCATGTTTTCCGGCGGTATTCCCACCCCATTGTCGGCTATTTCAACGCGCACCCGCTCGTTGCCCGCGCGTTTGATCCGTACCGTCACCTGCTTCTCCGACGACCCGCTCTCATCACACGCATATTTCGCATTACGCAGGATGTTCACCAAAATTTGCAGCAGCTTGTGCTTGTCCACCGTCAGGTAATCCACCGCTTCGTATTCCCGGATCACTTTTATGCCATGCCTTGAAAAAGCGCCCAGGTTCATCGTGATGCCATTCTCCACCACCTCGGACAGGGCCACCTTTTCATGCACACCGGATACGCTCGCGTAGTTCTGTTGCATGGCCACAATCTCATTGATGTGCTCCACATTTTGCGCCAGCCCGTTGATCTCATTCAACAGATACTCCTGCTCGTGGCTCAAATACTGCGACACTTCACTCAGGTATCGCGGAAAATAACGGCCTTTCTCGTCGGTGGTCAGAAACCGGCCCAGATCGTCCGCGTGTTCCCGAATCATTTGCGCGGCCTGTTCCAGATTGGACGAACTTAACCGGCCCAGGTGGTCCCGGATGAGGCTGGTTGAAACATTGACGCTGTTGAGGACGTTGCCGACGTTATGCAACACGCTGGAGGCCACTTCCGCCTGGCCGGCCTGGCGCGAGGCGACCAGCAGTTCGCGGTGAATCCGCTCCACTTCCAGCTCCATCCGCTTCCGCTCTTCAATTTCACTTTTCAGCGAGGTGTTGCTCTCGGCCAGTTCAGCGGTGCGTTCTTCAACCCTTCTCTCCAGGAGATCCCGCGCCTCCTGGAGCGCGTGTTGTTTGCGGGTCAAATGGCGAAGTCTCCAGCCATAGCCGCCCAAGACAGCCCCAACAACAGCAACACCGCACAGCAAACGGAACCACACCGTTTGATGGAATTGCGGCAACAACTCGACCTGGACCGAGGCGCCGGCCTCGTTCCAGACACCGTCTGCGTTGCAGGCGGTGACCTGGAAGGTGTAACGACCGGGCTTGAGATTGGCGTAATAAGCCAGCCGGCGCCCTCCGACTTCGATCCAATCACGGTCGAGCCCTGCAAGCTTGTAGCGAAAGCGTATTTTTTCGGGCGAGATAAAACTGATGGCGGTGTATGAGAATTCGATGTCCTGCTGGCCGGGTTTCAGGACGAGCGGTTTTGAGCAGTCCAGCTCGGCTCTCCGGCGCGAACGCGATAAACATGGACGGGGGGCACCACGCAGTTGATGAGAATGTTCGTCGGATCAACCATAATCACCCCCTTCGAACCGGGAAACCAGATGCGACCGTGCAGTGTCCGGCAGGCGGGAATTCTCCTGCCCATAACCTCGGGATTTCATAAGCCGCGCATTCGACATGATCGATCCTGCCGCCAAAGAAGTCGTCCACGTTTTGCTTGTTAAGCAGAAAAAGACCACGAAGGGTATAAGACCCAGAGGTTGCCACGTTCATCGGGCACGATGGCGTCGATGTCGGGTTCCCAGGAGACCATCTTTTCGCAGGAGGTTGTGAATTTGTCCGTTTCGCAGGTCGATGCCCGTGGCCATGCCCACGCACACGGTGCCATCGGGCTTTCGCAGAACCCAACGGTACGTTACCGTCCGCGAGGCCGTCTTTTTGTGTCCATTGTTGAAAGGCGCCATTTTTCACGCGGCAAATGCCGTTGACGCAGGCCACCCAGATGCTGTCATCGCGTCCGGGAGCCAGGTTGAACACCCACCAAAGCTCCGGCCTCCGTCCGTTGGTGAACTCGTAGGGAACCAGGCTGTCCCGGCTGAACCGGAAAAGCTCGGCTCCAACGGACACGACCGCCCCTTGGAATGTTCCACCAACGCCACCGGCATGTTGGTGGTGGCGTGACTGGCCCACGCGGCCCTCCAACAGCACCTTGATCTCGTTCTCGCCGGAAAGAACAAAGACGTCTCCGTTTTTTGTTTCAAGCACCCGCTTCACGAAAGGAACTGCCAGCCCGGAATTCGTCGAGTACATCCGCGCCACACCGTAATCGAAGTATCGGCACCAACAGTTTGCTCAGCCAGAGACCGCCCCGGGGCGACGCGCTGACGGAATGAACCGCGTTGTCGCTGGGAATGCCGTCCTGGGTCGAATAGGTGGGAATTTCAAGTCGGTAAGCTGGCTCATTCATCCCAGGTGCCAACCCAAAGGCTGCCTTCCTGATCCTCAGCCAGCGCCATAACGAAGTCGCTGGCCAGCCCATCGGCTCTCCGCAGCGAAGTGAAAGACCCGTCCTTGCACCGGATAGAGACCCTCACCGCTCGTGCCGATCCATAGGATGCCGTGCCGATCCACGAGCAGACAGGGGATTTCAGTGCCGTGGAACCTATCTCCCACACGTTGGAGATCGCTCCCATAGCAGAGCAATCCGACATGCGTTCCCACCCAAAGCCGCCCGTTCCGGTCTTCGGCCAGGGCATAGATGATACGGGATTCGATTACTGGATCGGAAAGTTTGTTCAGCCTGCCATTCTCCCAGTAATACAAGCCCTGGCTGGTTGTTCCCAGCCAGACGCGGCCTTTGGAATCCTGAAATACGGCGGTCACAAAGAGAGACTGGGGCTGGCCTGCAAACAAAAGCTGCAAGTTGGTGGTGCCAGACGTGATTTTGGAGCAGAATTCTCCCCCACCCAAAGCGTGCGATCAGGGGTTTCCAGCAGGCTGCGTACGTCCCAATCCACGTCGCCGCGCGGATTTTTTCCAACGAACCATCCGCCCCTGGCATCGTGAAAGCCATACGAGCTTTTCTCCAGCCCGAACCAAAGACCTCCGTCATGGGCGGGCGACAGGCAGGTGATGCGGGTGTTGCGAAGTTCCGACACTGGCGGAGCGCCAATGAGCGTGAAGTCCACGCCGTCAAAGCGGAGCAACCCGATGGAGGTGCCCAGCCACAAATAACCATCCTTCGTTTGCGCGATGGCATACACGTTGTTCACGGGAAGGCCGTTGTGGCGGTTCCAGGACAGGCAGTTATATTGGAAAATGCTTTGGTTTGGATCCAGGGCCGGAGGCCCGAAACGGGACAAGCGCAAAACCCAGCAGGAAACCCGCCAGAGACAGGTTCCGAAGCTGTTTGCGCCACATGAGTAATTTTCTCAAAACCATGTTGGTTTGCCGCCTAATCCAGCACAAGTCGAACCACTTTCCGGGCAATTGCGATGCGAATTTTGTCTTTCACGACTCCTGGCCCCGGATTACGGGGATTTTTCCTCCGTCAGATTGGGCGGGTTCAGAGGCAATTCCATGATAAACGTGGCGCCCTGGCCCACACCTCCACTCTGAACCGTCAGCGAACCGCCCATACTCCCGGGCCGCCAACGCCGAACTGTGCAGTCCAAATCCATGCCCATGTTCCCGTGTCGTAAATCCATGCGAGAATATCCGCGTCAGGTTTTCCGGCGGTATCCCCACCCCATTGTCGGCTATTTCAATCCGCACCCGCTCCTTGCCCACACCCTTGATTCGAACCGTCACCTCCTTCTCCGGCGACCCGCTCTCATCACACGCGTATTTTGCGTTGCGCAGGATGTTCACCAGGATTTGCAGCAGCTTGTGCTTGTCCACCGTCAGGTAATCCACCGCTTCGTATTCCCGGATCACTTTTATGCCATGCCTCGAAAAAGCGCCCGCGTTCATCGTGATGCCATTCTCCACCACCTCGGACAGGGCCACCTTTTCATGCACCCCGGAAATACTCGCGTAGTTCTGTTGCATGGCCACAATCTCATTGATGTGCTCCACATTTTGCGCCAGCCCGTTGATCTCATTCAACAGATACTTCTGCTCGTGGCTCAAATACTGCGACACTTCACTCAGGTATCGCGGAAAATGGCGCCCTTTCTCGTCGGAGGTCAGAAACCGGCCCAGATCATCCGTGTGTTCCCGATCATTTGCGCGGCCTGTTCCAGATTGGACGAGCTTAACCGGCCCAGATGTTCCCGGATGAGGCTGGTCGAAACATTGACGCTGTTGAGGACGTTGCCGACGTTATGCAACACGCTGGAGGCCACTTCCGCCTGGCCGGCCTGACGCGAGGCGGCCACCAACTCTGGTGGATCCGCTCCACTTCCAGTTCCATCCGTTTCCGCTCTTCAATTTCGGCGACCAGCTCGGTTTTTTGCAACTCCAACTCGGACTGAACCACGATGCGTTGCCGGACCTCATAGCGGAGCGAGGTGACGGCTCCGGCCAGTTCCGCCGTGCGTTTCTTGACTTCTGTTTCCAGTTGGTTGTGGGCTTTTTGCAGGGCGAATTCCTTGCTCTTCAGATGTTTGACACGCCAGGCATAGATGCCCGCCAGAACGACACACGCCAGCCCGGCACACAGCAAATCAAACCAGACGGTTTGGTAAAAGTGGGGGAGCAAACGGATTTCCACGGAATCTCCATGGCTATTCCAGAATCCATCGGCATTGGCGGCAATGACATGGAAGGTATATCTGCCGGGCTTGAGATTTGTATAAAGTGCCAGCCGCCGATTTTCTACGAACACCGGATTTTGATCGTAACCCTCAAGCCAGTATCGAAATTGGACGGCTTCCGGGCCGATGAAACTTGGGCGCGGTATAGTAGAATTCAAGGTCGCCATTGCCGGGTCGGACACCGCCGCCTTGCCCGTGGGCAAATCCTGACCATTGACACGAATCCGACCAATATGGACCCGCACGGCAACCTGGTTGGCGGGAATATTTGAGGGATCAATCGTCACCACGCCCTTGGAACTCGGGAACCAAATCCGGCCGTCCGGTGTCCGGCAGCCTGAATTCTCCTGCACGCCCCAGTCCGCCGATCGGACGGCAGTCCGGGCCGCTGTAGTCGACACACGTCACATGATTGGTTTTGCCATCGGCAAAGTCGTTCAGACCTGCCTGCTCACCCGGAACAGCCCACCGGCTGGAGTCCACCCAGAGAAATCCGAGATCGTCAAAAACCATCGCCTGAATACCGTCAGTCAGCAGGCCGTCCTGCGGGCTGATGCTCCGGATTTGTTTGTTTTTCAACCGGACAATGCCGGATTGCAGGCCCGCCCAGATCACACCGTCACTGTCTTCGCAAATATAGTTGACCCGGGTATCGGGAAGCCCGTTTTGATCCGTCCATTGCTCAAATTGTCCGTCCTTGACCCGGCAAATCCCGTTGGCGCACGCGATCCAGAGCGAGCCATCGCGCCCGGTAATCATGTTCAGCACCCACTTGAGTTGCGGTTTCTGACCGTTGGTAAACGGGTAGGGAGTAAAGTAATCCCTGCCCACGCGAAACAAGTTCTCCGCCACGGACACCACGACGCCCTGGGCATCTTCCGTCATGGCGACCGGCCAGGTCGGGTTCGCGTGTCTGGCCACCACCTTTCCGCCGGAAAAGAACTCAACATCCATGTGGCCATTGATGAGATAAAGATCGCCATCTTTGGCTTCAAGCGATCTTTTGATGTAAGGCATCCCAAATCCGGCACTGGCGGCATAGTTCGTAACTTCCTTCCCGTCAAAGTAGGTCAGCCCTGCCGCCGTGGCCACCCACACCCCGCCCTTCCGGGCAGGGCTCACGGAAGACTTCTGCATCGGCAATCCCTTCACTTGTGGAATAGGTGGGAAACTTTTCAGTCGGTAAACTGGTTCAAACCGTCCCGGCTTCCACCCAGATGCTGCCTTCCTGATCTTCGGCGGCCGGCGACGGAAAGAGCCAGGCCGTCGATCTCGAGGCGATGGAACGCTCGCTTACCGTGCTTGAGGAAAAGATATTTGCTGCGCTCACCGCAGCAGCTCCCGAAGCGTTGCTGGTCGGTCTCAAGGAGCATGCGGCCCGCGAGCTTGCGCCCTACCGCAGCCGCATGGGCGCAGTGCAACTGCGCCAGGTCGAGCGCCAGTTCGTGCACAAGCAATTGCTGGTGCACTACAATCTGCCGCGGTTGAGCCTGTTTTACATGAGCCAGCAATGAGGAAACGTGGCGTACGCATCGGCAAGAGAAGCCCGGCAGGGGCTAAAGCCCAACCTCATGTTGCGGCGGTTGCGGCCCGACTGAAGCCGGGCCCTGATACAAAACCGGCGGACGATCAAGGTCATGTGGCAGGACAAGCCAGGAGCGAGGGCGGCTCGGCGGGACATATCGTACGCATCGAAAAACCGATCTACGGCGGAGCGTTCCTGGCTCGTATCGCCGGCAAAGCCGCATTTGTGCCGCTGGCTTTGCCGGGCGAGCAGGCGCGGGTCCGCATTGTCGAGGACAAGCGCGGCTACGCGACCGCCGAAGCCGAAGAGATTGTGGATCCCTCGGAGCAGCGGATCGCACCGGCGTGTCCACACTTTGGCGCTTGCGGCGGCTGCCAGTATCAGCACGCACAATACGCGGCGCAACTCGCCTATAAACAGGAGATCCTGCGCGAGACGCTGGAGCGCGGAGGCGTCTACCCGCCGGAAGAGATCGCGGTCGTGGCCGGAGAGCCATGGGCCTACCGCAATCGCATCCGATTGGCGTTCGACGCGAAGGGAAATGCGGGTTACCGCGGCAGGCGCTCGCACGCGGTTGTTCCCGTCGCCGAGTGCCCCATTGCCGCGCCGCTCCTGGTACGGGCCGAGCTTGCGGCGAGCGAGATTCTGCGCGAATTACATCGGGGATTCGACGCGAGCGAGATCTCCCTTTTTTGCGATGCCGCGGAGACCGCACTGCTCGGGAGCGTGACGCTTGCGGGTGGCGGAAAAGGCCGGATCGACGATTTTGCGGTAGCGCTTGCCGGTAGAATCCCCGCATTGCAGGGCGTCGAGTTTGTGGCCGGGAGCGGCAAAGGGCAGGCGCCGCGCAGGTTCGCGCAATGGGGTGCAGACTCCCTTATCTATCGTGCTGGGGACTTCGATTATCGCGTCGATCAAGGCGCGTTTTTTCAGGTCAATCGCTGGCTGGTGGATCTTCTGGTGGAGCGCGTGACGGCTCATGCTCGCGGTGCTCTGGCCTTGGATCTTTTCAGCGGCGTAGGTTTGTTCGCGCGCAGGCTTGCCGACCATTTCGAGCGCGTATTTGCCGTCGAGTCCGCTCCGCAATCCATCGCCGCGTTGGCGCACAACCTGCGCGACACGAATGCCTCGGCGGTGAAAGCCTCGGCGCTCGACTTTCTGCGCAGAGAACGCGGGGGAGATCGGCCCGATTTGATCGTCGTCGACCCGCCGCGCACCGGCCTGGGCGCAGAGATCACGGCTCTTCTCGGTGAAATTCGAGCGCCGGAGATCGTATACGTCTCCTGCGACCCGGCAACCCTGGCGCGCGATTTGCGT
>CAWHLR010000003.1:0-52502 GCA_963830235.1 uncultured Verrucomicrobiae bacterium
TGTTGACGGCGAACATCACGGCTGCCGGAGTGACGATCACTTCAGGCATCACGGCCAACAACAAGACGTATGACGGAACGCTGGCAGCCACCATTTCCTCAAACAACGTGGTATTGAACGGCGTGCTGGCCGGAGACGCGGCGAACGTGAGACTGTCCACGAACAGCTACACGGCGAGCTTTGCGAGTGCAGGCGTGGCCAACGGCATCGGAGTGACGGTGGGCGGACTGACGTTGACTGGTGCCAGTGCAACCAACTACACGCTGACGGAGCCGGTTGGGTTGACCGCAAACATCCAGGCTGCCGGAGTGACGATCACTTCAGGCATCACAGCCAACAACAAGACGTATGATGGAACGCTGGCAGCCACCATTTCCTCAAACAACGTGGTATTGAACGGCGTGCTGGCGGGAGACGCGGCGAATGTGAGGCTGTCCACGAACAGCTACACGGCGAGCTTTGCGAGCGCGGGCGTGGCCAACGGCATCGCGGTAACGGTGGGTGGGCTGACGTTGACCGGCGCCAGCGCGACTAATTACACACTCACTCTGCCGGTATTGTTGACCGCGAACATCCAGGCCGCCGGAGTGACGATCACTTCGGGCATCAGTGCCAACAACAAGACCTACGACGGAACGCCAGTAGCGACGATCAGCTCGAACAACGTGGTATTGAACGGCGTGCTGGCGGGAGATGCCGCGAATGTGAAGCTTTCGACCAATGGATATTCTGCAAGTTTCCTCAGTGCAGGCGTGGCCAACGGCATCAACGTGTTTGCCGGTGGTTTTACGTTGACCGGCGCCAGCGCGACTAATTACACACTCACTCTGCCGGTATTGTTGACGGCGAACATCCAGGCTGCCGGAGTGACGATCACTTCAGGCATCACAGCCAACAACAAGACGTATGACGGAACGCCGGCAGCCACGATCAGCTCGAACAACGTGGTATTGAACGGCGTGCTGGCGGGAGACGCGGCGAATGTGAAGCTTTCGACCAATGGATATTCTGCAAGTTTCCTCAGTGCAGGCGTGGCCAACGGCATCAACGTGTTTGCCGGTGGTTTTACGTTGACCGGCGCCAGCGCGACTAATTACACACTCACTCTGCCGGTATTGTTGACGGCGAACATCACGGCTGCCGGAGTGACGATCACTTCGGGCATCACGGCCAACAACAAGACGTATGACGGAACGCTGGCAGCCACCATTTCCTCGAACAACGTGGTATTGAACGGCGTGCTGGCCGGAGACGCGGCGAATGTGAGACTGTCCACGAACAGCTACACGGCGAGCTTTGCGAGTGCAGGCGTGGCCAATGGCATCGCGGTAACGGTGGATGGACTGACATTGACCGGCGCCAGCGCAACCAACTACACGCTGACGGAGCCGGTTGGGTTGACCGCAAACATCCAGGCTGCCGGAGTGACGATCACTTCGGGCATCAGTGCCAACAACAAGACCTACGACGGAACGCCAGTAGCGACGATCAGCTCGAACAACGTGGTATTGAACGGCGTGCTGGCGGGAGATGCCGCGAATGTGAAGCTTTCGACCAATGGATATTCTGCAAGTTTCCTCAGTGCAGGCGTGGCCAACGGCATCAACGTGTTTGCCGGTGGTTTTACGTTGACCGGCGCCAGCGCGACTAATTACACACTCACTCTGCCGGTATTGTTGACGGCGAACATCACGGCTGCCGGAGTGACGATCACTTCGGGCATCACGGCCAACAACAAGACGTATGACGGAACGCTGGCAGCCACCATTTCCTCGAACAACGTGGTATTGAACGGCGTGCTGGCCGGAGACGCGGCGAATGTGAGACTGTCCACGAACAGCTACACGGCGAGCTTTGCGAGTGCAGGCGTGGCCAACGGCATCGGAGTGACGGTGGGCGGACTGACGTTGACTGGTGTCAGTGCAACCAACTACACGCTGACGGAGCCGGTTGGGTTGACCGCAAACATCCAGGCTGCCGGAGTGACGATCACTTCAGGCATCACAGCCAACAACAAGACGTATGATGGAACGCTGGCAGCCACCATTTCCTCGAACAACGTGGTATTGAACGGCGTGCTGGCCGGAGACGCGGCGAACGTGAGACTGTCCACGAACAGTTACACGGCGAGCTTTGCGAGCGCGGGTGTGGCCAACGGGATTGGAGTGACGGTGGGTGGACTGACGTTGACCGGTGTCAGCGCAACCAACTACACGCTCACTCAACCGGCTGGGCTGACCGCGAACATCCAAGCCGCCGGAGTGACGATTACGTCGGGCATTACAGCCAACAACAAGACCTACGACGGGACGCCGGCAGCCACCATTTCCTCGAACAACGTGGTATTGAACGGCGTGCTGGCGGGAGACGCGGCGAATGTGAGGCTGTCCACGAACAGCTACACGGCGAGCTTTGCGAGCGCGGGCGTGGCCAACGGCATCGCGGTAACGGTGGGTGGGCTGACGTTGACCGGCGCCAGCGCGACTAATTACACACTCACTCTGCCGGTATTGTTGACCGCGAACATCCAGGCCGCCGGAGTGACGATCACTTCGGGCATCAGTGCCAACAACAAGACCTACGACGGAACGCCAGTAGCGACGATCAGCTCGAACAACGTGGTATTGAACGGCGTGCTGGCGGGAGATGCCGCGAATGTGAAGCTTTCGACCAATGGATATTCTGCAAGTTTCCTCAGTGCAGGCGTGGCCAACGGCATCAACGTGTTTGCCGGTGGTTTTACGTTGACCGGCGCCAGCGCGACTAATTACACACTCACTCTGCCGGTATTGTTGACGGCGAACATCCAGGCTGCCGGAGTGACGATCACTTCAGGCATCACAGCCAACAACAAGACGTATGACGGAACGCCGGCAGCCACGATCAGCTCGAACAACGTGGTATTGAACGGCGTGCTGGCGGGAGACGCGGCGAATGTGAAGCTTTCGACCAATGGATATTCTGCAAGTTTCCTCAGTGCAGGCGTGGCCAACGGCATCAACGTGTTTGCCGGTGGTTTTACGTTGACCGGCGCCAGCGCGACTAATTACACACTCACTCTGCCGGTATTGTTGACGGCGAACATCACGGCTGCCGGAGTGACGATCACTTCGGGCATCACGGCCAACAACAAGACGTATGACGGAACGCTGGCAGCCACCATTTCCTCGAACAACGTGGTATTGAACGGCGTGCTGGCCGGAGACGCGGCGAATGTGAGACTGTCCACGAACAGCTACACGGCGAGCTTTGCGAGTGCAGGCGTGGCCAATGGCATCGCGGTAACGGTGGATGGACTGACATTGACCGGCGCCAGCGCAACCAACTACACGCTGACGGAGCCGGTTGGGTTGACCGCAAACATCCAGGCTGCCGGAGTGACGATCACTTCGGGCATCACAGCCAACAACAAGACCTACGACGGAACGCCAGCAGCGACGATCAGCTCGAACAATGTGGTATTGAACGGGGTGCTGGCGGGAGACGCCGCGAACGTGAAGCTTTCGACCAATGGATATTCTGCAAGTTTCCTCAGTGCGGGAGTTGCCAATGGCATCGGAGTGACGGTGGGCGGACTGACGTTGACTGGTGTCAGTGCAACCAACTACACGCTGACGGAGCCGGTTGGGTTGACCGCAAACATCCAGGCTGCCGGAGTGACGATCACTTCAGGCATCACAGCCAACAACAAGACGTATGATGGAACGCTGGCAGCCACCATTTCCTCGAACAACGTGGTATTGAACGGCGTGCTGGCCGGAGACGCGGCGAACGTGAGACTGTCCACGAACAGCTACACGGCGAGCTTTGCGAGCGCGGGTGTGGCCAACGGGATTGGAGTGACGGTGGGTGGACTGACATTGACTGGCATCAGCGCGACCAATTACACATTCACTCAACCGGCTGGGCTGACGGCGAACATCCAGGCCAAAGCACTAACAACAACATCCGTGCCTTCGCCTGCAATCACTTCGATTCGCCTGACCAATGGCATTGTCACGATTGCCTGGAACTCGGTGGCGGGTGGAATCTACCGGATGCAATACATCAACAGCCTGAATGGCACCGGCTGGACCGACTTGTTGCCGGATGTAACGGCGACCGGTTTAACGGCCACCCAGACCAACGCCGTGAGTAACGTGCCGCAACGGTTTTACCAGGTCAGAGTGTTAAATTCAGGCATCACAGCCAACAACAAGACCTACGACGGGACGCCGGCAGCGACGATCAACTCGAACAACGTGGTGCTGGCGGGGGTGGTGGACGGCGACGCGGTCAGTCTGTCCACCAACGGCTACACGGCGAGCTTCGCCAGCCCGAACGTCGGCACGGGCATCGTCGTGACCGTGAGCGGGCTGACCTTGACTGGCGCCAGTGCGACCAATTACACCCTCACCCCGCTGGCGGGAGTGACGGCCAACATCACGCCGGCAACCCTGACGGCAAGCGCCGCCAGCAAGAGCAGGACCTATGGATTGACGAATTTTCTGACCGCCAGCTACAGCGGTTTTGTCCACAGCGAAGGGACGAACGTATTGACTGGCGCTCCCAGTTTAAGCACCAGTGCCACGACCAACAGCCCGCCGGGAACTTATCCGATTGCGATCAGCCAAGGTACATTGAGCGCCGCCAATTACACCTTTGTCTTTAACGGCGGGACACTGACCGTGGTGGCATTGCCCAAGTTAAGCGCTGTTGCATCGAGTGGAAATCAATTCATCTTTAACTGGCCGACAATCGCAGGTCAGAACTATCAACTCCAGTTCAAGGATAATCTCGCTGCGGCGACATGGAGTCCTTTGGGTGTGCCTGTGCCCGGCACGGGTGGTTCCATCATTGTCACCAACGGTCTGGGCTCCTCACCCCAACGCTATTTCAGGGTGGTCATCAGTTATTGAACGGGGGATTAACTTCCCGGCAAACGTCGAACACGGAGAGGGTATATCGTCATGCAAATCAACGTTCTTGAATATTTTGAAAAGGGAGCCGCACTCAAATGCGGCGACAAAGTGGCGGTCATGGAACAGGATCGCCAGTTCACCTTCAGGGAAATCGAGCGGTCCGCCAAGAATTGCGCCACGTTGATCCTCCAGCGGACTTCCGCCAGCCGGCAACCAGTCCCGGTGTTCCTGCCGAAGAGTGCCCAGAACATCGTCGCCGACCTCGGCACCCTCTACAGCGGGAATGCTTACGCGAACCTCGACATCAAATCACCGCCGCAACGGCTCAAGGGCATGTTGGACAATCTCAATCCCGGCGTCATCATTACTTCCGCCGCACACGCAGCCCCGTTGCGCGCCTTGGGCATCGCCGAAGAAAAACTGCTGTTCGTGGAACAGGCCATGGTGTCCGAAACGCTTTACGACAATGCGGTCCTGCTCCGGCGGCTGGATTCAATCATTGATACCGACCCCTACTGCATCATCCACACCTCCGGTTCCACCGGCATTCCCAAGGGCGTGGCGTTGAACCATCGCAGCACCATAGATTGGGCCGACTGGGCGTTTGAGCGGTTGGGTCTGGATGGCAGCGAGGTCATGGGCAGCCTGGCGCCGATTTATTTCGACGCTTACACGCTTGAATTTTGCATGATGATCGCAAAAGGCGCCACCTGGGTCGTCATTCCCGACTCCTGTGCCACCTTCCCGGTCAAGCTCGTCGAGTTTTTGACGGCCCATCCCATCAACTTCATTTTTTGGGTGCCGACCATCATGGTCAACATCGCCAACCAGGATTTGCTGGCGAAAGCGAAGCTGGACCGCATCAACAAGGTCTTTTTCATCGGTGAGGTTTTTCCCACCAAGCATCTTAATTACTGGCGGCGCCACCTGCCCGGGGCGATGTTCGTCAACCTCTACGGGCCGATCGAAATCACCGTGGCCTGCACGTATTTCATCGTGGACCGCGAGTTTGCCGACGACGAGAAGCTGCCGGTCGGTTTCCCATGCCGCAACACCGACATCCTGATTTTGAACGACCAGAACCAGCTCGCGAAAGTGGACGAGCCGGGCGAAATCTGCGTGCGGGGAAGTTCGCTGGCGCTGGGTTATTACAATAATGCTGAAAGAACGGCGAAGGGATTTGTCCAGAACCCAATCAACCCGCATTATCCGGAATGGATTTACCGGACGGGCGACTCCGGCTTTTGGAACAACCGCGGCGAAATCATGTTTTTGGGCCGGAAGGATTTTCAGATCAAGCATCTGGGCTACCGGATCGAGCTGGGTGAAATTGAACACGCCGTTCTTCAAGTGGAAGGCATTCGCAATTGCTGCGTGGTTTACAACCAAAACAAAAAAGAGATCACTCTGTTTTACGAGTGTGAAAAGGAGTTGGCGCCGGCTTTCATCCGCGAACGACTTTTGACCTCGCTGCCGAAATACATGCTGCCGACCGTCTTCAACTGGATGGAACTGATGCCGCGCAATCCGAACGGGAAGATTGACCGGGCCAGGCTGGTGGCCAGTGTGAATTGACGTGATGAATCCGATCCAACAGGTGAGCCAGGTGTTCGACGCCATTCAAACGGCGAAGGCGGAGGCGCCGGCATTTTGCACCAATTTTTTCCCTGTGGAGTCGAAGTTGCAGGGCTGGATTGATCACGGCGAATTGTCCGGCGAGGTGCTGGCCGGGGCGGCGTTTTTTTTGAGAAAGGACCGTGATTTCCAGCATTACTATTTTTGCGCCGCGGACGAGACGGCATTGCAACGGGCAATCGCCGCCTGGTCCGGATGGAAGTCCGGGCCGATGGTGACCGATCTCGTCGGGAACGAATCCGACGTGAACCGCTTGTTGCCGGCGCTGGAGCAGGCCGGTTTCCGGCGCTACACGCGCCTGCAACGCATGACAAAAACGGGCCGGCCGGAAACCGGCGGCGACGCGGGGCCCGTCGAGTTCGCCGGGGCGGCGGATGCCCGACCCGCGCTGGGGCTGATCCAAAACTCGTTTGACCGCCATGGCGAACAGCTCCCGACGTTTTACGAAATGGAATCCGCCATTGAAAATCGCCAGGTGCTGGCCATCCGTCGCGAGGGCGTGCTGGCCGGGCTGCTATTTTTTGAAACCCGGGGAGTTGCCTCCACGGTCCGTTTTTGGGTGGTGGCGGAAAAATTCCGCGATCACCGGGTGGGGGCCGTCTTGATGCAGCATTATTTTCAGATGCACGGCGCCGTGCGGCGCTTTACGCTTTGGGTGAACTCAAACAATGAGAACGCAGTTTCCAAATACCGGCACTATGGCTATGCGCCGGATGGTTTGGCGGACCAGGTTCTGGCCAATGAAATGATCAACACATGAAATCCGTCGCCGAAATTTTGAAGGAAATCCGTCCGGAATTTGACTTCACCGCCTCCCGCGATTTTATCGCGGACGGAATGCTGGATTCGTTTGACGTGGTCACGCTGGTGGCGACGCTGGACAAAAACTACGGCATTTCGATTCCGGGCACGGACATCGTGCCGGAAAATTTCCAAAACCTGCAAACCATTGAAACCCTCCTGCGCAAGTGCGGAGCCCAGCCATGAACTTCATCTTTCACCGCAAACGCATCGCCGGAATTCTGGTCGTTGTGCCGGAGAATGAGCGATCCTTCGCCGAGGACATGAAAAACTTCAACTTCCCGGAGGCGCGTTCGCTCAAGCTTAAGGAGGTCATGGGGTTTGACAAGCGCCGGGTGGTGGACCCGGGCGTGTGCGTGTCGGACCTGGCGGTGTTCGGCCTGGAGCAGCTTTTCAACCGGGGCCTGTTGCATCGCGAGGAAATTGACGCGTTGATCCTCGTCACCCAGACGCCGGACCATTTCGTGCCGGCGACGAGCAGCATTGTCCAGGGCCGGCTGCATTTGAAGCCGGACATGCTGTGCCTGGACCTCAGCCAGGCCTGCGCGGGATTTGTGGTTGGATTGATGCAGGCCTTCATGCTGTTGGAACAGGAGAGCATCAAAAAAGTGGTGCTCGTCAACGCCGATGTTCTCAGCCGGAAAGTTTCGCCGAAGGACCGCAACATTTATCCGTTGATTGGTGACGCCGCCGCCATCACGGTGGTGGAACGGGACCCGGAAGATTCCGTCATCCACGCCAGTCTCAAAATGGACGGGTCCCGCAGCCCTGCGCTGACCATTCCGGCCGGCGGTCTGCGCATGCCGTCCACGCTGGAAACGGCGATTCTGGAGGACGTGGGCGACAACAATCTTCGGGCCAAGGACCATTTGTTCATGGACGGCGCGGCCATCTTTAATTTTGTGCAGACGGAAGTCCCGCCGCTGATTGAAGGGCTCCTGGCGACCGCGGGGGTTGCCAAAGAATCCGTGGATTATTTTCTTTTCCACCAGCCGAACCGTTTCATGTTGCAAAAGCTGGCGGACAAGATGAAGGTGCCCGAGGCGAAAATGCCCAACAATGTGGTGGAACATTTTGGAAACAACAGCGGGGTGTCCATCCCCACGGTCATCACGTATGACCTGGGAGACCGCCTGCTCCGGGAAAAATTGCGGGTCTGCCTGGCGGGGTTTGGCGCCGGCTTGACTTGGTGTGCAATGCTTGTGAGCTTGGGCCGGCTGGATTTCAACCTGATCACCGAATACAAATAAAACCTATGGATAAAATTCAATTCTACGACCAACTGGCAAAAATCCTCGATATTGAGGAGGTGAAGCCGGAAAACGTTCTTAAAGACTTTGAAGCCTGGGATTCGCTGGCCGTCCTCTCGGTGCTGGCCATGGCCGACTCGAAATACGGCGCGGCCATCAAGGCGGAGGAGATTCGTTCGGTGGTCACCGCCGCCGACCTGGCCGATCTGGTGGCCGCAAAGCAGAAGTAGAATTTGATTCCAGGAACCGCCGGTTCTCCGCCTGAATGGCATCCGCATGAAATGTATTTTTAAAAATAAAAAAATCAGCGCCATCGTCGCCGTGGTGCCGAAGGAGGAGTATCGTTTCGACGACGAATACCCCACCTACAAACTCACCGCAGAGAAGGCCAGGCGGTTCAAGAAGATGATGAGCCTGGACCGGCACCGGATTGCGCCGCCGGATGTTTGTACTTCCGACCTTTGCCAGCACGGCCTGCAACGATTGTTGAACGACGGGGTGTTGAAAAAGGAGGAGATTGGCGCCCTGGTGTTCGTGTCGCAAACACCGGACTATTTCATGCCCCCCACCAGCAACGTCATCCAGGGCAAACTCGGCCTGGGCCAGGACGTGGTGTGTCTCGACATCAATCAAGGCTGCGCCGGTTATCTCCTCGGATTGATGCAGGCATGTCTGCTCCTGGAGATCGCGGCGCTCCCCAAGGTGGTGCTGTTATGCGGCGACACCTGTAGCAAGCAACTGGACCGGGGCAACCGGATTTCCTACCCGCTAAACGGGGACGCGGGTTCGGCCACGGTTATCGAACGCTGTGAAGCGGAAAACCCCATTTACCTGGACGTGAAGAATGACGGCTCGCGCCACAAGGCAATCATGATTCCCGCCGGCGCCTTCCGGATGCCGGCGACGCCCGAGACATTGAAATTGCGGGAGACGGAGGAGGGAGTGGTTCAGAACCTGCAACACATTCACATGGATGGCCCCGCCATCTTCAACTTTACGATGGGAGAAGTGCCGCTGCAGATTGAAGAGGTGCTCGCTTTTTCCGGGGATACGCGGGACTCCATCGCCCATTTCCTGCTGCATCAACCAAATCCATTCATCCTGCAACAAATGGCCGACAAGATGAAAATTCCTCAGGCCAGACTGCCCAACAACATCGTGAGCCTCTACGGCAACTGTAGTTCCGCGACCCTGCCGCTGAACATCGCCCTGAATTGCGGTGAACCGTTGCGGCACGAGACCCGCCGCGTCTGCCTTTCGGCGTTCGGCGTCGGGCTGACCTGGATTTCCGCGGTCATGGACCTGGGACCGCTGGGAGCCTGCAAGATTGTGGATTACGAACCAACCTGACCCTGGCGTATGGGCGAAACTTACACACTGATCACCGGCGCTTCATCCGGCTTTGGCCGGAGCATTGCCCGGAAACTGGCTTCTTCCCGGAAGCTCATCCTCGCCGGCCGGAGCGCGGAGAAACTGGAGGCCGTGCGCAACGCCTGTGAAAACCCCGAACGGCATCTGTTATGGGTGCGGGACTTGAGCCGGTTGGACGGAATTGGAGAAGATCTGGCTTCCTTGCTGGCCGCAAAAAAAATTGCCGTTGAACATTTCATTCACTCGGCGGGAATCATCAGCATTCAATATGCCCGCGCTGTGGAAATGGACAGCATGACCAGGGTGTTCAATGTGAATTTATTCTCCGCCATGGAAATCATCCAGCCGCTGACCCGGAAAAAAACCAACCAGGGGGCGCTGCGGAGCATCACCTTCATTTCCAGCATCGCCAGCCGGGTGGGGGCCGGCGGTTATTCCGTCTATGCCGCCAGCAAGGGCGCGGTCAATGCCTTGTCGCTCTCCCTGGCCGTAGAGTTGGCGCCGAATGTCCGGGTCAACGCCGTTCTGCCGGGCGCCATCGAAACTGACGGCACAAAACATTTGTTCGCCGATCCCGGATTTGTCGCGTCCCTGCAGGCAACCTACCCGCTGGGGCCGGGGAGTCCCGAAGACGTTGCTGACGCGGTGGAGTTTCTTGCCTCCGACCGCGCCCGTTGGATTACGGGACAGGAACTGGTCGTGGATGGGGGCCGGACCATTCTGCTTTGAAGCCGGATTGATGAACCTGGTTTTCTCATCGAAGATTTCCAAGAAAAGCCATTTGGCACTGGAGGAGCTGTTGTTTTTCAACTCCGGGCAGTATCGGGTGCGCGAAGGCATTCTGGACTCGTTGAACCAGTTTGGTCATCCGCGAATTGAAGAGACTCCGGAGGGATTGACCGTTCGGGTTGGAAACCATGACGCGCAAACGCTGTTCGCCCATGATCGCGACCGCCGCGATGAAGACCTGGTCGGCGTTGTGGTCTTCCTGCGAACCTCGCCGGACGAGGTGGCCATCATGCATGTCGCCGTGCATCCGGACTACACGTTGCAAGGAAACGACCGCACCCTTGGATTGGGCATCGCTTTGATTGAGAAAGTGAAGGAAATCGCTTCCCGGATTGTGGGTGTCAAAAAAATCACTTTTTTCTACCGGCACGAAGTTGTGATACGGCTGGGAGCATAGGACGTTGACCTTTTTTAACATCCGGTATATGTCACGGCGAAAAATCGCAACGTCCCGGCCAGCGGCCATCGGCAACTGACAGGCAATGCAACATACATTTCAAGCGGAAGGCTTTGGCATACGCGTGCGCCCGGTGCGGATGGACGACGCGGCGTTCATCGTTTGGCTTCGTCATCTGGACCACGCGAAGGGCAAACTCGGCGACTCGGCAGTTGACGTGGCGGGCCAGGAAGCCTGGTTGAAAGCTTATTTTTACCGGGAAGGGGATTACTATTTCATCGCCGAGACGCTGGGTGGCATTCCGGCGGGCACCCACGGCATCTACGATAAATCAGGAACCAGCGCCGAGTCGGGCCGGTTCATCATGCGCCCGGAAGTCCCCGCCGCCCTTCCGACCTCGATCATCAGTTTTGACCTGGCCTTCGGGCCGTTGGGTCTCAAGGAATTGCGGGCCACGTCCGTTGCCAGCAACCGCTCGCTTCACTCTTATGTCCGAAAACTGGGCTTTCGCCAGACCCGGGTCGAGACCGCCGGGCGGACCATCGGCGGCAATCCGGTTGACATGCTGCATTTTATTTTGACGCCGGAAGATTGGGGCAAATGTCGCGAACGGGTGTTGCCCCTGGCCCGGCTGGCGGAAGCCCAAGTCCATGATTGGGAACAACAGCAGTTCCGAAACGACCACCTCCATTCAAAATAAATAATTCGACCCAATTATGTCCCTGGCTGATTGCAAAATAATTGACCTGCCTAAGATTGCCGATCCGCGCGGCAATCTGACCTTCATCGAAGGGAACCGGCATGTGCCCTTTCAAATCCAGCGGGTTTATTATCTTTACGACACACCGGGCGGCGCGGAACGCGGCGGCCACGCGCACAAAGGGCTGCACCAGTTGATTGTTGCCATGTCGGGCAGCTACGACGTTATCCTCGACGACGGGAAGGAGAAAAAACGGTATCACTTGAACCGGTCTTATTACGGATTGTACGTGTGTCCCATGGTCTGGCGCGAACTGGACAATTTTTCATCCGGCGCCGTCTGCCTCGTGTTGGCTTCCAATTTATACGACGAATCCGATTACTACCGTGACTATCAGGAGTTTCTGAAGGCTTCGAAACCAGCAAAATGAAAGTGCCCTTTCTGGAGTTGAAGCCGGCGTACGACGAGCTTCGGAGCGAGCTGGATGCGGCCTACCACCGGGTCATGGATTCCGGCTGGTATTTGCTGGGCAACGAACTTGAAGCGTTTGAAGCCGAGTTCGCCAGATATTGCGAAGCCAAACATTGCATCGCCGTCGGCAACGGTCTGGACGCGTTGCATTTGATTCTGCGGGCGTACAATATTGGCGCGGGTGACGAAGTGATTGTCCCGACCAACACCTTTATTGCCACCTGGCTGGCGGTGTCATACGCGGGCGCCACGCCGGTGCCGGTCGAGCCCGACCTCAAGTCGTTTAACATTGACCCGAAACGGATTGAGGCAGCCATCACGCCGAAAACGAAAGCCATCATGCCGGTGCATCTTTACGGCCAGCCGGCGGACATGGACCCGATCCTGAACATCGCCCGCAAACACGGATTGAAGGTCATCGAGGACAACGCCCAGGCTCAGGGCGCCCGATACAAAGGCCGGCGAACCGGTTCACTCGGCGATGCGGCCGGGAACAGTTTTTATCCGGGAAAAAACCTCGGCGCTTTCAGTGACGCCGGGGCGGTGACCACAAATGACACGCAACTGGCGGATCGGGTGCGCACCTTGCGCAATTACGGATCGAAAAGAAAGTATTACAACGACGAAAAGGGTTTCAACTCGCGTCTGGATGAACTCCAAGCCGCCTTTCTGCGCGTCAAATTGAAGAAACTGGATCAGTGGAACGGCCGTCGCCGTGCCGTGGCCGCGCTTTATCTGTCAAAGTTGAACGGCACGACGAATCTGACGCTGCCGTTCGTTCCGAAATGGGCGGAGCCGGTCTGGCACCTGTTTGTGGTGCGCCATCCCCAGCGGGATGCCTTGCAGCAAAAGCTGGCGTCGGCGGACATTGGCACATTGATCCATTATCCCGTGCCTCCGCATTTGTCCGGAGCTTATGCCGATGGCAAATGGAAGCGGGGCAGGTTCCCCATCGCCGAAGAATTGTCCGGCACCGTTTTGAGCCTGCCAATGGGACCGCACCTGGCGAAGAAGCCGGCAGGTGTTGTGGCCGCCAAAGTGAGGCAGGCAAGCCAATCTCTCGGCGATTAAACTCGGCTGCCGCAACTCATGTCCCTGAAAATGCAATCCATGGAATTGAACCGTTCTGGCGGGGAAACCTGCGGCCAGTTCTGAAGTCTTCGGCGCTGAATGCCGGCCTTCACAATCACTTTAGGAAATAGCTTGCCGATTGGCACTCCGGAACCAGAACAGTTGAACCCCGGCTTCATTCAATAATTTGGAAGATCAAAAATTAAATTCATCAAAAAAAGGAACATAACTATGAAAATCGCAATCGTCGGGTTGGGTTACGTCGGGCTTCCCTTGTCGCTTCAATTCGCGCGCTCGGGAGTCACAGTCCTGGGCTTGGACATTGATCCGGCCAAGGTGGAATCGCTGAACAGCGGCCGCAGTTACATCAAACACATCACCTCGGAATCCATTGCCGAGGCGGTTAAGGCGCGCACATTTTCCGCCGCCGCCGACTTCAGCCGGATCAAGGAGGTCGAGGCGGTCATCATTTGCGTCCCGACGCCGCTCAACAAAAACCGCGAGCCGGATATTTCATTCATCACTGAAACCGGCAAGGCCATCGCGCCCCATCTTACGAAGGGGGTTTTGGTGGTGCTCGAATCCACGACTTATCCGGGCACGACGGACGAGGATTTGCGCGAAGTGCTGGAAGCCGGATCGAAGTTGAAAGCCGGAACAGATTTTCATCTGGCCTTTTCACCGGAGCGGGAAGACCCGGGCAACGCGCAGAGCAAGGTGGAAATCATTCCCAAGGTGGTCGGCGGTTACACGCCGGCCTGCCTGGAACGCGCCAAGGCGCTTTATGGCCGTGCCATCAAAACCATTGTGCCGGTCTCTTCCTGTCGCGCCGCCGAGGCCACCAAGCTGCTCGAAAACATTTTTCGCAGCGTGAACATCGCCCTGGTCAATGAACTGAAGCTGGTCTATGGCGCGATGGGGATTGACGTTTGGGAGGTGATCCAGGCCGCGAAGACAAAGCCGTTTGGTTTCATGGCGTTTTATCCCGGACCGGGTTTGGGCGGGCATTGCATTCCCATTGATCCGTTCTATCTCACCTGGAAGGCCCGCGAATACGGCCAGCATACGCGGTTCATCGAATTGGCGGGCGAAATCAACACCGCCATGCCGGCGCATGTTGTGAATCGGACAGTTGAAGCCCTCAACGAATTGCGGAAATCCATGAAAGGCAGCCGCATCCTGGTGCTGGGCCTGGCTTACAAACCGAACGTGGATGACGACCGCGAATCGCCGAGCTACGTTCTGTTGGATCTGCTCAAAGCCCGCGGCGCGAACGTGGAATATTACGATCCGTTCGTGCCGGTCATCCGCCCCACTCGCGAGCATCCGCATTGGGCTGGCACCCGTTCCATAAGCTGGAATCGTGAAACGCTGCAAGGGTTCGATGCGGTCGTCATCGCCACCAACCATCAGGCCGTCAATTACCAGGAACTGGCGGACTGGTCGGCCTGCATTGTGGACACTCGCAACGCCATGGCCGGAGTGAAGGCAAAGCCACGCCAGGTTTGGAAGGCTTAGACCGAAAGTTTGGACAGTCACAAAACCGGAAGCCGGATTTCGTCATGATCTTGTTATTGGGATCCAGCGGTTACATGGGGCAGGCGTTCGCTACCGAGCTGCGCCGGCGCGGAGACAGCTTTATTCCGCTCACGCGCAAGGCGATCAATTACCCGGATTTCAATATTTTGTTCGATTATGTTCGGAAACTGCGGCCCGAATTCATCATTAATGCGGCGGGATATCCGGGCAGTCCAAACGTGGATGCCTGTGAACTGGCCCGCGAGGAAACCCTGTTTGCCAACACCCTGCTGCCGCAGACCATCGGCCGGGTTTGCTCGATGACCGGCACGCCCTGGGGGCACATTTCCTCGGGCTGCATTTATCGCGGGGCCAAGCTGGTTGGCGGCGGGAAGATACAAAATGTGGCGGGGGTGGAACTGCGGCAATCGTTTCAGGAACACCCGGATCGAATTTGCGGCTTTACGGAATGGGACGAGCCCAATTTTTCCTTCCGTCACGTGCCATGCAGCTTTTACAGCGGGAGCAAGGCGCTGGCGGAAGAGGCCATTCGCGGACTGGGCAAGGCTTATGTCTGGCGCCCGGGAATGCCGTTCAACGAACGGAGCGAACCGAGAAATCTTCTGTGGCGGCTGCAAAACTACGCCAAAGTTTATGATGGCGTTAATTCAATTTCGCATCTCGAAGAATTTGTGCGGGCCTGTCTGGACCTTTGGGAAAGGAAGGCGCCCTTCGGAATTTATAACGTCACCAATCCCGGCGCGGTGACGACCCGGCAGGTTGTCGAAATGATTCAGCGGATTCTCAAACCGAACCGCCGCTTTGATTTTTGGAAGGATGACAACGAGTTCTATCGTCATGGCGCCCGGGCGCTGCGGTCCAATTGCATTCTGGATGTCTCAAAACTGCTGGCCACCGGTGTGAAAATCCGGCCGGTGGAAAGGGCCCTGGAGGATGCCCTGCGCCATTGGACCGTGGCGGTCGGCGAACTGGCCTATCATTAAACCTTTCCTTGTTTTTCCGTCTGGAATATAAACGGCGCAGGCCAACACCCAAAATGAAATCAAAACCAAGAGTTCGTTCACACCTCAACGGCAGGAACATCCGCGTCTTGATCAAGGCACTGCTGCTTGGCCTCTTCGCGCTGAATCGCCATGCCAAAGCCCAGGAAGTGCTGGCGCTTACACCACAGGCGCCCGACCCGACTCCTTCGGCCATTCAACAAGCCAATCCCATGGACCTTTTCGCCGCCAAAGAAACCCAGGCGGAGTCAGAGCCGTTCCAATGGAAAGCGCTGACCTTGCGGCCGTATCCTTTCTACCAGTTTCTGTATGGAGAAGGGCTTCAATATGCTCCCGGCCAGTCGGCGGACACGATCATTCAGGAAGTTTCGTTGGGAGCGCTCCTGGAGATGGGCAGTCACTGGACTTTGGATTACGCGCCCGTCTGGACGATTTATTCCAACAATCATTTCCAAAGCACCTTCGGGCAGGCAATTTCGCTGGCGGGGGGAACCGTTTATAACGACTGGGTTTTGGGATTCTCGCAGGGTTACACCGACGCCTCTTCACCCTCGGCCGCCACCGCCACCCAGGTGCGCCAGGAAACCTTCAACACCGCCGTTGATGCCTCATACACCATGAACAGCAAAATGTTCCTGGACCTGACGTTCAAACAGGACTTTGTTTCGGCGGACCAATATTCCAGTTACAAGGAATGGTCAACGCTGGACTGGTTGAATTATCAATTCTCGCCGCAGGTGAACGCCGCCATCGGCGTGGGCGGCGGTTATGATATGGAGGAGGCTCCCACTCCCAACATGTCCTTCGAACAAATTCAGGGACGGGTCAACTGGCTCGCGACCGACAAAATCAGCTTTCAACTGCACGGCGGCGCGGAATTCCGGCAGATATTGAGCGGGGGCGCCAGCGATCTGATCAATCCGGTCTTTGACGGCACGATTCAATACCAGCCCTTTGAGCATACGAAGCTCACCCTGACCGGCCAGCGGGTGGTGGCGGCCTCTTATTTGTCGCAAGCTCAGGTGACGGAAACCACCGGGGTCAACGCCGGGTTGAACCAGCGGCTGTTGGGCAAACTGTTTCTGGATTTGAGCGCCGGTTATCAGGCGGTGAAATATGTCGCCTCGGCGGGCGCCCCCGGCTCCAGTCGCGATGATGATTTCTACTCGTTTAGCGCGCGGTTGAGCCGGACTTTTTTGAAACGCGGCACCGTTGCGGTGCTCTACCAGTTCAGCAAGGACGACTCCAACCAGTCGGGCTACAGCTTCAACAGCAATCAGGTCGGGTTCCAAATCGGATTCCGTTACTGAACGTCCATCCCCTCCCGGGCTGCGTTTGCCCGCGGCTCAGAACCAGGTGAATTTCTCCGGCACGTAAACAATGTCGGCGGGTTTCAGATAGAACGGTTCGCCCGCTTTTCCCTCCATGACCAGCTTCAGGTTCAAGGTGTATTTTTTGGGGCCGCCGTCCTCCTGCCGGATCACTTCCACCTTTTTCATGTTGGCCTTCGCATAGTCGAAGCCTCCCGCCTCCATCACGGCCTCCAGCGCCGTGATCGGGTGGTCCGACATGATTCTCCCCGGATGCAGCACGGACCCGGTGACATAGACCGGAAACGAGGAGCTCTGCACTTCCACCACCACTTGTTTCGACACCAGTTGCGTGGAGTAAAGCTCAATCAAATCCTTTTCCAGTTCCGCTGGAGTCTTGCCCACGGCCTTCACCTCTCCCACCAGGGGCATGGAAATCATCCCGTCTCTCCGGATCGGCTGGGTCGTGTTCAGATTGGCGGAACCCGGGAACGAAATTTTCAGCACGTCCCCTTCCCGCAAGGTGATGACTTCGGTGGCCTTGGCGGTTGGTTTGGCGGGCGCGGGAGCCGGCGGTTGTGTCTGGCAGCCGGCGGCCATCGCCAGCAGCACCAGCCCCAGGGCGGTTTTCATGAGCCATTGAGCCGTGCGGCCTTTTTCTCCCAACACATCCGTAACGAAAGTTTTCATCATAGTCATGGTTGATTCCTTGGTTCAAAAGACGGGTTCCTTTTGAACAGGAAAACCACGGAATGTCAACCCGCATTTTTCCAAATGGTTTTTCCTTTCAGTTTATTTGTGAACCATTCAAACTTGTGCCGGTGGATTCACGGCCGCTCGAAAAAGCGGCGGCCGTCACGATTCGCCGTCAAAGTTGCCTGAATTAACACATGGCCGGGCTGGGCAAAACCCGGACGAATTTAATTGTTCGCCAAACCAATGAGATTTTTTTTATCCATCACCCTGCTCATGCTGGCGGGAGTGCCGGGGGTGCTTCCGTGTGCCGCGGAACTGTCCTGGCATCAGGAAAAGGGCTTCCAGTGGGCGGAACTGCCGGTGCCACGGGAGGGCAAGGCCGGATTCACGCTGCTGACGCCGGAACAAACCGGCATCACCTTCACCAACTTCTTCGACGAACGCATCTTCGCCGCCAACCGGGTGTTGTTCAATGGTTCCGGTTTGGCCATCGGGGATATTTATCACAACGGGCTGCCGGCCATTTTTTTTTGCAGCCTGGACGGACATAACGCGCTGTACCGGAATCTGGGCGGGATGAAATTCAAGGAACGTGACGGCGGGGTCCGGGATAATATGCAGCAACCGGATTTGCCGCGGGGCGGTGTTTGCGGACATCAACGGGGATGGGTGGCTGGATTTGCTGGTGAGCACGACGGGGAACGGGGTGCTGTGTTTTACGAACAAAGGGGACGGGACTTTTGCCGAGTGCAGCGAATCTGCCGGCACGTTGAGCAAATATGGCGCGACAACCATGGCTCTGGCGGACATTAATGGCAACGGCCCGCTCGATTTGTATGTGGCCAATTACCGCGTCGAGGATTCACGCGATCGTGCGGAGTTCGAAAAGATGGGCTTGGTCCGTGTGAACGGCCAGATGACCGTGGCTCCGGCGCTGCAGGACCGCTTCACCTCCGCCGGCGGAGTACTCAGGGAGTATGGCGAACCCAGCCAGTTGTATCTGAACGACGGGAAGGGACATTTCACTCCGTTGTCCTGGACCAACGGCGCCTTTCTGGACGAAAGCGGCCAGCCGCTGGCCGGCCCGCCGCGGGATTGGAGTCTGACGGCGACGTTCCGGGACGTGAATGGCAAGGGAGCGCCGGACATTTACGTGTGCAACGACTATTGGACGCCCGACCGGTTCTGGCTCAACGATGGGAAGGGACATTTTCGAGCTTGTCCCCGGCTCGCATTGCGCCATACCAGTTTATCTTCGATGGGGGTTGACTTTGCCGATATTGATCGGGACGGCCACATGGATTTCTGTGTGGTGGACATGCTGGGCCGGGATTGGCAGCGGCGCAAACGCGAGCTCATGGTTTCCGGGTTCCCGCGATCCCCGATCGGAATGATTGATGATCGGCCGCAGATTCCCCGCAACATGCTTTTTCACAACCGCGGGGACGGCACCTTTGAAGAGATCGCCGCCTACGCCGGCGTGACCGCCACCGGCTGGTCGTGGCAACCGGTCTTCCTGGACGTGGACCTGGACGGCTACGAAGACATTATTATTCCCACAGGTTTCGCGCGCGACGTCAACGACATGGATTTCATCGCGAAAGCGATGGCACTAAAACGGGCGGGCAAGCTGGCTCCGCCGAAGCTGGGTTCCGATGGACAGCCGGTGCCGCGGTCAGCCCAGGAATTGAAAAGCGAAGAGCTTTATCAAGGGTATATGATGGCCGAGCCGCTGAAGGCTCCCGTCATCGCCTTTCGCAATCTGGGGAACCTGAAATTTGAAGACATCGGGCCGGCCTGGGGATTGGACCAGCCGGGGCTGGCCAACGGGATTGCCGTTGGCGATCTGGACAACGACGGGGGATTGGACTTCGTGGTGAACAATCTGGGAAGCGCGGCGGGAGTCTATCACAACCACGGCAGCGCCCCGCGCGTTGCGGTGCGGTTGAAGGGCCTTCGCGCCCAATACCCAGGGCATTGGCGGTAAAATCAAATTGCTGGGCGGCGCCGTGCCGATGCAAAGCCAGGAAGTGGTTTGCGGGGGCGTCTATCTTTCCGGATCGGATCCGGAGCGGGTGTTTGCGGCGGGTCAGAGCCAGAGCATGACGATTGAAGTGACGTGGCGGAACGGGAAGCAGAGCGTGGTACACGACGTAAAGCCGAATCGGATCTACGAGATAGACGAAGCGGGAGCCGTTGCGAAGGAAACCCAGCCGGCGGTTGAGGAAGTGAAGCCATTTTTCAAGGACGTCAGCGAATTGATATCGCACCGGCATCACCAGGAATACTATGATGATTACATACGCCAGCCGCTGTTGCCGCGGCGGTTGAGCCAGGACGGGCCCGGGGTGGCGTGGGTGAATCTGCTGGGCGACCAGCGGGAGGAACTGGTGATTGGGAGCGGCCGTGGCGGTCAGGTGGGTGTTTACGCCTCCGACGGCAAGGGTGGCATGACCCAGTTGCGCGCGTCTTCCACCCTGCCTGAAGACCTGACGGGTCTGGTGGGCTGGGCGCGCGGAGCCAATGACCGGGCGTTGGTGATGGGGCGGGACAATTACGAATCGGCGGGCCATCCGCCATCGGCGACGGTGGCGGGTTTTGGTCTGATCCATTGGAAACAAGACCTGCCGGAAGTCAAAGCCAGCACCGGGCCGTTGGCGGTGGCGGATATTTATGGGGATGGAACCCTGGGCTTGTTTGTGGGCGGGCGGGTGAATCCGGGTCGGTATCCGGAAGCGGCCGACTCGCGGATTTACCGGAACGTGGGCGGGCAACTGCAACTGGACGAGGAAAACAGCCGGGTGCTGGAGAAGGTGGGATTGGTGAATGGCGCGGTGTGGAGCGACCTGGATGGGGACGGATATCCCGATTTGATTCTGGCATGTGAATGGGGGCCGATCCGGGTGTTCAAGAACGAACACGGACACCTGCATGAAATCACGAAGGAACTGGGGTTGGACCGATACACAGGCTGGTGGCGCGGGGTGACGACCGGTGACATGGACGGGGACGGGCGAATGGACATCATCGCCGGCAACTGGGGATTGAACAGCGATTATCAAGCCGGGAGCAATCAGCCGGTCCGTTTGTACTACGGCGATTTTTCGGACCGTGGCGCGCTCGATCTCATTGAGGCCGTTTACGATCCGGTGCTCAAGGTGGAGGTTCCACGCCGCTTGCGCGACGTCCTGGCCGGTGCCTATCCGCCGTTGTTGGGCCGGTATCCGACGCACAAGGCCTACGCCGAGGCGACGCTGGAGCAGGTGCTGGCGGTATTTCCGAAGCCGGCGGAGAAGGTGGAGGCGGTGACGCTGGCCTCGACGGTATTTTTCAATCGGACGAATCACTTTGAGGCGGTGGCGCTGCCGTATGCGGCACAGGTGGCTCCGGTGTTTGCGGTGAACGTGGGGGATTTTGACGGCGATGGCAACGAGGACATTTTCCTCAGCCAGAATTTTTTTGAAGCGGGAGCGCGCAGACTCTGGCCGGATGACGCCGGATGCGGGCTGTGGCTGCGCGGTGTGGGTGGCGGCCAACTGGAAGCGGTACCGGGGCAGAAGTCCGGCATTCTGATTTACGGCGAACAGCGCGGCGCGGCGCTGGGTGATTTTGACGGGGACGGGCGGGTGGATTTGGCGGTGAGCCAGAACGGGGCGGAGACCAAGCTGTACCAGAATGTGTTGGGCAAACCCGGCTTGCGCGTTCGGCTGAACGGACCGCCGGGCAATCCGGATGGCATTGGAGCGACGCTGCGGTTGGTGTTTGGAAATCGGATGGGAGCGGCGCGGGAGATTCACGGGGGTTCGGGCTACTGGTCGCAGGACAGCGTGGTGCAGGTCATGGGCTGCCCGGAAACTCCGACGCAAATTTGGATTCGGTGGCCCGGCGGCAAAACCACCACCAGCCCGATTCCGGCTGGCGCAAAGGAAATCACCGTGGACACCGATGGCAAGGTGACCGTGAATCGTTAACCTGTCTTCAGCCCGCAAGCGGGACAGTCAATCGCTGGCGAGATTCGTTGGGATAAATTCATGGCGTGAATCCGCTGCCGGCGCTTTTCAAAACACGCCGGGCAGTTCGAGAATTGTTCCAAATCCCAGGTATCGGCAAAAATTCTTCCGTTGCCGCGCACTTCCAAGGCGAGTTCCAGTGCCTTTTCCAGGGTGGCCAGCTGCGGCGGTGAGAATTCGCCGGCTTCCATCAGACGGTCCAGCGCGCCGTTGCCCGGACGCGTGGGAATGAGGGAAACCACCGTCGCACCGCGGGACAAAGCGAACACCGCCGATTTCACCGCCCATTCCCATCCCTCCACCTCGTCCATGAACGGCGTTTTCACCAGGACGAACGCGCGCACGGCAATACCGTTGTCCCGCAGGAATCCGGCAGCCTGCGAAAAATGCACGAGTTCAAACTTCTTGTTCAATCGCGGCAGCACCTGCGGATGCACGGTTTCAAGCCCCATCGCCACTTCCAGCGAACCGGAAAGCAAATCGCGAAAGCGCAAAACTTTTTCCCCCACCAGACGCGGATGCGATTCAACCACGACGTGTTTGGCGAAGGCAACCGTGCGGGCGATGGCCGTATAATCCGCCGGGGGAATGGCGGCAGGGTCAAAGAAGCTGCCGCTGTTGTAGAGCTTGATTTGTTCCGGGTGGGAGCGGAGTTGCGACAGCGCGTGCTCAATCTGACGCGGGATCGCGCCGAAAGGGACTGTTTGTGTCGTCGTGTTTTTCCACAAATCGCACATCAGGCAGCGCCACGGGCATTCCTTGTTCGTCAGCAGAATCGTGGCGGAACTCACGACCTGCCCGGAAGCAGCTCGCTCCTCCTCCAGAAAAAATCCGTGCGGCTTGAGGGGATCCGCCGCCGCCGGCCGCAGCGGCCGCTGTGCCGTGATCCACGCCGTCTGATTCCGCTCTGGAAAAACCGAACCCACACGCACGGTGGTTCAGCTGTAAAGCGACAGAAATTGTTTCCGGTATTCGGACTCCTCCCCGGACGTGCGCTGACGGAGACGTTCGACGGGGATTGCGCCGTGTTGAAAGCGGCGCTTGGCGAATACCGGCAGGTTGAGGCCGGTAATGGCCTTGACGCCGCGCGAAACAATCTCGCCCTTGAGCGCGTAGAGTTTCTCCACGGACATGTCGCTGAGCGTTGTGAATGGAATGCCCTCGGCCACCTCAATGACATTCGGGCGCGTGAACGGGCTGAAGCCCGCGAAACCGAAATGCCGGGCGGGCGCGTAGGTGCGGAGATAGCTGCGGCTCAACCCGCCGCTGTAGGTGAGCGAGTGCTTGATGCGGCCCACGCCCCAGCCCTCCTGGTAGAGCATCAGATTGTTCACCACGCTGCGAATGGTCAGCTCCGGATTTTCCTCAATGGGATAATCCTTCAAATTTTCGTCCCCGCCGTCGCCGTCCACCAGATATTTCCATTGCGGATAACGTGCGCGAATGCCACGGCACAAGGCCAGGCCCATCGAGGCGCACTCGACATCCAGCGGCTTGTAATCCTCCATCACACGCAGCGTCTCGGCGATGTCCAGCGACGCGAGATTGGCTTCGATGGATTCGAGGAAAAGGCCCAGGTTGAGCCGGCCCAAGAATTCGCAGGCTTGTTGGAAGTCCGGCCCGTCGCCGAAATTCAATGTAAACGCCTTGAGTCGGGCCGGGCTGAGACCGAGTTGGCGCATGACGTGGTACGTCACGAGGAAAACCGCCCCGCTGTCAATGCCGCCGGAAAACGCCACGCCGATGGGTTCATGCGAAGGCATCCTTTTCAACCACTTGGCGATTTCATCCGCCAGCGCGCCGATATATTGGCGGCCGATGTCGTCGAGGTTGGTTGAAAGCGAGTTGCGTTGCGGCGTGAAATAGCGCGTGTAAGTCGGGTCGGGATCGGGGCAGCCGAGGAGCTGGATTTCGACGACGTAATGCGCCGGCACCATGCGCGTATAGCTGGGATGAAACTGCCCATGCAACCGCTCGGCCTTGAGCTGGTTGAAGATGGCGTCAATCCGGTCGGCCACGATCAATGCCGGACCTTCGGCGCGCTTGGCCAGAAAGTATCGCATCGGACGATCCATCGAACGCGCCATGCGGACGCTCTTGCCCTCGCGCGCGAGCAGCGCGAACGAGCCATCAATCTCCCGCACCGCCTCGGGCTTGCCGGAAAGCACGCGCTGGCGCGCCTCGTCGAGGCTCAGGTTATTGATTTGGTTGAGGGAAGGGTCGAGCAGGTCAACCACGCGTTCGATGTATTCGTTCATAATCGGAGTCTCCAAAATTTTGGTTGCGATTTCAATCATTCAAACCGGATTGTTACCGGGTGACAAATAATTTTTCTCCCGATTTTCAGGGCGAAGAGTACGATGGAAGGCATTCGGCGAACTTTGCAAAGTATGCCGGTGTTGTCCAACGCATCTTTTATTACGCACCGTACATCCCTACCAACCTGCCGCCAGGCGTGCCAACTCTCGTCCGATCGCATCGGAACGATCCACCACGGCGTATTGATTCTGAAGGCACACGACAAATCCCCGTGTTTCCAGCTTATTCATATGGCGAATGATCGCTCGGACAGAAATACCTGTAGCCGCACTCAACTCGGCCAAGGTCTGCGGACGGCCGCTTAACACGCGAAAACACTCGATACGCCGCGCATGAGTGAAAGCAGTGGCCTGGTTGAAGATTGTTTCGGCAGGCGATGAGTTGCGCCGAAAAGTCTGCCGCATCGCCCGCACTAGTCCCTGAACGGGGCCAGTCTGATCATCGGCGATCCGATAAGCAACCCGGAGACCAAAACGGCGAACCTTCAACAAGCCTCGAGCCTCCATCGCTCGCAGATATTGGCTGGCGACGGGCAGCGACAACTTCAGGCGGGTAGCTACTGTAGAAACCGTTTGGCCCGGCTGTTCCAATAGGAGAACGAAAATACGGAGGCGTGTCCGGTTAGCTAGGACGCGACAGGTGCGCCAGAGAGTTGGCTGAAGCATAAGGTGGTTTCCATATGGCATACTTTGCAAAGTATGCCGATTTAGGTCAAGTTGATCTTTGACATCTTTGCTCATCAGGGAAGGCGCAAAACCGCAACCTGTAATTCTGACGGCATACCCCGGCATTATTGAAACACGACAACTTTGCGTTGCACCCTGCCCTACGCCAAACATTTTACCGAGTTTCGATGACAGTCATCGGTTGGTCCACCAAGATGTTTTCCACCGTCTGCCGGGTCCCGCTGGGCCAGAGGATTTCAACGGCATCCGGTCTGACGGCATCTCCGAGACCGATGGTGATGGGCAGTTCGGATTGCGAGAGGTAGCTGCGCGTGGGCATGACCTGCCGTGACAAGATCTTGCCGCCGACACTTACCTTGATCCACGCACCGATGGCGTCGCGGTTGCTCTTGGTGCCGACAAGTTTCAGGCGGATCCAATGGTGGTGCAGATTCTGGTCGTTGCGCAGCAGCAGAGGCGGGCCGCCGACCTGCGTGAGCACCACGTCAAGGTCGCCGTCGCCGTCAATGTCGGCAAAGGCCGACCCACGACCGACAACGGGTTTGAACAAATCGGTGCCCGCCTTTTCCGGCGGGACGGCGACAAAGCATCCGCCATTTTGGTCACCGGCGTTCCAGAACAATTGGGCCGGTTGTGCATAGGTCTGACTCGCCTGGATTTTGCTGATTTCATTCTCCAGATGCCCGTCAGCTGTGAGCAAGTCCAGCCGTCCGTCAAGATCGTAGTCAAAGAAAAACAAACCGAACTTGAGAAACCGCCGGCTGTCCGGGCCGATGCCTTCGGTGATGGCTTCGTCGGAAAAATTCGTGGGCGAATTTTGCTGGACGTAAAGTCCGGTCATTTCATTGGCGAAATTGCCGATGGCGATGCCTAGCTTGCCGTCGTTGCGGTAGCAGGCGGTGTCAATGCCCATCGCGCCGCGGGTGTTGCCGTAGCTGTCGAAGGCCACGCCGGATTGTGCGCCGATTTCCTTGAACGTGCCGTCGTGTTGGTTCATGAAGACGAGATTGGGCACGGTGTCGTTGGCCACGACGAGGTCCATCCAGCCGTCGCCGTCAATGTCCACTGGCGCAACGCCGAGAGTCTTGGCGGCAGGTACGCCGGTCGCGGGATTCTTCACCTGCAAACCGCTTTGCGCCGAAACGTCGGTGAAATGGCCGTTGCCATCGTTGTGGTAAAGATGTGGAAACGCGCCCTGGAAATTCATGGGCTGGCCGTAGGCGCGCGTCCGGCCGTCAATTTTATAGCCGACCTCGGCGTCAATTTCGCGCGACCACTTGACGTAATTGCCGACGAAGAGGTCGAGCTTGCCGTCGTTGTCGTAATCAAAAAACGCCGCGCATGTGCTCCAATCGTTCGTCGAACCGCCCACACCCGCTTCCTGCGTCACTTCGTGGAATTTGCCGTGGCCGTCGTTGTGGAACAAATGATTCCCGCCGACGGCGGTGATAAAAACATCGGGCAGCCCGTCATTGTCGTAATCCCCAATGGCCACGCCCATCCCGTAGAAACTTACGTCCAGGCCCGAGCCTTTGGTGACATCGGTGAAATGGCCATGACCGTCATTGTGGTAAAGCGCCATGGTCGAAGGCGGTTTGTTCGTGGATTGGTGCCATGGCCAGTCGCAGGAGTTGATGAAAAGCAAATCTTGGTGGCCGTCGTTGTCGTAGTCGAAGAAGGCCACGCCGCCGCCCATGGTTTCAGGCAGCAATTTTTCGCCGTAAGCGCCGTTGTTATGCACGAAAGTGATGCCGGCTTCCCTGGTGATGTCGGTGAATTTTACCACCGGTATTTCGGCTCGCGGCCGATCGGGCGATACCGGCGCGGCAAACTGGGTGATCTGCGGCGGGAGCAGCGCCGGCTTACGCTTGAGAATGATCACCGCGCCCCCGAACAAGACGCCTATGATGAGCAACACAATGAGCGACCAGCGAACGGCCTTGCCGATGATCGCGTCGTCAACGTGGACCAGATCTTCGTCGTTGTCGGGTTGAGGAGGCGGATGGCTATTCATGGGCTGGTTCACTTCGCTGCCGACAAGTTTTTCATCGTGTCACCCAGCTCCGGCGCGCCTGGCCGCTGCAATGGGTATATCACGGTGGCCTGGGCGGCGTGGTCGGCGGCCGGATTGGCCCGGCGGGCGATGCTGATGGCGCGGTCCTGCGCGTTGTAATCGGGAAGATATTTCTCGTGCTCCTGCCGGTGATAGGCTGCTTTGGCTTCGTCACCGAGTTGCGAGTAGATCAGGGAAAGCGTGTAATGTGCCGTCACGTTTTCCGAGTCCAGCGCCAACGTCTTTTGGAATGTGCCGGCGGCCAGATTCAGGAATTCCTTCTGCCGTTCCAGATGGCCGCGCTCCATCTGGGCGCGCTCGAAATAGGCCTGGCCGAGTTCATTGATGACCTCGTAATCCTTGCTGAAGTCGAAACCGCGCTGGTCGAGTTCGGGATAACGGTCTTCGAGGATGCTGCGGAACTCGGCGATGGCCTTGTCCAGAAAACCGTTTTGCTCGTCCACCAATCCGTTGAACCAGGCAATGGTCCATCGGTTTGCCGGGGGATCAAATTTGGCGGCGCGTTGCAGCGCGGCCACGGTGTCCTCCAGCCGGCCTTCCTTGAAATACACCCGCGCCAGATTCACCGGGCCGTCGGCGTGTTTGAGTTTTTCCACTTGCTGGAATGCTTCGGTTGCCTGGATCAACTCGCCTTTTTCGGCCCCGACGCTGCCCTCCAGCAGGAGGCCAATGCCGTAATCGTTCCAGCGCTGCCATCCGGGGATGTTGGAAGTTTGCGCGGCGATGGCGGCCATCTGCGCCGAAACCACATCCACGCCTTCAACCGGGAAAGTGATTTTGTCCGCCGCGATGGTGACGATGGGCAGTTGGTTGGTCACGGTGAATGGCGCACCCTTGACGAAGTTCGTGTCAAAAACGTAGTTCATGTAAAGAGTGTCGAACTTGCGGTATTGCAATTTCACCTCAACGGTCAGCGGCCCGTTCTGGTCCTCAGGCACCGTCAAGTCGTAATGCACCACCTGGCCCGCGCCCGGCGGAATCTGGTGATTGTAGAGCGGGGTGAATATGTCCTCCGGATTCCGGCGATCCACGCGGTTGCCATTGCGGTCCAGCATATAGACGTTGATGAAATGCGACCACGGGTCCACCTCGTTGTGCGGCCCCAGCCCGCCATTGCGTCCGATGATCTGGTCGCCGCTCTTCACCTTGGAATCCACCCAGACTTCGTTCGAGTCCACCGTACCCTGGGTGAACGGATGGCCGACTTTCAGGGTGCGCAGGACGACTTCGAGCAGGTAACGGTGGCCGCGTTTGAGCGCCGGCACCATTGGCCGCAGCGGCGCGGTCAGGGTGTCGTCAATTGAACCGCCATCCTTGATGCCAAAAATATCCACCCGCAGCGACCCCTTCAGGAACACCTCCTCGGTCTTCACTTCGTTGGTGTCGCCGCGAATGTATGCGAGGCCGGTGTTGGCTCCCGGAAACAGGTGATTGTGGATATAACGTGTCGAAGTGTTCGTGGGGTTGAAAAAGTTCGCCCCGAAATCCTGCGACGCCTGCAACGGCATGTGGCAGCCGGCGCAGTTTTGCACGGCCTTGGGCGGATAATAAAAGCTCCGGGCGCCGTGCCCCGAAACGCCGCTGAGCAGGTAAGTGTCGTAGTGGTTCTGCCCGCGGAGAAAATCCTTGTAGTGGTTCAGGTCGCCGGGGATGCTGACCTTGTGGCAGGTGGAACAATATTCCGCTGTGCGCATGAACGGCTTCAAAAAGGTCTTCTTGTGAAACTCCGGCTTGCCCTTGACCAGTTGCTGGTTGATGTACTGAAGAATGCGGTTGGTGCTGTAGGCGAACGGATAGTGGATCGGCTCGTCAATCGTGTAATCCGCATTGCCCTTGGTGCTGTTGACGTGCGTGATGGCGTGGCACGCCGTGCAGGTGATGCCGGCCTGCGAAGTGGGGTCATGCACGTCGTCGTAATTGGGATTGTCAAACGCGCCGCTGAAGAACGGCACGACGTCGTGGCAGCCGGCGCACCAGCGCGCTGCCTTCACGTTGCCGTCGCGCTTGAGCGAGACCTGCCGGGTTTCGCGCACGCTGAACAGATACGGCTTGTTGTTGAACGAGCTGAAGTGGTGCGCGCTGTGGAACCAGTCGTTGTAGGCGTCCTGGTGGCAGTTCAGACAATAGCTGTCCATCATCAGCGTTCGTGCCGGGATGAAATTGCCCGAGGCCGTCCGCGCCAGCGAGGGGTTGAAATATTTTTTGCCTTCCACTGAACCGGTCTGGTTCTTCCGCGGATGCGCCGAATGCAGGAGCACCATGCCGACGGTCAGGACACCCACCGCCGCGCCCCAGCGCAATCCGACCCGCCACTTGATGCGCGGCCCGGCGAGCCGGTGCAGGATATAGAGCCAGATGCCGAGGATCGGCGTGATGACGTGCGCCCAATAGGCGATGGAACGCAGGCGCGGGTCTTTGATGCCCACGTTCTTGAAGTGGAAAATATCAATGCGCGTCAGCAGCAGGCCGGTGACCAGGACGGCTAGGGCGGTGAAAAAAAGCAGGTAACCGACCTTGACGGCGCGGCGGTTCGGGCGGTCGTGCGCATTCTTGATGTGAATAATGCCGAAGACGACGATGGGCAGTACGATCAACAGGCCGAGGCCGAGGTGCGTCCCGAACATCACCATGTAAAACCAGTTTTGATAGGTGGTGTTGGGGTCGCTCTTAAGCCATTCCAGGAAACTGATGGCACTGAGATAAACGGAATTGGCGGCCAGGATGGCGACCAGACCGAAGATGAAATACAGCAGGAGTCGCAGGCGCGGGCCGATGGCGCGCACGTATTTCTTCCGGGCCGGTCCGCCGGCGGGTGATATTTCAGTGTCTCCCACGGTATGACGATTTCAAGCCGGAAGCAGGTTGTTGGCTTCGCGGCGGCATTTCAAGAAGAAGGTGCGCCCCTCCTTGGGAAGGGCGCGGCGACTGACGAAGCGGTAGTCGCACAAAAAGTGGGAAATGGATGGTGGCTGACAAGGGATTAAAAATTGAATTCGACCGCCGCCCAGAACTTCTGGACATTCACGTTCGCAGCGGTGAGCGCCGGCGGAGCTGCGTTTTCACCGAGATAATCGGCGAATTCGACCATGACACTCCAGCACTTGCCGAACTTTTTGGAAACCATCACGTCGAATTCCTGGCCGTAATCGCCGCTGCCATAATCGGCATAGTATTTGTGATAGATGAAACGGACCGGGATTTGCTCCGGCAAAGTCACCTGCGCGTATTCGTAGATGTCCTGCAAGCCGTTGTTTGGATGGGTAATGAACACCTCCGCCCAGCCATTAAACGGATGCAGGCTGGCCAGCGGGGTTTTGAAGCCGACCCGTCCGCCGCCCGTGCCGGTGTTGGCGCCGCTGCCCAGCACTTCATAGCCGGCGCCCAAGGCCACCGGCTTGATGTTGGCGCCGAGTTCCACGTTGTAATAGTCGGCGTGGTATTTCTGCGGATTGTCGGCGTATTGATCCTGCCAGGCGAATTCGGCGCGATAGTCAACCATCACCTGGTCGTTGACGGGCGCGGCGCCGGCAAAGTATCCGCCGTACGTCGCGCTGGAGTTGGCATTGCCGGCACTATTGCTCAGGTCCAGCAGATAGGCGTAACCGACGAAACGGCCATATTCCCATCCCGAATACGAGACGTTGATCAAGTGCGACCGCGAGTCAAAGTCCGTGTTGGCGGCCGGCAGACCATTCACATCGCCATAAACGCGATTCACGTCCCAGACGTAGCTGTAATACAGATTGAGGTCCTTGACCGGCGTGACCCGGGCGCCGACGGCCTCAAAGGTCTGCATGTTCTGGCGCCAGCCGGCATCGCCGATGAACCGCTGGTTGTCGAGGTTGATTTGCTGCATGCCCACCTTGGCTGAGAAATTGACATAGTTCGTGCTGGTGTATCCCAGCCATGCCTGGTCGAGCCGGGTCATCGGCGGGTCGCCCACCGGCGGACGCGCGGGCTGGCCGTTTGAACCAGCGGCATTGTAATTGTGCTCCGGTCCAATCACGGAAACGTTCACCCCTTCGAGCATGGCTTGAAATCCATAGAGTGGCGCCGTGGTGTAACCAAACCGCGTCCGTATCGTGGGCGCATAGGAGTTCTTGGTGTAGGGAGGCTGGTTGTCCTCGTCCACCTGTTCATAACGGAGGCGCACGTTGAGGTTGAACTTCCCCTTGGCAATGGCGTCGGGAACCTCGCCGTTAAAAAATTTCTCCAGCGAGCTGGCATTCGCGGCGGCGACGGCGTTGGTGCTGGCGGCGGCGGGTTCGGCGGCCTTGGGCGGCCACAGCGGCGGCTGGGAGGTGCCGGCCTGCATGAAGGGTTTTTCCTGCGCCCATACCGAGGCGGTGATGGCCAGGACCATGGCACCGCCGGTCAGAACGGTTTTGTTATGACGTTTGAAGATGCTGCTCCTTGGTTTTGTTGACATAGTTCAGCCGGCCTTTTTTTGGTTAACTTACGACAAGTTATGGTTATGAATTGTAAAAGCCAACCTGTTGGGGACAAACGGTGCGAATTCAGGGACAAAAGGCCGGTGGACGGAAGCCGGTGTTACTTCACACCGAGCTGCTGCAGCTTGTCGCGGTAGCGCCGGCTCAACGTCAGGCGCGTGCCGTCATGGAGCACCAGTTCGCAGCCGCCGTAAAACAGCCGGTGCAGTTCCTTGATGCGCTGCGCGTTGACAATGGCCGAGCGGCTGATGCGGACGAATTTTTCCGGTGGCAGCCGGGTTTCGAGCACGCCTAATGTCTCGCGCAACAGATGCGATTTCGCGCCCACGTGCAGCTCGGCGTAATTGTCCGCCGACCCGATCCAGTCAATCTCCTCCAGCTTCACCCACACGACGTGCCCGCCCGATTTCACCGCCACCCGGTCGGTTATTTTGGAAGGCGGCAATTCAGCCAGCACGGCCGACTGGCGTTGCTGGACCGCGGCGTCGCGGTTTTTGACCTGTTCGATGGCGCGGCCCAACGCCTTCTGAAACCGTTCGCGGTCGAAAGGTTTCAGCAGGTAATCCACCGCGTGGACTTCAAAGGCCTTGACTGCAAACCGGTCGAACGCCGTCACGAACACAATCACCGGCATGGGTCCGGCGCCCAGGGCTGCAAGCACGCCGAAGCCGTCAAGTTCGGGCATCTGGATGTCCAGAAAGAGAAGGTCCGGCGGCGATTTTTGAATGGCGGCGACGGCGTCGTGCCCGTTGGCGTACTCACCAACAATTTCAATTTCCGCCTCGTTTTGCAGCAACTGCCGCAACCGGTCGCGTGCCAGTGATTCATCGTCCACGATGAACGTCTTGATTTTCATGCCGGGGAGTTCTCCTTCCGAAAAGGAATGATCAACCGCACCAGCAGCCCGCCTTCCGGCGCATCGCGCAATTCGAATCCGTGGGCTTTGCCGTAAAGCGCCTGCAATCGCGCCCGCGTGTTGGACAGGCCGACGCCTTCCTCGGCTGGCCCATCTTTCCGCAGGCCGGCGCCGTTGTCACACACTTCCAGCGTGAGTGTGCTGTTCTCGTACTGCGACCGCAACTCGATGCACCCGGGTTTGGCGCGCGGTTCGATGCCGTGGCGGATCGCATTTTCCACCAGCGGCTGCAAAATCAGATTCGGCACCCGGGCGTCGAGGGTGTCCGGCGCGATGTTCATCTTTACTGTCAGCCGGCTGCCGAACCGGATTTGTTCGATTTCCAGGTAGCGCTGGAGAATCGCCAGCTCCTCGCGCAAGCTCACTTCCTGGGTGTCGGAACTTTCCAGCGCCGCTCGCAGGAGATCGCTGAGGCGCACAATCATCCGGTCCGCCGCCTCCGCATCCTGATGCACGAGCGCGGAGATCGAGTGCAGGCTGTTGAAAAGGAAATGCGGATTCAACTGCATCTGGAGCGCCTGCAATTTCGCCAGCGCCAGCCGCTTCTCCAATTCCACCGCCCGCAGTTCGCGCTCCCGATACTTGCGGTAATAGTTGAACGCGAAAGTGACGGCGACAATGACCCAGTAGATGAGCAGATTAAAATGCCACGTCTTCACCAGCAGCGGCAGGAAGGCCTCCGCGAAACTGGCATCGCTCTGCCAGCGCCCGACACCGGCCCGCAAGACCATGTAAGCGAGTGAGAACGCCAGGCTGGCGGGTACGTGCACCGCGAGACTCCGCCGCCGGTTTCCGGATTCAAAATCAAACCGCCGCGCCAGCCAGACGACCGGGATGGACAGCAATGCGAACACGTACCAGTCGCCCAGCGCGTAGCCGACCGCCTGCCGCCAGGTGACCTCCAGCCCCGCCTTCGCGCTGGAAATGTAAAACTGAAACGCGAAGGACAACCCGATCAGCGTCCAAAAGCCAAACCACAGCAGCCATTTGACCCGGCGTCTTTGAAGCGCGTTTTTAATTGTCATGTTGCCTGATGTTCCGGTTGCTGATACAAGCTGTAACCGATTTCAAGATGCCAAACAAATCCTCTCTCGCACAAGCCAAAGGAGTTCGCGACCATACCGGCAACAGGTATTTATTGAGTCTCGCGAAATTAAGTGGCGGGGCGCGGGCTTCAGCCCGCTTCAACTTCCGCTGTGACGAGATGCTGGGAATGCCAGGCTCGTTTTTGTTTCGCGTGTTGAAGCGGCGTGAACGCCGCGCTCCGTATCCGACGTTGTTCACAGCGCTGATTCTGATCGCAAGTGCGTGCGCGCTCCCGGCGGCGGACGAAATTCCCGTGGCGAAATTCACCGACATCACCAGGGAAGCCGGCATCACCTTCGTTCACAACAACGGCGCCTACGGCAACAAATTGCTGCCGGAGACCTTGGGCGGTGGCGTGGCCTTCTTCGACTACGACAACGACGGCCACCAGGATTTGCTTTTCATCAACTCCTGCGACTGGCCATGGCACCAATCCACGAACAAACCGCCTTCGACCATGGCGCTTTACCACAATGACGGTCATGGCCATTTCACCGATGTCACCAAAGGCTCGGGCCTGGACGTAAGTTTCTACGGGATGGGCGTGGCCATTGGGGATTACGACAATGACGGGCTGCCCGATGTTTTTATCACCGCCGTCGGCGGGAATCATTTGTTCCACAACGACGGCCACGGCAAATTCCACGAAGTGACGCAGGAAGCGGGTGTGGGCGGTTCGACGAACGATTGGAGCACATGCGCGGCGTTTTTTGATTACGACAACGACGGCAAGCTCGATCTGTTCGTCTGCAATTACGTGCAATGGTCGCCGGAGATTGACCGGGCGAAAAGTTACGAGCTGCCCAATATCGGGCGCGCCTACGGTCCGCCTCGCAACTTCGCGGGCACGTTTCCGTATTTGTATCACAACGACGGCCACGGCCACTTTACCGACGTGTCGGCGCAGGCCGGCGTCCAGGTCAGGGATCCCGCCACCGGATTGCCGATGGCCAAATCGCTCGCAGTGGCGCCGGTGGACGTGGACAACGACGGTTGGATTGACCTGGTAGTGGCCAATGACACCGTGCCAAATTTTCTCTTTCACAACCAGCACGATGGCACCTTCAAGGAAATTGGCGCACGTTCGGGTGTCGCCTACGACGCCTATGGCCTGGTCCGGGGCGCGATGGGCATTGATTCCGCGCGCTTTCGCAACGACGACACGCTGGGCATTGCCATCGGCAATTACGCCAACGAGATGAACGCGCTCTACGTTGCCCAGCGCGACTCGCTTCTTTTTGCCGACGAAGCCACGCAGGCTGGCGTCGGCCCGGCCAGCCAGAAACTTTTGAAGTTCGGTCTCTTTTTCTTCGATTACGACCTCAACGGCCGGCTCGACGTGCTCACCGCCAACGGCCACCTCGAACCCGAAATCAATCGCGTCCAGTCCAACCAGCAATACCGCCAGCCCGCGCAATTATTCTGGAACCGCGGCGACAGCAAAGGCACGAGCTTCGTGCCCGTGCCGCCGGACAAGGCCGGCACCGACCTGTTCCAACCCATCGTCGGACGCGGCGCGGCCTTTGCCGACATTGACGGTGACGGCGACCTCGACGTGGTGCTCACGCAAATCGGCGGCCCGCCGCTGCTGTTGCGCAACGACCAGAATTTGCATCACCATTGGATTCGCCTGAAACTCGTCGGCACCAAAAGCAACCGCGACGCCATCGGCGCGTGGATCAAGGTGCGGGTGAACGGCCAGACGCTCTGGCGGCAGGTCATGCCCACGCGCAGCTATCTTTCCCAATCCGAACTGCCCGTCACCATCGGGCTGGGAAACACGGACAAGGTGGACAGCGTCGAAATCAACTGGCCAAGTGGAATCAAGCAGAAGGTGGAAAACGTGCTGATAGACCGCCCGATGACCATCACGGAAAACCGGTAGCTTGGCATTTCGCGCGCTGGTGGACCGCCACATTTTCCCCTCCATCAACATCGGAATGTCCGGCACGCGCAAGGGGGAGTTGCTCTATCATCCGGACGAACTGAGCCGCATCGTGCTGCTGCGCCGCGCGCTCACCGGCGTGCCGCCCGTGGAGGCGATGGAACTGCTGCTGGGCAATGGAGGCTCGCAGAGCTCGCTCCTTCGACCGGTTGTAAGACAGGCTCTGGAAGCGGATCGTTGCCGGTTTCTCATGGGCAAAAGTTCAATTTAGCCTGTATTCACGCGGGTTTGTTTGGGCTTGACGGGCTCCTGACAAAAATTTATGATACAGCCTAGAACGGTAAAGTTTGCTGGTCCAACCAGCGCGCGAAAGTCGGAAGATGCATATCTGCCGACTTTTTTGTTCGCTAGATAGGACGCGGCGTCGAGCATATGAATGCGGATTTTTTAGCAGTTCTGGAATTTTGGGAGCGCGAAAAGGGCATCAACCGTGATGTCCTGGTCGGCGCTGTTCAGGAGGCATTGCTGTCCGCCGCCAAAAAAGCGGTCGGTCCGGCGCGCGAATTGCGGGTCGAGATTGACCAGAAGAACGGCGACATCCGCGCGTTTGCCAAGCTCATTGTTTCCGAGAAGGCCATTTCCAAGCATGACCAGATCACCGTGTTCGACGCCCGGCGCATCAAGCCGGACGCGCAAATCGGCGACGAAATCGAAAAGGAAGTAACGCCCACGGGCTTTGGCCGCATCGCCTCGCAATACGCCAAGCAGGCGCTCATGCAAAAAATCCGCCAGGCGGAAAAGGCGCTGATTTTCACCGAATTCAAGGACCGCGTCGGCGACATTGTCGGCGGCACGGTGCGGCGGTTTGAGCGTTCGGACGTGGTATTGGATTTGGGCAAATATGAGGCGCTGCTGCCGAATCGCGAACGCGTGCCCACGGAGGAATACCAGGTGGGCGAGCGCATCCGCTGCTACGTCAAGGCCGTGGAAGAAGGCCCTCACGGACCGGAAATTATTTTGTCGCGCGCCGACCCGCGCTTCGTTGTCAAGCTGTTCCAGCTCGAAGTTTCGGAAATCAACGACGGCACGATTGAGATCAAGGGCGTGGCGCGCGAACCGGGTTTCCGCACGAAGATGGCCGTCTATTCGCGCGACAACAAGGTGGACCCCGTGGGCGCGTGCGTCGGCATGCGCGGCCAGCGGGTGAAAAACATCGTCCGCGAACTGAACAACGAAAAGGTGGACGTCATCCCGTGGTCGCCGGACGTGAGGACGTTCATCACCAACGCGCTTTCGCCCGCCAAGCTCAAGGGCTTTGAAATTGATGAAGCCCGCAAGCGCGTGCATATTTTGGTTGCGTCGGACCAGTTGTCGCTGGCCATCGGCAAGCGCGGACAGAACGCGCGATTGACGGCCAAGCTGACCGGCTGGGAAGTGGACATTGACGCCGAGGTCGTGGTCACCAAGGGCTTTGAGGAGAAGGTCGCCGAAGCGGTGGAATTGATCGCCGCCATTCCGGGCGTTACCCGCGAACAGGCCGATGCGCTGGTGCATGCCGGTTTGACGAGGATCGAGGATTTGTTGTCGGCGGATGAAAGTGATTTAAGCAGCATTCCGCAAGTCGGCGACAAGGCGGCGGATAGTTTTGCAAGCTGCGCGCACTGAAGCCGAACGCCGGAAGATTCAGCTTGGCGGAGATGACTCCGCCGCAGCGGTGGCCTGATGAAAGCCATCGGGAACAGTTTGGTCCGGTTTGATGACCGGCGCGGTTTGGTGAAGAAAGAAATTTATGCCCGTTCGGATTTACGACATCTCGAAGAAACTTGGCTTGGAGAACAAGGTGATTCTCGCGAAGGCCAAGGCGATGGGCATTGCCGCCGCCAAGGTTCCGTCCAGTTCGCTCGATAAAATCACCGCCGAGGATCTCGAAAATCACCTGCTGGCGGATTATCCCGAAATCGCCGCCAAATTTGCGGCGCCGCCGGTGGTCGAGCCGCCCAAGCCGCCGCCGGTGGAGGAAAAGGTTATTTTCATCACCGCACCTCCACCGGAACCGCCCAAACCGGAAGTCAAAGAAGAAGAACCGCCAAAAGTTGAACTCGCTCCGCCGCCGGTGGTTGAAGCGCCAAAACCGCCGCCACCACCGCCCGTGCCGGCGGGGCCGAAGATTGGCGAAAAAGTCGGGTTCATTCAATTGCCGACCCGCCCGCAGCCGCGCACCGGCGACAGAACAGGTTCGGCCAAACAGCCCCCGTCGCGCCAGGGTGGGCAGCAAAGAACTGATTCCCGGCAGCCATTTCAACGCTCGCCCGGCGGGCGTCAACCCGCGCCGCCCGCCCGTGAACCGGCCGCCAAACCCGCCGCGCCGCAGCCCAAATTTATCGCGCCCGCAACCGGCGAGATCATCATCATCAAACCGCCGATTGCCGTGCGCGAACTGGCCGGGCAGCTCAAGCAGAAGCCGTTCAAGATCATCGCCGATTTGATGGAGCTGGGCGTTTTTGCCAACGTAAACCAGGCGATTGACGAAAAAATCGCCCAGCAGCTTTGCGCAAAATACGGTTTTCGCTTTGAAGTTGAAAAACGCGAGCGCGGCGGCGGCGTGGTTCACGCGCCGGCCAAGAAAATCGAACTTGATGTCGAGGACAAGCCGGAACAGCTCAAACCGCGAGCGCCGGTCGTCACCATCATGGGCCACGTTGACCATGGCAAGACGACGCTGCTCGACGTGATTCGCAAAGCCAACGTCGCCGCGGGCGAGGCCGGCGGCATCACGCAGCACATCGGCGCCTACACGATTTCCGTGCCGCACCCCGAACGCAAAGACGAACTGGCGCAAATCACCTTCCTCGACACGCCGGGACACGCGGCGTTCAGTTCCATGCGGGCGCGCGGCGCGAACGTCACGGACATCGTCGTGCTCGTCGTTGCCGCCAACGACGGCGTCATGCCGCAAACGATTGAAGCGCTCAATCATGCCAAGGCGGCGAAGGTCCCGATTTTGGTCGCGGTCAACAAAATGGACCATCCCAACGCGAATCCGATGAAGGTTCGCCAGCAGTTGCAGGACAAGGGGCTGGTGCCGGACGATTGGGGCGGCGACACGATTTTCGCGGACGTTTCCGCGCTCACCAAGCAGGGCGTGGACAAATTGCTGGAGTTGATTTTGCTCCAGGCCGAGTTGCTCGAACTCAAGGCGAATCCCGACCGCCGCGCCAAGGGCAACATCATTGAATCCGGCGTCGAACCCGGCGGCCCAACCGCGACGGTGCTGGTGCGCAAAGGCACGCTGCGGATCAGCGACATTATTTTGTGCGGCGAATTTTACGGCCGGGTGCGCGCGCTCATCAGCGAGGAGGGCCAGCGGCTCAAGGAAGCCGGGCCATCGGTCGCGGTGAAGGTGCTGGGCTTGAACGGCGTGCCGGACGCGGGCCTGGAATTCAGCGTGGTGGAGGACGAAAAGGCCGCGCGCGAACTGGCCGAGCAGCGCGCCAACGAAACCAAGGCGCAGGATTTGGAGAATCGTTCGAAGGTCACGCTGGAAAATCTGTTCGCCTCGCTGGCGGCGGCGCAGAGCAAGGCGCTCAAGATTGTCGTCAAGGCCGACACGCAAGGCTCGGTTGAGGCCATCGTCGAGGCGCTCAAGAAAATCGAGTCCGACAAGGTTTCGCTCGAAATTCTTCACAGCGACGTTGGCACGATTAACGAAAACGACGTGGCTTTGGCGTCCGCGTCCGACGCCGTCATTCTCGGTTTTCACGCGCGGCTGGACAGCACCGCCGCTGAAAAGGCCAAACATGAAGGCGTGCAGGTCAAGCTGTACGCGATCATTTACGAATTGATTGACCAGGTGAAGGAAGCGATGGCCGGGTTGCTCGAACCGGACGTCAAGGAAAGCATCGTCGGCTCGGCGGAAGTGCGGCAGATTTTTGAATTGTCCAAGGGCGTGCCGGTCGCCGGCTGCATGGTTTCGAGCGGCCGCATCGTCAAGGGCAAGGTCCGCGTGCGCCGGCGCAAGGACGTCATCTACGAAGGCATCGCGCAGTCGCTCCGCCGTTTCCAGGACGAGGTCAACGAAGTGCGCGCCGGCATGGAATGCGGCATTCGCATCGAGGGTTACAGCGAATTTCAGGTGGGCGACGCCATCGAATGTTACACGACCGAGAAAGTCGCGGCGAAATTATGAAATCAGGCTCCTGGATCTCGGATCTGGGTTCTGGGGAAAAGCCGGACGTAAATCCCCGGCCCCAGACGCCAGACGCCAGAGGCTAGACCCCAACTCCCAATGGCATCCCTTCGACTCCAGCGAGTGCGCGAACTTTTGAAGCGCGAAATCGGCGAGGCCATCCGCCGCGAGTTTCACGTCAGCGAGGCCGGCCTGATCACGGTCAACGATGTGGACCTGGCCGGCGATCTCAAGACGGCGACGGTCTTTATCAGCATTCTCGGCAATCCCGACCAGCAAAAGCGCGGCTTTCAATTGCTCAACGAGCATCGCACCCGCCTCCAGGGCTTCATCGGCAGGGCCGTCGTCATGAAATACACGCCCAGGCTGAAATTTGTTTTCGACGATTCCATCGTGCGCGGCAACCGCGTGTTGCAAATCATCGAGGAACTGGAAAAGACCTCGCCGGCGGAAAAGGATTCCGAAGAATGAAAAGTTATCCGAAAATCATAGATCGCATCCTCAACATCATCCGCGAAAGCAAAACCTTTTGCGTCATCGGCCACATCCGGCCCGACGGCGATTGCGTGGGTTCACAGCTCGGCCTCACGCTGGCGCTCCAAAATGCGGGCAAAAAAGCCGTCTGTTGGAACGAGGATTCCCTGCCGCAAAAATATAAATTTCTCAACGCGGCCGGGCTGTTTCAAAAGCCAAGGGCCGGGATGAAGTTCGACTGTGTCATCGCGACCGATTGCGCGAGCTTCGAGCGCTTTGGCAGGGTTGGCAAGTTTATCGCGCACCGGAAAACATTCGTCAACATTGACCATCACGAAAGCAACACGCGCTACGGCGATGTGAACTGGGTTTCCGCGCGCGAGCCTTCCTGCGGCGAGTTGATTTACCGCCTGCTCAAAGTCGCGCGCTGGCCGATCACCAAACCGATTGCCGACTGCCTGTTCACCGCCGTTTCGACGGACACCGGCTCGTTTCAATATTCCACGACCCGGCCCGGCACGTTTCACGCCGGCGCGGAACTCGTCACGCGCGGCGCGAACCTCGCGAAAATCTGCGACGAGGTTTACCAGTCCTATTCGCTATCCCGTGTGCGGCTGCTCAAGCACGTTTATAGCAAATTCCGTCTCACCGCCGACGACCGCATTGCGTGGTTCTGGCTGAAGCAGGCCGATTTCACACGCACCGGCGCGGAAAGCGCGGACACCGAAGGGCTGATTGACCACATCCGCGCCATCGAGCCGGTCGTCGTCGCGTGCGTCTTTGAAGAAATCGAACCCGGAATGACCCGCATCAGCCTTCGCTCCAAAAGCGACCGGGTGAACGTGAATGAAATCGCCGCGCAATTTGGCGGCGGCGGCCATCCGGCGGCGGCAGGCGCAAGAATCCCCGGCAAACCGATGTCCGTCCAGCGCAAGGTGATTTCCGCCATCAAGCGCGCGTTGGATGCCGCGAAATAATGTTTGTTATGTATCAAGATACCGCCAACATTATTCAGTCCGAATTATCATCGAGCGAAAAACTTGTCTGGAGTGGACGGCCACTGACAGGAATACGCCTTCGTAAGCAAGACGCGTTACTAATTCCATTCAGCCTTTTGTGGGGTGGTTTCGCAATTTTTTGGGAATTGAGCGCACTCAATTCCCACGCACCGTTTTTTTTCCGACTTTGGGGAATTCCTTTTGTGCTCGTTGGCTTGTATCTGATTTTTGGCAGATTTTTTGTTGATGCGAAACAAAGAGAGAAAACTTTTTACGGACTCACCAATGAGCGAATAATCATTATTTCCGGAATTTTTAGTCGAAACGTCAGATCGTTAAATCTTAAAACTCTTCCCGAAATAAACTTGGATGAAAAGTCTGATGGCAGCGGTACAATTCTTTTCGGCTCATTCAATTTGCCAACAGCAAGATGGGCCGCTGGTGGCTGGCCCGGTGCAAACCAATATGCGCCACCTTCATTTGAATTAATCAAACCGGTCAAGGAAGTTTTTGAGCTTATTCGCCGTGCTCAAAATGAGAGCTCAAAATAAACATTGATCTGCATGCAAGAATTTTCCCCGCTCGACGGCGCCATCCTCATTGACAAGCCCGCCGGCCCGACTTCGCACGACGTGGTGGATGCCATTCGCCGCCGGTTTGGCATCAAAAAAGTCGGCCACTGCGGCACGCTCGACCCGAATGCCACCGGCTTGCTCATCATCGTGCTCGGTCGCGGCACCAAGCTGTCCGAAAAATTGATGGGCGATGACAAGGTCTATGAAGGCACCGTCAAATTCGGCGAGGCGACCGACAGTTACGATTGCGACGGCGAGATTACTTCCACCCAGCCGGTGCCGCCGTTCACGCTCGACCAGTTGAATGAAGCCGCCGCCACGTTCATCGGCGATCTGATGCAAACGCCGCCGATGGTTTCGGCCATCAAGATAAAAGGGGTGCCGCTATACAAGCTCGCCCGCAAAGGCATCGAGGTGGCGCGCGAACCGCGGCTGGTTCACATCTACAATTGCCGCTTCACGATTTACGAGCCGCCGCTCGGCCAGTTCAAAGTCGCCTGCACCAAGGGCACTTACGTCCGCAGCATCGCGCATGAACTCGGCCAGAAACTCGGCTGTGGCGCGCATCTGGCCGCGCTCCGCCGCAGCGTTTCCGGCAAGTTTGACGTGGCCGACGCGACGAAGCTGGATGATGTATTGAAATTGACGTCGGCGGAACTGGAGAAGAAGGTGATTCCGTTTTTGAAGCTGGCGGCTGGAGCGTGAAACGAAAACGTGAAGCGTAAAACGTGAAAAACATCTACAGGTGCAGTTTGCTTTTCACGCATCACGTTTCACGTTTTACGTGTCACGAACAAACATCTGAATAGAGATGAACGTCATTCACAGTGCAAATAAGCTTGGCAACGGCAGTCGTAAAACCTGCCTCGCCATCGGCGTTTTCGACGGCGTTCACCTCGGCCATCAGCAGATCATCCGACAGACCGTCGCCGACGCGCGGCAGCACGACGCCATTGCGCTGGTGATCACTTTCGACCGGCACCCCAGCACCGTGGTCGCGCCCGACCGCGTGCCGCCGCTCATTTATTCGCTGCCGCAAAAACTAGGCGCGATTGAATCATTGGGCGCGGACACGCTGCTGCTGATTCATTTCGACCGCGCGTTCAGCGGGCAATCTGGCGAGGCGTTCATTCGCGGACTGGCCCGCGACCTCGGAAAAATCCAAAGTATTTGCGTGGGGGCGGATTTTGTTTTCGGCCACCAGCGCAGCGGCAACGTCGCGTTGCTGAAAAAACTTGGTGACGAACTGGGTTTCACCGTTCACGGACTGGCCGCTGTGTCCCTTGACAATCAAATCGTCAGCAGCACACGCATTCGCGAAGCCATCCGTGCCGGCAATCTCGACGCCGCGAGCCAGATGCTCGGACGGCCTTACGCGATTTCCGGCCGCGTGATCGCGGGCGATGGCGTCGGCCGCAAGCTCGGTTTCCCCACCGCGAATCTTGACGCAGCGGGTCTGGTTCTGCCGCCCAATGGCGTTTACGTCGGTTTTGCCAAAATCGGGAATAAACCGCAACCGGTTGCGCTTAACATCGGCTTCCGTCCGACGCTGGCGACCGGCGGGCCGCAGTTGCGCGTCGAGGCGCACCTGCTTGATTTTAGCGGCGACCTTTACGGCCAGGAATTGGAAATCGAAATCGGCGGAAAGCTGCGTGACGAGCAAAAGTTCGGTTCGCTCGAAGAACTGAAGGCTCAAATTGCACGGGACATTGCCGGGGCGAAGAAACGATTTTAGACACGGATTTCACAGATTTTCACGAATTTTGATGGGTAGGAATCCGTGTTAATCCGTGTAATCCGTGTCGCAATTTTTGTTTGAACACAGAAGCTGGATACATTGTCCATCTGTCAATAAAATCATAAAAATGAATACTGGAATCAGCGCCATCAACGAAGCAGTCAAGGAAGCGGGCGCTTTCACGCACCCGCTGTTTAACGAACTGGGCAAGGTCATCGTTGGCCAGAATTATCTGACCGAGCGGCTGGTCATCGGCCTGCTGGCCAACGGCCACGTCCTGCTTGAAGGCGTGCCGGGGCTGGCAAAAACTTTGGCGGTGAAATCCATGGCTGCGTGCATTAACGTGAAGTTTTCGCGCCTGCAATTCACGCCGGACATGCTGCCTGCCGACGTCATCGGCACGCAGATTTACAATCCGCAGTCCGGCGGCTTTAGCACGCGCAAAGGCCCGGTCTTCGCCAACCTCATCCTCGCCGACGAAATCAATCGCGCGCCCGCCAAGGTGCAGAGCGCCTTGCTCGAAGCCATGCAGGAAAAACAGGTCACCATCGGCGAACAAACCTTCAAGCTCGAAGAACCGTTCCTCGTGCTGGCCACGCAAAATCCCATTGAGCAGGAAGGCACCTATCCGCTGCCCGAGGCGCAGGTTGACCGCTTCATGCTCAAATTGAAAATCGGCTATCCCTCGCGCGCCGAGGAACGGCAGATTCTCGACCTGATGGCGCGCACCAGCGGCACGCCCACCGCGAGCGCCGTCGTTGAGGCGAAACAAATTCTCAAGGCGCGCGAAGTCATCAACGACATCTACGTGGACGACAAGGTGAAGGAATACATCGTGGACCTCGTCTGCGCCACGCGCGACCCGGACCACTACAAAATCGCGGTGAAGGAGTTCATCCAGCTCGGCGCGTCGCCGCGCGCGACCATCAACCTGACGCTGGCGGCCAAGGCTTATGCGTTCCTGAAAGGCCGCGGCTACGTCACGCCGCAGGACGTGAAAAGCATCGGCATGGACGTGCTGCGCCACCGCGTGGCCATCACCTATGAAGCCGAGGCCGAGGAAAAAACCAGCGAAATCATCATCCAGAAAATTTTTGATGAACTGCCGGTGCCGTGATTCAAGGCGCATTTATGGAAACCTTCATTACAATTCTTAAAAATGAATTTGCCGCTGGCGAAGGCAGTTTCCTGATCAAGTTGCGTCCGAATCTTGAATGGGACAAAGCCGCATTTAACAGGCTCACCTCTGCAATGAAGCTATGCGCAGAAAGTAAATCCTCCGATACAAAGTTGGAAAGGTGGGTCGCCGAGGGATTCTGGTTTGTGCCACGGTTTGTCCGAGAATGGGCGACGCATCCTAATTTCCCGAAAGTTCACGCTGCTGATTACTACGAGAAAGCGTTCTCTCGGCTGGACGACTTGGCTTACTGGTATTTCATGGGCCAAAGCCCTTACAAGAGTGGAGGGCACTTTGAAGAATTGGTTTAACCTGGCTTGAAGTTTTTTCGCAAATGATTCCCCGCGAAATCCTCAAAAAAATCCGGCAGATCGAAATTCGCACGAACCGCGTCGTGACCGAAACGCTCGCGGGCTGGTCATTTCAGCCGCCGGCGCAACTTGGCGGGGTTTTGGTTTCCCTGCCAGACAGCAATGATTTTCACCAGACGCTTCTCTTCCAAAATGGTAAAGAAAATCGAGTAAGGCCAGCCAATGATCTTTGCCTTGTGCGTGGTCGGGCCGGCTTTGGGATAACGAAACGGATCGGAAATTATTTTTTGAAGGAGCTCATCAAGCACCACGGCAAAACGTCCGCCAACACCGGCTTCCCGCGCCTCATACCAATCGCCCGCCTGACGGATTTCTTCACGGACATCGGCCTCAATGATGAGACCAAAGCTCATCGCTTGACGCCGTATCGGGCAAACATTTCAGCGCGGAGCGTTTCCCACGGAATGCCGCGTTCAGGATGCGCCCGCGCATCGGCAGCCCGGCGTTCAAGTTCGGCGATTTGTTCCGGCGTGAGTGTGTCGTCGAAGTCGCCATATTTTTCCCATACCTTTTCGGCAACTTTGTGTTGCTCGTCCAGCGGCAATTGTTCGATTTGTTCGAGAATTTCAGTCGCACTCATGGCGGCAATTTACTCCTTTCAATTTGTTACGCAAGCCGGGTTTTCCGCATCACGCATCACGCATCACGCATCACGCCACCCATGATTCCCCGCGAAATCCTCAAAAAAATCCGGCAGATCGAACTGCGCACGAACCGCGTCGTGACCGAAACGCTCGCGGGCCAGTACCATTCCGTCTTCAAAGGACAGGGCATGAACTTCGACGAGGTGCGCGAATACCAGCCCGGCGATGACGTGCGCGCCATTGACTGGAACGTCACCGCGCGGATGAACCATCCGTTCATCAAGAAATTCGTCGAGGAACGCGAGCTGACACTCATGCTGGTCGTGGACGTGAGCGGCTCCGGCTTGTTCGGCTCGCGCGCGCAATCCAAACGCGAACTCGCCGCCGAGATCGCTTCGGTGCTGGCTTTTTCCGCCATCCGCAACAATGACAAGGTCGGTCTGCTGCTGTTCACTGATGAAGTGGAGAAGTTCATCCCGCCGCGTAAAGGCCGCAGCCACGTGCTGCGCGTCATCCGCGAAGTTTTGTTCTTCGAGCCGAAACGGCGCGGAACGGATCTAGTCCAGGCGTTGGAATTCATGGGCCGCGTTTTGCCGCATCGCGCCATCGCCGTCGTCATTTCGGATTTTATAAGCCCGGCTGTAGCGTCGGCTGTCCCCAGCCGACTCTTGCGTGGAGACACGCGACCCTACAGCAACGTATTGCCTTCCGAACTCCAAACCGCGCTGCGGATTGCGAACCGCAAGCACGATGTTGTGGCCGTGCAAATCACGGATCGCTACGAACTCGAATTGCCTGCGCTCGGCCGTTTGATTTTGGAGGACGCCGAAACGGGTGAAATCGTTGAAATCAACACCGGCCACGCGACCAGCCGCGATGCCTTTGCGTTGCGGCAGGAAAAGCAGCGCAACGATCTCGCACGCCAGTTCCGCTCGTCGGGCGTGGACACCATTCAACTCCGCACGGACGAACCCTACTCGGCGGCCCTGGGCAAATTTTTCGAGAACCGGGAAAAACGGAGGCTGCGCGGATGAAATTCTTACGATGACCGGCAAATTCACATTCGCAAATGTCGCCACGATTTTTGTGGGTAGCACCCGCGTCTCGCGGGTTCAATTCGGCGTCCCGCCGAATTGCCACGGCAATCGAACGACTGCATTTTGTCTGATGAATACCGGCTATCCATGTCCGTCGTCGGTTTCGGGCGTGACGCCCGAAACAACCCGCCGGAGGCGGGTGCTACCGGCATCTTCCGAACACATCAAGTAATCCATGGCCACAAATCAAACAGCGTCGCTCGCCGCCGCGAATGACATCCGCGACATCAAGCCGCCGGTGGAAATTCCGAGCGGCTGGGAATGGCTTTGGTGGACGCTTGGCGCGCTGGCTGCGGCGGCGTTGTTGTTCGCGGCCTGGCGGTGGTGGCAAAAGCGGCGGTCGCAAATTCCGTTTGTGCCGCTGGTGCCGGCCCACGTGCGCGCGAAGGAAATGCTGGAAAAAGCGCTCGCGTTGATCTCGCATCCCAAGCCGTTTTGCACCCTGGTTTCCGACACGGTTCGCACCTATCTCGAAGAACGGTTTGATTTCCATGCGCCGGAGCGCACGACCGAGGAGTTTCTGCACGAGCTGCGGAGCACGGATTTGTTGTCGGCGGAACAAAAGGAAAAGCTCGGCGAATTTTTGGGATGCTGCGACTTGGTGAAATTCGCCAAATACGAACCGGTCGAACCGGAACTGCGCGGGTTGCATTCTTCTGCGCTGCGGCTCGTTGAGGAAACTGAGCCGCAACCGATGCCGGTGATCGCCGAAGAGGAACAAATCGTAAATCGTAAATCGTAAATCAAAAATGGTTTTCGCCCATCCCTATTTTTTGCTGCTGCTGTTGCTGCTGCCGCTGCTGGCGTGGCTGAAGGGCCGGCGCGGCCAGCCGCCCGCGTTCCTCTATTCGGCGGTGCGGTTGGTGGAAGGATTGACGCGGGCGCGGCGTTCGCGCGCCGGCGCGTTTCTGGCGGCGTTGCGCTGGCTGGTGCTGGCGTTGTTCATTGTGGCGCTGGCGCAACCGCGTTTGATGAAGAGCGCCACAACCGTCAAGGCCAGCGGCATTGACATCGTCTGCGCGCTCGATTTGTCGGGCAGCATGATTTCGGAGGATTTCGTGGTGCGCGGACAACGCGTGAACCGCGTCAACATGGCCAAGTCGGTGCTGAAAGATTTTATTGATAAACGCCCGAATGACCGCATCGGTCTGGTGGTGTTCGCGGCCCAGGCGTTCATCGCCGCGCCGTTGACGCTGGACCACGATTACTTGCAGGAAAATCTGGACCGCCTGGAGATCGGCACGATCAATTCCGACGCAACGGCGATTGGCGACGCGCTGACCACGGCCATCAACCGGCTGCGCGATCTGAAATCAAAAAGCAAAATCATCATTCTGGCGACCGACGGACAAAACAACTCCGGCAAAATCCAGCCGCTCCTGGCGGCGGACGCGGCGGCGGCGCTGGGCGTGAAAGTTTACACGGTCGGCATCGGCGAACAGGGCACGGCGCCGATGCCGGTGTTCATGGGCGGCCGAAAAGTGGGCTATCAAAACGTGCCGGTGGACGTGGACGAGGACACGCTGCAAAAAATCGCCGGCAAGACCGGCGGAAAATATTATCGCGCCGACAACGCGGAGCGGTTCCGGCAAATTTACGCGGAGATTGACAAGCTGGAGAAAACCGAGGCAGTCATCAACAAATTCGCGCAATTCGATGAGCTGTTCCCGTGGTTGGTGACATGCGGGCTGGCGATCTTGCTGCTTGAAATAGTTCTCGGACAAACCGTGTTGCGGAGGCTGCCATGAAGCGATTGCCGATTGCCGATTGCCGATTGCCGATTAATAGATCATTTGCCCGACGCGGTTTTGCGAGAGGCGGCCATGATGGCAGTAAGCGCATCGGCTTCCGCCAAGAGAGCGGACAGTTTTTTTGCAGGCATGATGCCGGACTCAATAAGCAATTCGAGCCACAAGGCGGTTTCGTCAGATTCTTCTTCGACGGTTCCAATTTTTGCGACGAATTCGGCCCGGCTGCGGGCGCGGCAACTGGCACGATAGTTTGCGGCCACCGAAGTGCCACTGCGAATGATTTGTTTGGCGATGACACGTCCAGCATCATCGTTTTTTGGAATTGCCCGGGTCAGTTTGATGATTCGCAAGGCAAACGTTTTTGTGCGCGCTTTCATTTCAGTTGGGTTCATGCGCCAAAACTACAAACCCAATCGGCAATCGGCAATCGGCAATCGGCAATTACATGATGAGATTCGAGCATCCAAATCTGTTGTGGCTCCTGCTGGTGATTCCGCCGGCGCTGCTCGCGTTCTTCTGGTGGGCGATGCGCTCGCGGCAAAAGCTGCTGGTGCAATTCATTGAGGCGCGGCTGTTGTCACAATTGACCGTCGGCATTTCCCCCGCGCGGCAGAAAATCCGGTTCGTATGTCTGGTGTTCGCGGTGGCATTGCTGGTCATCGCGCTGGCCCGGCCGCAGCATGGATTTGACCTGCAGGAGGTCGAACAGCGCGGATTGGACATCGTCGTGGCGGTGGACACGTCCAAGAGCATGCTGGCGACCGACATCGCGCCGAACCGGCTGGCGCGCGCCAAGCTCGCCGCGCTGGAATTGATGCAAAAGGCCGGAACGGACCGGATGGGGCTGGTTGCGTTTGCGGGCGACGCGTTTTTGGAATGTCCGCTGACGATTGACAACACGGCGTTTCAGCAATGCGTGCAGGCATTGGATGTGAACGCGATTCCGCAGGGCGGCACGGCCATCGCCGCGGCCATCAACACCGCCTTGACCGCGTTCAAGGAAGACAGCCGTCACAAGGTGCTCGTGCTGTTGACTGACGGCGAGGACAACGACACCGGCGCGCTGGAAGCGGCGCAGAACGCGGCGAAAGCCGGGTTGAAAATTTTCACCATCGGCATCGGCACGGCTGCGGGTGATTTGCTGCGGGTGACGGAGGCCAACGGCAATTCGGATTACGTCCGCGACGAGCAGGGCAATGTGGTGAAGTCACACCTCAATGAGGCATTGCTCCAGCAAATTGCCGGCGCGACGGGGGGTTTTTATCTGCCGTTGCGCGGGGCCAACACGATTGACACGCTTTATGAGCGCGGTCTCGCACCGCTGCCGAAATCGGAGGGCCGGGAACGGCTGGTGCGGCGTTATCACGAGCAGTTTCACTGGCCGCTGGCCCTGGCGATGCTGCTGTTGCTGGCGGAACTGTTTTTGCCGGAGCGCAAACGCAAAACAAACGATTCAGAAGTTCGGAGGTCCGGCTTTAGCCGGTCTGTGCCGCCTGAAGGCGGAACTCCAAACAAAACCGCACCAGCAACGGCGGCCATGATGGCGCTGCTGCTTCTGCCGGTGGCGGTTAATGCTTCACCGGCGAGCGCGTTGCGGGAATATAAATCGGGCAATTACACGAATGCGCTGGCGGAATACGAACGGCTGGCGGAAGTTCACACAAACGACTTGCGCCTGGTCTTCAACGCGGGCGCGGCGGCGTATCGCGCGACGAATTTCGACACGGCGCAGCAACTTTTCCAGCAGGTGACACTGTCTCCGGATTTGAAGTTGCAGCAGCAGGCGTATTACAACCTCGGCAATGTGCAGTTCCAAAAGGCGAAGCAGGCGAAGGATTTGGACGGTTTGGAACAGGGTTTTGACGCGGCGGTGAAAATCTACGGGCGGGCCGTGTCGCTGAACACGAATGATGTGGACGCCGTGTTCAATCTGAATTTCGCCAAAAACGCGGCGGAATATATCCGGCAGATCAAGGCGGCGTTGCTGCGAGGCAAAGGCAGCGCGGACGCGGCGGTGCGGCGGGCGGAATTTCACACCGCGTTCAGCATCATGCAGGAGCTGACGCAGAAATATAAAATCGCCGAAAAGCAATTTGAAGATTTCACCAAAAAACTGAAGGACATTGATGACATTGCGACTCCTCATCAGCCTTAGCGCGCTGCTCATTGCCGGGCAGAAAATCAGCGCGCAGCTCGCGCCCGCCGAAGATTTTTTCAACGGCGGCGCGCAGTATTACATTTCCAACAACATTCCGGCGGCGCTGGAACGGGCGGAGAGCGGGCTGAAATATTACCCGGACGACACCAAGCTGAAAAAGCTGGAGGAATTGCTCAAACAACAGAGCCAGCAGCAACAACAACAAAACCAGCAGAACCAACAGAACCAACAGAACCAGCAATCGCAACAGAATCAGAAGCAACAACAGCAATCCAAGCAAAATCAGTCGCAGCAACAATCACAGCCGAACCAGCAGCAACCACAAGATCAGCAGGCGCAAAACCAATCGAGCCAGCCGAAGGACAAACAGCAGCAGGCAAAATCGTCCGGCAAGCAATCCAACGAGAAACGGGATGAACAGACGGGACAGGCCCAGGAAGCCAAGGCTCAGGAAATGTCGCCCGAACAGGCGCAACGGCTGTTGGACGCGCAAAAAGGCGACGAGCAATTTCTTCAATTAAAGCCCAAAAATCCGCCGGAAAGCCCACAAAAACCAGTAAAAGACTGGTAATCAGACCGACTAATTTTCGCAAGTAATTGATTTTCAAAGTGTTAAAAGTTTGTCCGGATGGTGATTTCTTCTTGAATTTTTGGAAAAAGAGGCTAACATGAACCCGCGTCGGTCTTCTGGTGTGGGCGCTCTCCTGAAGTATTATGGGCGAGTGGATATTTATGGGCAGAACCGGCGCGGCTCGTTTGGCGGAGGGCAATTATGGGTTTTTCTGAACCAAATTGAGCCGCAGCAGGTCTATTATTATTTATGCTGAAGCGAAAAAAGACGGCGCAGGGCAGTGTGGCGCGCAAACACCGAAGCAGCAGCCGACGAGGCACCGGAGTGAAACCGGCGCCGATGCGCCGGCGCTTTGTCATTTCCAGCGCGCGAAGAAATGCCTCAAAACCGCAAAAAACCCGCCCCCGGGCAACGGGTGCAATTGTTTCCGCTGAAAAATCGCCGCAAAAAACGCCGCAGAACGGTCATGTGAACGTCGCCGCTTCGGCGCCCATTCAATCGTCCGTGGATTTGACCGAGACGGTCCGGACGCTCCTGCATCTTGCGCAGGAGCACGGTTACATCACCTACGATGACGTCAATGACGTTTTGCCGGACAATCTCAGCCCGGAAGATCTGGACGCGCTGCTGACCAAGCTGCGGAGTCTCGACGTGGAAATTGTCATGGATCAGGCCGAGGCGGACCGCGCGGCCAAGCCGGCCGAGCCGGCCCAGCAGGCGGAGGAGGACGAGGACGCGCGGCTGGAAATCCTGGACGACCCGGTCCGGATGTACATGAACCAGATGGGCAAGGTGCCCCTGCTCACCCGGGAACAGGAGGTCGAGATTTGCAAGCGCATCGAGGAAGCTGAGCTGGAGATGAAGCGGATCGTGTACAGTCTCGGTTTCACCGCGAAGGAACATATTGCCATCGCGGAAAAATTATTGTCCGAGCCGCCGAAGGAACGCTTCGACCGCGTGATCGTGGACAAGAAAATCGCCAATCGCGAAGGCCATTTGCGCGAGCTGCGCAAGCTCATCAAAAAGGTCCGCGCCTTCGATCAAAAGGTGGACGCGAAGTATTTCCTGTGGCAGAAAGCCGTGCAAAAAGGCCGCAAGGAAAAATTGCAGCGTGAATTGAAGAAGCTCAGCGTCAAGTTGCAGGAAATTTTCATAAAGTTTTTTTACAAGCAAAAGGTCGTCGAGGAAATGATCGTCGTGGCCGGCAATGTCCATGAAAAATTCCAGGCCAGCCTGCGCCACATCCAGGAACTCGAGGCGTTGCGCACGACCGGCGAGCGCCGGGCGGCGATTGAGGCCGAACGCGCCAAAATCCAGACGCTCGAACAATTTGTGCGGATGCCGCGCGAGGTTTTTTACAAGACATTCAGCGATTTGCGGGCCGCCGCCGAACGCGGTTTGCGGGCCAAGACGCACATGGCCGAGGCCAACCTGCGCCTCGTCGTTTCCGTCGCCAAAAAGTA
>CAWHLR010000004.1:0-92534 GCA_963830235.1 uncultured Verrucomicrobiae bacterium
GCGACCCCGCCGCCCGCGCGAGCGATGCGGTTGAGGAATTGCGCGACATGCAGGGCGAGAAGATGGTCCTGAACATGGGGCCGTCGCATCCCGCCACGCACGGCGTGCTCCGCATCGTGCTCGAACTCGACGGCGAGATCATCACCAAGGCCGACCCGGACGTGGGTTATTTGCATCGCGGCGACGAAAAAATCGCCGAGAACATGACCTACACCCAGTTCATCCCTTACACGGACCGGCTGGATTATCTCGCGCCGCTGGCCAACAACGTCGCCTACGCGCTCGCGGTGGAAAAATTGCTGGGCATCGAAAAGAATCTGCCGCCGCGCTGCCAGTACATCCGCGTGATGTGCTGCGAACTGGCGCGCATTTCGTCGCATCTGCTGGGGCTGGGCGCGTTTGGACTGGACCTCGGCGCGATCACGGTTTTTCTGCTCACGTTCACGGAGCGCGAAAAAATTTACAATCTCTGCGAATCGCTCACCGGCGCGCGGTTCACGACCAGTTACACGCGCATTGGCGGCGTGTCGCGCGACACCCCGCCGGGCTGGTGCGATGCCGTCCGCAAGTTCCTCAACGAAGTCGTCGTCAACCTCGCCGAGATGGAGACGCTGCTCACGCGCAATCGCATCTGGGTGGACCGCACCCGGGACGTGGGCGTCATCTCGAAGGCTGACGCGATTGACTACGGTCTGAGCGGCCCGAACCTGCGCGGCAGCGGCGTGGATTACGATCTCCGCAAGGCGCAGCCGTATCTTTGCTACCCGGATTTCCAATTTGACGTGCCGCTCGGCTCGGTCGGCGACTGTTACGACCGTTACCTCGTGCGCATGGAGGAAATGCGCCAGAGCGTGCGCATCTTGCATCAGTGCCTGGACAAAATTCCCGGCGGTTTCGACAACCAGTCCAAAGAGCCGGTCAACGTGGCCGACGGCAAAATCGTTTTGCCAGCGAAGGACAAGGTCATGTCGGGCATGGAGGAGTTGATTCACCAGTTCATGCTGGTGACGCAGGGCATGAACGTGCCGCCCGGTGAAATTTATTTCGGCCACGAGAACCCGAAGGGCGAACTCGGTTTTTACATCAACAGCCGCGGCGGCGGCACGCCGTACCGGATGAAGATTCGCTCGCCCTCGTTTGTGAACCTGAGCATTTTGTCGCGCCTGTTGCCGGGCCACATGATGAGCGACATCACCGCGATTCTCGGCTCGCTCGATTTCGTGATGGGGGAGTGTGACAGATGAAAGATTTCATTGCGAAGATGCAGAGAGTTCAAGAAATGAAGATAAAATTTACGAGTGCTGTGGGTAGCACCCGCCTCCGGCGGGTTCAATTCGGCGTCCCGCCGAATTGCCGCGGCAGGCGTACGATTGACATTAATCGGATGAACAACGGCAATCTGCGTTCGCAAAAGGTTTCGGGCGCAACGCCCGAAACAACCCGCGAGACGCGGGTGCTACCCCACATTTTTCTGCGCCTTTGCGTTAATAAATTGAAATGAGTTTCACCGTTCCAGCAAATCTTGAAGCCGGGATTGACGAGTTGATTTCGCATTACCCGGTCAAGCGCGCGGCATCGCTCATGGTGCTGCACGCCCTCCAGGAGCATTTCGGCTGGATTTCGCAGGAAGCGGTCGAGTGGACGGCGAAGAAACTCGAATTGCAGCCCATCAACGTTTATGAGCTGGTGACGTTTTATCCCATGCTCCGGCAGCAGCCGATGGGCAAGTATCAAATCAAGGTCTGCCGGACGTTGAGCTGCGCGCTGGGCGGCGCGTATGAACTGCACAAACATTTTTGCGAGAAGCTGGGCCTGGACGCGCACGCGCACGGCCCGCAAACGACGAAGGACGGAAAGTTCACGGTTGAATTCGTCGAATGCCTCGCCAGTTGCGGCACCGCGCCGGTGATGATGGTCAACGACGAATTCCATCAAGGCGTCAGCCACGCCAAGGCGGATGAAATTGTGGGGAGGTGCAAATGAAACCGACTTTTATCAACCGCAGAGGCGCAGAGGCGCAGAGAGTAATTGAAAACAGTTTTCCTTCCTCTGCGTCTCCGCGTCTCTGCGGTAAAAAAACTCCAAGGAATTGGCTGCCCGACATGGATTTGAACCATGACAAACAGATCCAGAGTCTGCTGTGCTACCGTTACACCATCGGGCAAGCCGGAGCGTTTGACAGGCTAAAGGGTTTCATCGGCCAGTCAAGTCAACAGACCGGAATCCCGGAGGGACGTGAGAAAATAGCCCGCGGTTTCAACCGTGGGTTGTCAGTGGAATTTGCATCAAGTCCCGGAGGGACGAAAGAAAGTGCACAAGGACAATTTCTGTCGCCCCTCCGGGGCTTGGTTCGTTTTGGATTGGATAACCCACGGTTGAAACCGTGGGCTACTCTCGGTCGCCCCTCCGGGGCTTTTCGCACGTCACGTTTCACGTTTCACGTTTCACGCAACTAGCCATGCCGCAGGAATACAAATTGATTTTGAAGCATGCCGATGAACCGGGTTACACGCCGGATATCGAATGCTATTTGCGTCATGGCGGCTACGATGCGCTCAGAAAGGCGCTCGCGCTTCAGCCGAAGGATTTGCCGGACGGCGCCAAACGTTCCGGCCCGGAACAAATCCGCCAGGAAGTCATGGCTTCCGGCCTGCGCGGGCGCGGCGGCGCGGGTTTTTCGTGCGGGCTGAAGTGGAGCTTCGTGGACCGCAAGAGCGGCAAGCCGATTTACCTCATTTGCAACGCCGACGAATCCGAGCCGGGCACATTCAAGGATCGCCAAATCATTTACAAGGATCCGCACCAGCTCATCGAGGGCATGATCATCTCGTGCTTCGCGAACGACGTACACTTGGCCTACATTTACATCCGCGGCGAAATGCCCGACGGCGCGAAACTGTTGAACAAGTGCCTGCAGGAAGCGCGCGCGAAGAATTTTCTCGGCAAAAACATCCTGGGCACCGGTTACGATCTGGAAATGCACGTGCATCGCGGCGCGGGCGCCTACATTTGCGGCGAGGAAACCGGCCTCATCGAATCACTCGAAGGCAAGCGGCCGTATCCGCGCATCAAGCCGCCGTATTTCCCGGCGGTGCTCGGCCTGTGGATGTGCCCGACCATCGTCAACAACGTCGAGACGCTCTGCAACGTGAAGCACATCGTCGCCATGGGCGGCGCGGAATTCGCCAAGCTCGGCACGCCCAACAACACCGGCACCCGCATCGTCAGCCTTAGCGGTCATGTGAAGAAACCAGGTTACTACGAAATCGAAATCGGCAAGGCGACCATCGGTCAATTGATTTTCGACGCGAATTTCGGCGGGGGACTGCGACCCGGGCGTTCATTGAAAGCAATCATCCCCGGCGGATCTTCAGCCAAAGTTTTCAAGGCAGGCGAAAAATTCAACATCAAGGGCAAGGAAATGGACTTGCTCGATTTGCCTTATGATTTTGATGCGTTGATTCAGGCCGGTTCGATGAGCGGTTCCAGCGCCATCATCGTGATGGACGACTCGACCGACATCGTCGAGGCGCTGGCGAACATCGCCGAATTTTACGCGCATGAAAGCTGCGGCCAATGCACGCCCTGTCGCGAAGGCTCGCTCTGGATGAGCAAGGCATTGCACCGCCTCACGCACGGCGAGGGCCGGGCGCAGGACGCGGATTATCTGGCGAAAATCGCCGACAATATTCCCGGCGGCCGGACGATTTGCGCCTTCGGCGAGGCCTGCTCGTGGCCGGTGCAAAGTTTCGTGGCGAAGTTCAAGGATGAATTTATTGCGAAAGGCGCAGCGGATGAAAAACGGCGCGCGACGGAAGGCAATCCACCAACCGAACAAAAACAGTTGGCCGCTGCACATCACTGATTTCAATGTCAACCGCCGTTACAACCGAAACGAAGCCCGCGCCACCCGCGATTGAAAAAATCCGGGTGAAGGTGGATGGCCGCGAAATTGAGGTGCCGCGCCTCATGGCCGATTGGTCGGGCAAGCTCGTGCCCACGACGATGATCCAGGCGTGCGAACTGGCAAAGACGGACGTGCCGCATTATTGCTATCATCCCAAGTTGCCCATCGCCGGCAATTGCCGCATGTGCCTCGTCGAGTTCGGCACCCCCGCGCTCGGCCCGGATCGCAAACCGATCTTGAATCCCGACGGCACGGCGAAAATTGTCAAGTCGCCGCGGCCGGCCATTGCCTGCGCCACGCCGGTTTCGCCGGGCATGGAAATTTACTCGAACACGCCCGGCGTGAAGCAAATGCGCGAGGGGGTGCTCGAATTCCTGCTCATCAACCATCCGCTCGACTGCCCCATCTGCGACCAGGCGGGCGAATGCAAATTGCAGGAATACTCGGTGGATTACGGCCAGTCGGCCAGCCGGTTTGTCGAGCCGAAGGTCCACAAACCCAAGAGCGTTGACCTCGGCCCGCGCATCATGCTCGACGACGAGCGCTGCATCCTCTGCTCCCGCTGCATCCGGTTCACCAGGGACATTGTGGGCGATGACGCGCTTGGCATCGTCAATCGCGGCAGCTACAACACGCTCGCGGCGTATCCGGGCAAGGCTTTCGACAATAATTACACGCTGAACACGGTGGACATTTGTCCGGTGGGCGCGCTCACGTCCAAGGATTTCCGGTTCCAGATGCGCGTCTGGTTCCTCAAGGAGACCAAAAGCATCTGCACCAGTTGTACCACCGGCTGCAACATTCTCATCGGTTCGCGCGAGGAAAAGATTTACCGCTACACCCCGCGCGAAAACGACGCCGTCAACGGCCCGTGGATATGCGACGCCGGGCGCTTGAATTACAAATGGATTGGCCGCGAGGACCGGCTGACAAAAGTCCAAAGTCCGAAGTCCAAGGCCCAGAGGTCAACCCGCCTCCTGGTCGTCGGCGTTGACAGAAATTGCCGAATTGTTGAAGAAATCTCCGGCAGGTTCGGTGGCCATCGTCGCGTCGGCCCGCCAGACAAACGAGGAACTGTGGTTGATTTCGAAATTGAAGTCAAAGCTTGGCGCCATCAGCGATTCCGTTCCTCGCACCGGCGACGGCGACAAATTGCTCGTCAGCGCGGACAAAAATCCGAACAGCAACGGCGCGCAACTGACCGGCCTGGCCGCCGATCCGATGGGAACAAACTTGCCGAAGATCGCCGAAGGCATTCAAAGTGGCAAAATCAAGACGTTGATTGTCTTTGGCGAAGACGTGACCCGACGTGGCATTGGCGCGGATTTGCTGGGCAAGCTGGAAACACTCGTCGTGAGCGACATTTTGCCTAACGCGACGACCAGGCTGGCGCATTATCTGTTGCCCGGCTGCGCGCACGCGGAGAAACGCGGCACGTTTACCAACACAAAAGGCCGCGTCCAGAAATTCATGAAGGCCGTCGAACCGCCCGGCGATGCGCGGCCGGAATGGGAATTTTTGCATGATTTGGTTTACAACGTCACCGGCCAGGATGGGTTCCTGACCATCGAAGGTTTGTTCAACGCCATGGCGAAGGACGTGCCCGCGTTCAACGGTCTGACGTGGGCGGGCCTCGGCGACACGGGCGTGACGGTGAAAATTTAACCGCGAAAGAACGCGAAGACGTTAAAATGAAAGTGAGATTGACAAAAGCTGTGGGTAGCACCCGCCTCCGGCGGGTTCAATTCGGCGTCCCGCCGAATTGCGTCGGCGCACATACGCTGGGTGTTGATCGAACGAATCGTGGAGCATTGCTCCTGCGAAAGGTTTCGGGCGCGACGCCCGAAACAACCCGCGGGACGCGGGTGCTACACAAACACATTTTCGCGCTCCGCTGATTAAAATACAATGATGGACTGGCTGAACAACTTGAGCGACGCACAGCAATTCGCCATCTTTACGGTGGTGAAGATTCTGGCCGCGTTTGCCATCCTGATGACGATGGTCGCCTACATCGTGCTGGTCGAGCGGCGCGTATGCGCGTTCGTGCAGGACCGGCTCGGGCCGAATCGCGTCGGGCCGTTCGGCCTGCTCCAACCGGCGGCGGACGGCATCAAGGCCTTTCTCAAGGAAGAATTCACGCCGGCGCATGTGCGCAAAATATATTTCTTCCTGGCGCCGGGCATTGCCCTGATGCCGGCCATCCTCAACCTCGCCGTCATCCCGTTTGGATCGAAGATCGGCAATCAGCCGATGGTGCTCGCCAATCTGAACGTCGGCATCCTTTACACGTTCGGCATCGTGTCGCTCGGCGTTTACAGCATCGTATTGGCGGGCTATGCGGCAAACTCGAAATATCCGTTCCTCGGCGGCATCCGCTCCAGCGCGCAGATGATTTCCTACGAAATCTCCATGGGCCTGTCGGTCATCCCGGTCTTCCTTCTCGCCGGCAGTTTGAATCTCAGCGACGTGATCAGCTATCAAGCGCACGGCCTTTTCAGCTGGCTGGTGTTCAAGCAGCCGCTGGCGTTCGCGATTTTCCTCGGCGCGGCCTTTGCGGAAACCAACCGCACGCCGTTCGATCTGCCGGAAGCCGAGCAGGAACTGGCCGGCGGCTACAACATCGAATACAGCTCGATCAAGTTTGCGCTGTTTTTCATGGGCGAATACGCGAACATGATTCTCGCGTCGGCGATGATGGTGACGCTGTTTTTCGGCGGCTGGACGCTGCCGTGGTTCGGCCTCGACCAGACCGCGACGACATTGCCGGGCGGCATCGCGCACGTCGTGATTTTCCTGGCGAAGGTGTTCGTATTCCTGCTGCTGTTCATCTGGGTGCGCTGGATGTGGCCGCGCTTCCGGTATGACCAGTTGATGGATTTGGGCTGGCGCCGTTTTTTGCCGCTGGCGCTGGCGAACATTGTGGTGACGGCGGTGGTGTTGTGGATGAAGAGTTAGTTGCGTTTCACGTTTTCCGTTTCACGCATCACTCGTGAAACGTGAAATGTAATGCGTGACCGAAGCAAATGATCGTTGAACGTAAAAAACTGAATCTTTGGGAACGGCTTTATCTGCCGGCGATTGCCGGCGGATTCAAGGTCACGCTCCGTCATTTCTTCAAGCGGAAGGTGACGATGCAGTATCCCGAGGAGAAATGGGTTGTGCCCGAAGGCTACCGCGGCGCGCCCTATCTCGTGCGCGACCAGGATGGCAACACCAAGTGCGTGAGCTGCCAGCTTTGTGAATTTGTCTGCCCGCCCAAGGCCATCGAAATCATTCCGCCCGGCCCTGCCGGCCAACTCGCCGACCGTCCGAACGCGGAAAAGATGCCGGCGGAATTCGAGATCAACATGCTCCGGTGCATCTTCTGCGGTTTCTGCCAGGAAGTCTGTCCGGAAGAAGCGATTTTCCTGAAAAAGGATTATTCGCTCGCCGGCACGAGCCGCGCAGAGATGATTTACAACAAGGAAAAACTCCTCGCACTGGGCGGCACGGTCGGTGGCGTCCAGAAATGGAAACACAAGCTGGAAGAGGCGAAGGAGCAGGAAAATTTCCCGGTGAAAGTCTGAATCGAACAACCAAATGAAAGACAAGCCATGCAAACTCTGAACCAAAACAAAATGTTTCGTGTCGCTGTGGTTCTACTCATCGTACTGACGGCGGTTTGTGGCGGTTACTTCGCGTTCGCTGCAAAGCAAAAACCACTCGCAACATACAATCCCGAGCAAATTCAAGGTGATGTGAAAATTGTACTACTTCGGGTTGGCAAACTGACCATGTTCACCGACAAGTGTTTCAGCGATTTGCGTTCCGCGCGAATGATTGGCGAGCCTGTTTTCATGGTCACTTATTTGGTGGAAGTTCCCAAGCGGGGCGCTTTTTCCGGCCTCGCGTTTCGCAGCAACGATCAGCTTGATGTAATTCACGACGGTCATTCAATCGCCAGCCAAACGGAGCCGGGCCTGGTTAAAGGATTTGATGGTCATTCAGAATCGTTCGAGGCGTTGGCCTCATGCGTTTATCTTCGCGATCGGGTTATTCCTAACGACGGGGCGGCAATGATTGAAGAAGATACGTTGCAAGGTTTGAAGGTTTCTGCCGACGTTATAGATTTGCAAATTAAGTTTGGTTGGAACGGTAAAGATTTAGTTTTCACATTTAGGAACGTTCCGCTGAATTAAGAGCATGTTACTGCCCGACATTTTATTTTACGTGTTCGCGTTCCTGACGCTGCTGTGCGGCGTGCTGGTCATCGCCAATCCGTTCAGCCGCAACCCGGTTACGAGCGCGATGTTTCTCGTGCTGACCATCATTTCCATGGCCGGGCTGTTCGTGCTGCTGCACGCGTTCTTCCTCGCGGCGGTGCAAATCCTCGTCTATGCGGGCGCAGTAATGGTGCTGTTCCTGTTCGTCATCATGCTGCTGGATTTGAAGGAGGAGGAACGCCGCAAAATCAAGATGTTCAGCCTGATTGGCGGATTGGTTTCCGTCGGCGCCATCATGGCCATTTTTGTGAAATCCATTTTGGCGGCGCAGCCGGGCGCGAATTTGTCCGCACCCGTGCTGGAAGGCGAAACGGCTGCGCTCGGCAAACTGTTGTTCACGCAATACCTGCTGCCGTTTGAAGTCGTCTCCGTGCTTCTGCTCGTGGCGATGATGGGCGTGATTTTATTGAGCAAGAAAGACCTTAAATAACCGCCGAGACGCGGAGGCGCAGAGAAATGAAAACGAATTTAAACAAACGAAGAGAGCCAAAAATAATTTTGACTCTGCGCCTCTGCGCCTCTGCGGTGAAAACAAAATGAACGTCGGACTCGAACATTATCTGGTCGTGAGCGCGCTGTTGTTCGCGCTCGGCCTGCTCGGCGTCATCACGCGGCGCAACCTGCTGGTGATGTACATGTCGCTGGAGCTGATGCTCAACGCGGCCAACCTCGCGCTCGTCGCGTTTTCGCGGTTCACCAACAACCTGAACGGCCAGATCCTGGTCTTTTTCATCATCACCGTCGCGGCGGCGGAGGTGTCCGTGGGCCTGGCGCTCATCGTCGCGCTCTACCGCAAACGCCAGACCGCGCACGTCGAGGATCTGACCACGATGAAACTTTAAAGAAATGAAAAAACATCGAACATTCAACATCGAACAGCGAACGCCGAACCGACGGAGTTTGCTGGCATTCAATGTTCAGAGTTCGATGTTCGATGTTCGATGTTTCCGTTTCAACCGATGAATTTAGAAGCGCTACCTTGGATTATCTTGTTCCTGCCGCTGCTGGCGACGGGGGTGATCACGCTTTTCACCCTGCGCTCCCGCACCACCAGCGCGCTCCTGTCCATCGGCGCGATTGTCACGGGTTTCGTCCTCACGATTGCTTTCATTGCCGCGAACGGTTGGCATCCGGGGACTGAAGCACCCAGTTGGGCTTATCTGCATTCCGCAGGAGCACCTCCACTGGTTTTGCCAAATGAATCCTTTGTCAACTGGCTGTCCATCGGCGGACTCCACATTGATTTCGGGCTGAAACTCGATGCGTTGAGCCTGATGATGATGCTCATCGTCACCGGCGTCGGCGGCGCGATTCACATTTATTCCTTCGGTTACATGAGCGAAGACCGCGGGTTCTCGCGCTTCTTCGCGTATATGAGCCTGTTCACGTTTTCGATGCTCGGCATCGTGCTGGCAAACAATTTCATCCAGCTTTTCATCTTCTGGGAACTCGTCGGCGTGTCCAGCTATCTGCTTATCGGGTTTTGGTTTGAAAAACCCAGCGCGGCGGACGCGGCGAAAAAAGCTTTCATTACCAATCGCCTTGGAGACTTTGGCTTTCTGCTTGGCATCCTGGTTTTCTGGGCAATGCTTGGAACACTCAACTTTTCTGGCTTGAGTCTCGGAATGGAAAATTTCAAGGCAGTCCACAGCGGGCCAACGCCACTTTTAATTATCGGCGGCTTGTTGATTTTCTGCGGCACAATGGGCAAATCCGCCCAATTCCCGCTGCATGTGTGGTTGCCGGACGCCATGGAAGGTCCAACACCGGTCTCCGCGCTCATCCACGCCGCGACAATGGTGGCAGCAGGCGTTTACATGCTTTGCCGCGTTTTGTTTCTGTTAGACGATGCGGCATTACATGTCGTCGCTTACATCGGCGGCTTCACCGCCTTGCTTGCGGCGCTTATCGCCATCCAGCAAAACGACATCAAGCGCATCCTCGCTTACTCGACGCTCTCGCAACTCGGCTACATGGTCATGGCCGTGGGTCTGAGCGGCCCGACGCCCGCGATGTTTCACCTGACCACGCACGCATTTTTCAAAGCGTTGCTGTTCCTCGGCGCCGGCTCGGTCATCCTCGCGCTGCACCACGAGCAGGACATCTGGAAGATGGGCGGGCTGCGCAAGAAAATGCCGGTGACGTTCTGGACGTTCCTTATCGGCACGCTGGCGTTGTGCGGTGTGCCGCCATTCAGTGGTTTTTACTCGAAGGATTCAATTCTGGCGCAGGCGCTCGAACAGAAAAATTATCCGCTCTTCGTGCTTGGCGCGGCAGTGGCCGGCCTGACGACATTCTACATGTTCCGGCTTTTCTACGTCGCGTTTGTCGGCAAAGCGAAGACTGATGCCGCCGGGCACGCGCACGAATCACCCGCCATCATGTCCTGGCCACTGCTGGTGCTGGCCTTGTTCGCCATCCTCGGTGGTTTCATCGGAGTGAACGAGACATACGCGGCGCAATTCGGTGAAGCGGAGCACGCTTCCATCGCGCAAAGAATGATCGAACCGTTTGCGCATTCACCAGTCGCGGCAATAATCGGGATTTTGGCTGTCATCGCCGGCTTTTTCGCTGCGTTCAAACTTTACCGAAATGCCGAAACCGATCCGCTGCCCGCCAAACTCGGCGGGTTGGCCACCGCGATGAAGAACCGGTTTTACTTCGACGAATTTTACGAGGCCACTTTCATCCGCGCGCATGATTTCATCGCGGCGGTGATGGATTGGATTGACCGCTGGCTGGTGGACTGGGCCGGCATCGGCCTGGTGCGCGGCGGCACGGATATTTCCGGCCGCGCCTTGCGCCTCATGCAAACCGGCAACCTCCAGACCTACGCCTTCCTGTTCGCACTGGGCGTGGCCGTGGTGCTGTATTTGGTTTTAGGAAAATGAGAGCCAAATTTCAACGCAAAGGCGCAAAGGCGCAAAAATGTCGTGAGCCGTTAATGGCTGTCGGTAGCACCCGCCTCCGGCGGGTTCAATTCGGCGTCCCGCCGAATTGCCTCGGGGCGCGTACGATTTATGTGGCCCGGACGATCAACGACAAACGATGCCTCCAAAAGGTTTCGGGCGCGACGCCCGAAACCACCCGCGGGACGCGGGTGCTACATTATTATTTCTGGTGGACCGGTGTTCTGCCGTTTCAAAAAAATAAGCGATGTCCATTTTAACTTACATTTTGGGTTGGCCGCTGATTGCAGCGATTGTGCTGGTGTTCGTGCCGCGCAATTACCGCGTCATTATCCGCGCCGTCGCCCTGCTCGCCACGTTCGTTTCAATGCTGCTGGCGGTGAAAATGTTCTGCCAGTTTGTCACCGGCCACGTGGGCTATCAATTCGAGCAGCAAATCCCGTGGGTCGAATCGCTCGGCATCAGCTATCACGTCGGTGTGGACGGCTTGAACGTCGGATTGATTTTGATGGGCGCAATCGTGGCGTTTGCGGCGGCGTGTTGCTCGTTTGAAATCCAGTCGCGGGAGAAGGAATTTTACATTCTGCTGCTCGTGATGACCGGCGGCATCCTCGGCGCGTTCGCATCGCTGGATTTGTTCTTCTTTTATTTCCTGCACGAACTGGCGTTGGTGCCGACGTTCATCATGATTGGCGTCTGGGGACGCGGCGAACGGAAGAATTACGCCACGTTCCAGATCACGCTCTATCTGAGCGTCGGCGCGCTCATTGCGCTTATCGGCCTCATCGCGCTTTACCTGCAAGTGCCCGCGGACTTGCGCACTGCTGGCAAAATTGGCTTCGACATTCCGAAATTAACCGAGTTTTTCCGCAACAACCCGATGGCTGGTGGTGTGCAAAATTTCATCTTCCCGCTGCTGCTGTTCGGTTTCGGCATTTTGGTTTCGCTGTGGCCGTTCCACACCTGGGCGCCGCTGGGCTATGCTTCCGCGCCGTCGCCGACCGCCATGCTGCACGCGGGCGTGCTGAAAAAGTTCGGGCTGTACGGTTTAATCCGCATTGCGCTGCCGTTGATGCCGCAGGCGGCGCAACACTGGATGCAAATTCTTGCGTGGCTCTGTCTCGGCAACATTCTTTACGTCGGCTGGGTGGCAATGCGGCAGCGGAACCTGAACCTGCTCATCGGCAATTCGAGCGTGGCGCACATGGGCTTCATCTTCCTCGGCATCGCGAGCTTGAATCTCATCGGCGTGACGGGCGCGGTGGTCATCATGATTGCGCACGGATTTCTTGCGGCGCTGACGTTCGGCCTGAGCGGCTACATTTACCGGCAGACCGGCACGCTGGAGATGGACGAACTCGGCGGGCTGGCGCGCAAGCTGCCGTTCATCGGCACGGCGCTGTTGATGGCGGCGCTGGCGGGCTGCGGGTTGCCGGGGTTCGCGAATTTCGTCGGTGAAGTCACGGTGTTCTTTGGCGCGTGGAAGGTGTTTCCGCTCGTAACCGGTCTGGCAATTTGGGGCGCATTGATGATCGGCGCGCTCTACATGCTGCGCGCGATGCGAAACGTTTTGCACGGCCCGATGCCGGAAAAGTGGTCGGGCCTTTCCGACGCGTCGAATGTCTGGCGCAAACTGCCTTACGCGCTGTTGCTGGCAAGTCTGCTCGTGTTCGGTTGTTTCCCGCGTTTGCTCACGGAAAAAATCGCGCACGACGTGGGGAAAATTGTGGAAATGACACGAGGTGAAACGATTGCTGTGGGTAGCACCCGCGTCTCGCGGGTTCAATTCGGCGTCCCGCCGAATTGCCTCGGCGTGCGCACGATTGGTTTTGATCAGATGAAAAACGGCAAGCTGAGTCTGCAAGCGGTTTCAGGCGTGACGCCCGAAACAACCCGCGGGACGCGGGTGCTACACAATATTTCCCTCCACACCGCAGCGATGAATGGGGGTTTGAATTGATGAACGCATCCCTGCTCAATCTGGAAATCTGGGTGATCGCCCTCGGCCTCGTGCTGATGCTCGCGGATTTTTGGATGCCCGCCGGGCGCAAGCGCTTCCTGGGCTATGCGGCGGCGGCGGCACTGGCGGTGTTGCTGGTCATGAACCTGGGCAATTGCGCCACCGGCACAGCCTTCAACGGCATGTTCGTCCAAGACGGGCTGGCCGTGTTCTTCAAGCGCTTTTTCATCGTCGCTGCAATCCTTGTGCTGTTCATGGCGGTGGAATTTTCCGATCACATCGCGTCGGGCATTTCGGAGTATTATTCGCTCATCGTTTTTGCGTTGTCGGGAATGTTGTTCGCGGCATCCGCCAACAACTTCGCGATGCTGTTCGTCTCGATTGAGCTGATTACCGTTACATTTTACGTGCTTACGAGCTTTCTACGCGGTCGGCTTGTGTCGCTCGAAGCGGGCGTGAAATATCTGATTCTCGGCGCGTTGTCGTCGGCGTTCATGGTTTATGGCATCGCGCTGGTGTGGGGAACGACCGGCAAGCTCAACTTCAACGAACTGGCCTTGGTCGCCGGCCAGTTTGCCGGGAACAAAATCTTCCTGCTCGGCATCGTGCTGGTGCTGGTGGGACTCGGATTCAAGATCGCGGCGTTTCCATTCCAAATCTGGGCGCCGGATGTTTATCAGGGCGCGCCGACCCCGACGACGGCGTTTCTGGCCATCGGCTCCAAGGCCGCCGGGTTCGTTTTATTGCTGCGCGTTTTGTTCACGGCGATTCCGAGCGTATCGGCACACTGGGCGAACCCGTTAATCATCATCTCCGGCATCACGATACTTTACGGCAACTTGTGCGCGCTGCCGCAACGCAACCTGAAGCGGCTGCTGGGTTATTCGAGCATTGCGCACGCGGGTTATCTGCTGCTGGGCGTGGCGGCGTTGAGCGCGAGCGGACAGGCGGCGGTGCTTTATTACCTGAGCGGTTATCTGTTCACGGTGTTGGGGGCGTTCACGGTGATCTGCCTGGTGATGCGGCACCTGGACAACGAAGACATTTCCACGCTGGCCGGATTGAACCAGCGTTCGCCGCTGCTGGCCACGACCCTGACGCTGGCAATGGTGTCGCTGGCGGGCGTACCGCCGCTGGCCGGATTTTTCGGGAAGTTTTTGCTGTTGAAAGCCGTCATTGAGCAAGGCGCGGCAAATCCGGGTTATTATTGCCTCGCGTTCACGGCGCTGGCGGGCGTGGTGATGTCGCTTTACTATTATGGCGGCGTCATCCGCGCGATTTACTGGAGCCAGGATGCGCCGGCAGATTTGTCGCCGATTTTACTTTCCGGCCCGGCCAAGGTTGCCGTCGCGATTTGCATCGCCGGCATGTTCTGGATCGGGTTGTTTCCGAACACGGTGCTGAACCTCGCCGTGGAAGCAGCCAAAGCTTTGGGAATTTGATTTTTCAAACATTCTGTTCCGGTTGGAAATAATAAAGCTTGCCTGTAGTTTGACGGACGTAAAACTGACGGAAGCATGCCGGCCAATTTCCCTCAATCCAGACGTTCCAGAATAATTTGGAAATGGCTTGGCTGTGCTGGAATATGCGTTCTGTTCGCGGCCATGCGCTGGAATAATTTCAACACGCCGCTGACTCGTGACGAGGGGGAATATGCTTATGCCGCGCAATTACTGGAAAGAGGAATCGCGCCTTACCAACACGCCTTCATCCAAAAACCCCCGATGGTCATTTACAGTTATGCGTTCGCGGATTGGTTAATGCCTCGATGCTACTGGTCGCCTCGCATTTTGGCCGGTGTGTTTGTTGCGCTGGCGACGGTTTTACTCGGTTACGCCGTGCGGCTTGAATTCGGGACAAGTGTTGCCTGGATTGCCATGTGGCTGGCGACAGTGATGATTCCAGCGCCGGAATTCGACCAGTTTGCAGCGAACACCGAGATGTTTCTTTTATTGCCGCTGTTAACCATCGTTGCCGTCTTTGTCCGGGAGCAACATTGAGGCTATCGCCAATGGCATTGGTGGGTGGCCGGCTTCGCGGCAATTGCCGCCGTGCTTTACAAATACACGGTTGTGCCCCTGGTGGCATTTATTTTTATCGGGTGGTTGTGGAAAACCGCGCGGACACAAAGTGTCGGGCAGCTTGTTCGCCGCATATTTCCAGCCGGCATCGGCGCAGCCATCGGCGGGATGCTGATCCTCGGCTTTTATATTTTCAACGACGGCGGTCGGGGGCTTTGGGAATGCACGGTGCGGTTTAACCGTCAATACGTTCAATCCGGCAATTTTGGACTTTCGGGTTTTTGGTTTTACCTGAGTTCTTTTTGGTCGGCATGGTGGATTTTATTTCTCTTCTCCGGTGCGGCCTTATTGCGGCCCGCGGCCCGAATCTGGGTTTGGGCGGGTCTGTTCGGCGGCGCACTGCTTTGCACCAGTGCGAGCATTTATGGACATTACTATATCCTGCTGATGCCGTTCTGGGCCGTGCTTGCGGCCTGCGGCATCAAAACCGCCGGAGAGCTGCTGGCTGGTTGGTGGAAGCGCCCCTCCGGCGTGACGGTCGGAATCCTGGCCGCCATCACAGTGTTGCTTTGTTTGCTTCCAGACCTGCCGTGGATGGTTTGTCCGGCATCCCGATTTTCCCCGGCAAAATTTGGCGGCCAAAATCCATTTGCCGAATCGCCCCTGGTGGCGCGCCGGGTTGCCGAACTGTCCGCTCCGGGCGACTTCGTTCTTGTTGCCGGGTCAGAGCCGCAAATTTTGTGTTACGCCCATCGTTTCAGCCCCACGCGGTTCATCACCATGTATCCTTTGATGATTCCCAGTTCACTGGCGCCGGAATATCAACACGAAGCGGTTAAGGATTTGGAACAACACCCGCCGGCATTGATCCTTCTGGCTCGGGCCAACACCAGTTGGCTTCAGGAGAAAAACAGCCCCAAAGAGTTCCCCAGCCAATTGAAAATTTTGCTGGATCAGGATTACGCGCGCATCGGGGGTTTTGTGCTGGATGAGGCCAATGGTTATTGGGCGGAACCGCTCTCCGATATGCAGTTCGATCGTTCCAGTCTGGTCTTGTTTAGAAGAAAATCGGTTGAAAAGTAAAAATTTTTACACCACGAGCATCGGAACGGCGTCCATAAGCTGGGCGGCCAGCCCGGCGAATTCCGCAGTTTGAAGAGTAATTCCGGATGGCCGGAGCAAAGGGGTTTATTAGCCAAGCTTGCGGGAGGAAAAAACTGAAATGAACTTGCCATTGCCCGGAATGGCCGCCATATTGCGGAGCAAATCAAAGACTAATTTTATGGCTGACGCTGCAAATCGCTATCCCGAAAATGTCCCGGGCAAATACTACGTGGACAACCAATGCATTGACTGCGACCTGTGCCGCGAGACGGCGCCGGACAATTTCAAACGCAACGACGACGGCGGGTACTCTTACATCTTCAAACAGCCGGCATCGCCGGACGAAGAAACACGCTGCAAGGAAGCCAAGGAAGGCTGCCCGGTCGAAGCCATTGGCGACAACGGGGCTTAACAGTTCGCGCTCAAAGCGCGGTGGAAATGCCGGAGCCCACCGGCAGTGAAACCCGGACCACACCCGGATGGCCAGCGTGCGGCGGGACAATCTCCAGCTTGCCGCGGTGTGTTTCGATGATTTTCCGGCTGACGGTCAATCCCAGACCCAGGCCGACGTTGCGCGTGGTGAAAAACGGCGCGGGCGCCTTTTGCGCAGCTTCGGTGGTGAAGCCGGAGCCGTTGTCCTGAACTTCGATTTGCAGGTCCTGCCCGTTTCCCGCGACATTTAAATCGGTGTGCAATTTGATGCCGATTCTCGGCTCTTTCGGGTTCGCCTGAAGCGCGTTCAGCATGATTTCGGCGAGCGCGTGTTTGAGCGCGGCGCGATCTCCCGTGACCATGATCGGCTGGCCGCCACTTTCAAACTGCAACCGGGAGGCGTCGGCGGGCTGATGTTTGCGCGCTTCCTGGTAGGCATCTTCGATCAATTTTCCGACCGCAAAGGCTTCCAGTTGAACGTGGCCTTCGCGCGCGAGAAAACGCATTTGATTGATCAGCCGCGTGACGCGCTTGACGCCGTCGGCGAGCGCCTGATCGAGTGATTCGCGGAATTCCCGGTCCTGATATTTTTCCGCGAGCAACTGCTGGTGGGTGGCCAGCGGCACGAGCGCGTTGCCGATTTCATGCGCGAGCCGGTCGGCCATGGATTTGATGAGGCGCAGGTTGGCGGCCTCAACCTCCAATCGGCGCAATTGCTCGATCTGGGTGAGATCATCGGCTGTCAGCAACGCGGAAACGGGCACGGCGGAATTACCGCGCTGAAACGGCACCACGCTGACGCTGTAAACCGTGCCCGGCGAATTTTCCGGCTCATAACGGTACGGCCCCATGGCGGCGCCGGTTTTCAGAACCTGGTAAATTTTCGCGCCGAGCGCCTGGGGCAGATCGCTGAATTCGAGTTCGCCGCTGCGTTTGTTTTTCTGGCCGAAGTGGCGGCGCGCGGCCTTGTTGGCGTGGAGCACGTTCAAGTCGCGCCCGACGACGATGCACGCGCTGCTGAGTTCGCGCAACACGCCGGTCATCATCTCGTGGTTGCCGGCGAGCTGGTCGTGCAGCCAGATGTTGCGGAGCGCGAGGCCGACCTGTTCGAGCAGGTGGAAAATGAGTTCCAACTCGACGTTAATAAGCGGTTCGCCGGTGACGCGGCCGTTGAATACGGCGACGCCGACCATGCCTTCGCGGCCGGGAATGGGCACCGCGACCTGCGTGCCGAGCAGTTCAAATTCCTTTTGCGCCTCGCCGTCCTCGCAGGCTTCCTCGCTGTCGCGGCGGAGAATCCGGCCGAGCTTGGAAAGCTGGGCGCCCAGGCCGGAATCCAGCGACAGTTCAAAATGTTCGAGGAGGCCGGGGGAAAGGCCGATGGCGGACACGGCGCGCAACCGGCGGCTGTCGGCCAGCGAAGGCGTTTCGGTCAGCGGCGTGCAGGGGCGGTTCAGAAAAATGGCGGCGCGGTTGACGCTGAGGATTTCGCGGAGAAACAGCAGGAATTGTTTCAACATCGCCTCGGCGTCCAGCGAATGGGTGAGGATGGACGAGAAATCGCGCAGCACGTCGAGCGTTTGCGCGGCGTTGATGGAACGCCCGGGGACCGGCGATTCGGCCAGGCGTGAAAATGAGTGCGGAGCCGAAACCGGCGCGGCGGGCGGTATTGGCCGGGGGCGCGGGATGGCGGCTGGCGCAACCTGCCACAGGCGCTCCAGCAATGAATTCAAAAGCCGGGGCCGAACGGGCTTGGTCAACACGTGGGTGACGCCGTGCAAAAAGGCTTCCTCCTCCCACTCGGACTGGTTATCGGCGGTGTAAGCGATGATGGGGGTTTTGGCGGCATGGCGGCGGAGACGTTCGATGGCCCAAACGCCTTCGACTCCCATCAAATCCACGTCGAGAATGCACGCGTCCGCCAGGGCATGCTCCAGAAGCGGTTCGGCTTCATCCACATTAAGGCGGTGAACGAGCCGATATTGCTCCGGTTCCAGACTCGCGCGAATGGAATCGGCGAAGTTTGGATGAGAAGATAAAACCAAAATGGTCTTCATCGCGCCCTAGAAATGATGATGGTACTCAGTTGCCATTTCCGCCTGTGTATCTTCCACAATTCCAGCCCAAAGGTCAATGGAATTTGAAACGACGATGCGCTTTCAATGGCGCAAGGCCGGACAAAATCCGCTTACCCGCTGGCGAGCAATTTTTCCCAGAGGCTCTCGTTTAAGAGGGCTTTTTGAAGAAAATCCGCGTCGTCCGGCGGCGGAGCGGCAGCTTCAGGCTTGAGGGGAAGGTGCAGGATGAATGTTGTGCCCTGGCCGGGCTGGCTTTTCGCTTCAATTTTGCCGCCGTGATGGTGGACGATAAAAAAGCAGGCAATCAAATGAATGCCGTATTCGGACGGCACGCTGCCATGCACGACAAAGGGATCGAAAATGACGCTCAAGGCTTCCTGCGGCAGGCCCGGCCCGTTGTCGCTGATTTGAACAACAATCTCCGGCCTGGCCCCGGCGTTCTGCAATTCCGCCGAAAGCGTGACGCGGCTGCCGTTGGGCAGCATGGCCAGTTCATCCTTGAGCAACAGTTCAAACAGCCGGCAAAATTTCGGCTTGTCCGCGTGCAGCGCGGGCAGCGAATCGGGGATGCGATTCTCAATTTCAATCCGTCGCGCGGCAAACTGGTCCTTGAAAATTTCCAGCGCCGCGCCGACCGCCTGATGCACCGTCACTTCGTCGGCAAAGGGCGCGGTGTTGTTTTCCGACGAGGTCCAGAGGTCTTTGAGCAGACCGTTGATTTTTTCAATCTGCGACTGGACGTTCTGGTGATACTCCTTCCAGAAATCAGGATTGCGCAGGCCGTTCAGGTCCGTTTTTTCCTCGGCCATTTTGGCCGGCGCCAGGTCGAGAAAGGTCTTCACCGCGACGAGCGAGTTGCGGATATGATGGCTCAGGCCGGCGGCGAGCAGACCGAGGCTCACGATGCGGTCAGCAATCATCATGTTGCGCAACACGGACATTTTTTCGCGGAGCAACTGGTCGCGTTCGGCCTGCACCATGAAAAATTCCAGGCCCTGCCGGAGCGTGAGCGCCAGTTGCGGCGGGTCCCACGGCTTGGTGACGTACTTGTAAATCGCGCCGCTATTTACGGCGGCGATGGCGGCATCCATGTCCGCGTAAGCCGTGACCAGCAGGCGCAAAACATGCGGACGCAAATGCCGGGCGCGCTCCAGGAACCAGACGCCCTTTTCGCCGGGCATCCGCTGGTCGGTCAGCAGCAGGCCGATTTCGTTGGCGTGCTGTTCGAACAGTTTGAGCCCGGCCTGGGCGTTGGCGGCCGTGAGCACGCGAAATTCGTCGCCAAACGCGCGCGCGAAATACTTCAGCGATTTTTCCTCGTCATCCACGTAAAGGATGGCGAATTTTTTATAGTCGTAGAGATTTTCCATGTCAGCTTTCAGTTCGTTGCCCGGTTTGCCTGGGCGGGGAATTCCAGAATAAACTCGCAAAACTTTCCCGGCTCCGTTTTCACCGAAATTTTCCCCCCGGCCTCCTGCACGATGCGGTAGCAGATGCTCAACCCCAGCCCCATGCCTTCGCCCACGTCCTTCGTGGTGAAAAACGGATCGAAAATCTTGTCCAGGTCGGCCGCGGCGATGCCCGGGCCGTTGTCGCGAACCGACAAGATGCTGCTGCCGTTCTCCATGCGGCCTGTAATCCAGATGGTGGGTTTTTCACCCTGGAATGACTTCGTCATCAACGCATCAAGCGAATTTTGCAGCAGGTTTGTGGCCAGGTGGATCAATTTGTTCTTGTTCGCCCAAATCGTCTGATGCGCGGCAATCTGCTGGACGATCTGCACCTTGTCCTTCCATTCATTGCTCAGGAACCGCAGCGCCGAAGCGACCACCTCCGCCACCTCCACCTGATCCCGGCTCTCGGTTTCGGGATGCGTGAACATCCGCAAATCCGAGACGATGGTCTTCACCCGTTTGATGCCCTCTTCGACATCGGTCAAAATTTCGTTATAATCGTCCTGTTGCTCCGGGGCAAGGTATGAGCCCTTGTTGCGCAGGGTGAACAAACCCGTCGTGGCGAAGTTCAGCGGATTGTTGATCTCATGGATGATGCCCGCGCTCATGCGGCCGAGCGACGCCAGTTTTTCGGATTGCACCAGTTGCATCTCGTTTTCCTTGAGTTGCCGGAGGCTCGCTTCCAGCGCCTTGCGGCTCTTGTCCAGTTCGCAGCGGGAGACAAATTCGCTGACCCGGACCTGGCTGTGAAAGTACGCGCCCACGATGATGGCGATGCCGGGGAACACCAGGAAAAACAGGTTGTTCAGGAATATCCCGAAGTTGGCCCTGGAAACCGAAGGCAGGCTGGCCAGCAGGTACAACATCAGCACCAGCAAAACCGAGACAACGCTTTGCAGGAACGTCCAATCCAACACCACGGCCAGCACCATCAGCACCAGGGTCAGCCCCGCATAATACGGTGACGCGGCCCCTTCGGTCGCATGAATCATCCAGGCAATGGTCGCCGTGGGCAGGAACAACAGCAGGACGCCCATGAAATGATAATGCTTCCGTCCGAAACGGGTCGCCAGAAGGGGATAAAGTCCCGCCATCAATGCCGAACAGAGCAGCCGCGACAGAAGAAAGGCAAACTCCCGCTTCTGATAGACATAGTGGTCCAAACCGCAAAAGAGCGGCACCATCACAATTCCCAAAAAGCACCCCAGCCGGGTCTTGCGCAGGGTGATTTCCCGCTCATGTTCCTGGTAAGCGGCGCGAAATTCATGGGGGATGGTATGCATGTCAATCCGGCTTGCTGAGATGCAGGAATAAATTAACCGACGTTGATTCGGTGATCACCCGGGCGGCGTCCCGGACCCGCTCCGGGGCGAGAGCCCGCATCTTTCCGCTGTCGCGGTAAATCAACTGCCAGTCCAGCACAAATTCAATGAAGTTGCGAAATGGTTTTGAGTCGTTCATGTTGGCCACGATGACCAATCCTCCGGGCAGCAGCCAGTCGTAAAAGAGATTCACCAGGGACTGGCAGGTTGGTTCCGACAAATAATCAAACAGGCCGGCGCAATAAATCAGGTCGTAGCCGGGTTCCGCGGCGAAGTGTTCCTGGTGGGCGTTCTGGCGCAGGAGGTGATGCACCGACACCCGCCGGGTTTCGACCCGGGTTTGCTGGGAATACTCGTTTTTGGCCCGGTTGATTTGATCGCGGACATAACCCAGGGTTTCCTCGTTGAAGTCCAGCAACACGAAATCCGTCTTGTTGGCCAGTGGTGTTTCCTTCACAAAATCCTGCACTTCGCGGGCCGGGCCGCAGCCAACATTGAGAACCCGGGCGCGCCGGCCCAAACGCGCCACCCGCGCGGCTTCCTGCAACAGGTGGTTTTTGAGGTGGGCAATCCGGTTGCGCACCGATTGGGCCGGCCATTGGCTGACCAGCAAAAAGTGAATCAGCTTTTCGTAGAGCGTTCCGCCCTCGGGCCGGTTGCGATGAATCATGTTCATCATCTCGTAATCACCCGCATAACCCAGCGGCTTGTAAAAGGTGCGCTGGCCAAAAGGGCTGCACAAAAACAGCGGCTGCCACAGGCGCCGGACGAACTCCTGGTGCGCTCCATAATGTTCCTCCGGGATGGCGTAGGCGAGTTCTTCAAACCGCTCATGCTGGGCGTTGAAGGCGGAAATGACGCGCCGGGCGATGGTGTCCAGTGTTTCCAATTCCTGTTCGGGCCGCCGGCTGTCTGGGCGCGTTCCCAGGTCGAACTCGACCTGCTCCAGCCACTGCCGGGTGGCCACGAGGAAAGCCTGGATGTCCGTCACCTGCACTTTGAATTCCTGCGAAATCCGGTAGTGCTTCTGCCACTGCCGGAAAAACCGGGCATAAGACTGCTCCACGTCCGGAGCGATGCCGGGCGGTTGCAGGAAAAAATCGGTCTCCGCTCCCAGGTCGTCCAGTTTGACTTCACAAATAATCCGTGCCCCGGCGTTAATCAAACCGCCCACCACGGCGCGGCCGGAATAAATCATGCGGCCATCAATGAGGATTTTGAATTTGTCCACCACTTCGGACGTGCGCAACACCACGGCCGGATTGCAAAATTCAAACGCTACCGCGTAACGCGCCAGCCGCAGGATGGGGCCGCGCGTTTCCACGCCGTCACGGGTCTTGAAAACAACGAGGCTGCCTTTGCTGTCGCGGGTCTCCGGCGCGGGGGTTTCCCGGGCGACTGCTTTGGCGGGATGGAGCAGGCTGCTTGCGCCTTTTCCATTGCCATTGCCGTTGGCGATATGACTGCTCATTTTCGGAGGCATGAATAGAACATTTTCCGGGTCAAAACAAAGCGATTATCGTGCCTCACACCGGCCACTTTACCCGAATAACCGCCAGCCGGTAACCACAATTGGTTCATTTTAAGCCGCTTGAGAAATTGAAGTTTTCCCATTGCCACCGGTTCCAACGCTGAACCCATGCCGGATTGGCCCGGTTATTTTCCCATCAAATCATGCTTCCGCAGCAGGTCCGTGAGCGTGGCGTTAAATTCAGCAGGCTTTTCCAGCATGAGCCAGTGGCCCACGCCATCCATCATGCGGTACTCCGCCTGCGGCGAGAGCGAGCGGACGTAGGTTTCGTAATCGGCGTTCCACATCGGGCTTCGGGCATTGATGACGAGCACGGGCGCATTCACGGTTTTCAAGCCCCAATCGGGCTGGTCCGGGCCGAACATTCCCTCCATCGCGCCAACCATCACGTATTGCGGCGTGGCGAGTATTTCAGACAATACCTGGTCGCGCAGCGCTTCGGTGCCGGGAATGGGGAAAAAGGAACCGACGAATTGTTTGACCCGCTCGCGATATTCCGGCGTGCAAAACGGCGCGACAAATTTCTCCGCGTACTCGGGCGTCCACTCGGGCCGGCGCAACAATCCATCCACCGACACCAATGCGGCAACTTTCTCCGGCGCCTGCCGGTAAACGGAGGCGATGACCGCCCCGCCCATGCTGTGGCCGACGATCACGGCTTTGTCCACGTGCGCATCGCGCATCACCGCCAGCACGGCGCTCGCAAAAAAATCCATCGTGTAGGCGGTATGGGGCTTGTCACTCTGGCCGTGGCCGGGAAGGTCAATGAGCACCAGCCGCGCCTGGTCCGCAAAGGCCGGGATCTGCTCGTGCCAGAAGCCGAGATTGCCCGCCCAGCAGTGGACAAAAACAATGGTCTGCCGGCCTGCGCCCACCGTGACGTAGTGGACCTTGTTCGTGCCAAAGGAGGCAAAATGCGATTTCCCGTCGGCCAGCGTTTTTGGCTTCGTTGCGGTGACACAGCCGGCGAACACGAACAGGACGGCGACCACACATGAGAAACAAACAATTTTAATCATGCCAAAGATTCCCTTTCTAATTGTGATTAATCGCGAGATGCTACGCGGATGGAGTTGTGGCGGCAACAGTTCAGTTGAGCAGTTTTGGGGTGGTGGTGGCATGGTGATCAGAGGCGCCATACGAGGTCAAAAACGCCAGCCCACCGACACCGACACCGCCTGGCTGACGAAATCATATTTGCCGTCGGCGTTCTCGTCGGTGCTATTCTGGGTTGGAGCTGATGGTGGCGTGCTGCCGGTGACTGTGTGGGTGGGGCCGTAACCAAATTGATAGGCGATGTCGAAATTGAAATGCTTGCCTTGGTACCCGGTGCCAACGCTGAGAAAGTAACGGTCCATGTCCGCCACAATCGGAGTGTAATACGCATTGGGCACGGAGTTCTCGTTATAGACAAAACCGGCGCTGGCGTGCCAGCCACTGTCAAAATATCGCGTCACGCCGAACTCGTACATCCAGCTTGCCTGCCAATTCAATTGTAAAGGAATGTCTTGGTTTACGGGCCACGTGGTGTTCGATTGGTTAATGGTTACCGTTCCAACACTGCTCCAATCCGTGTAGTCGGCGTCAAACTCAATATTCCATTTGGGCGTTGGCCGGTAGGAAATGCCGGAAACGACGGTGAAAGGGAACTTAAAGTCCATTTTGGCGGATTGGTATGTGTCGAGCGGATTCGGGTATTCTTCGTATTCCGTATGGCCATTCAAAGTAACCGTCGTCGAACTGTGGAAGGATGCACCCAACGAGATTTTCTCGTATGGTTGCCAGAGCAGACCCAGATTGTAACCCACGCTCCAACCATCGCCTTTAAAGCGGAAGAAGTTGATGGCGGGTGGCAGGTAGGAATCCTTCAGCCCTTGATCCAAACTCATGTCCGCATAGTTTGCCATCACTCCGCCGCCAATGGAAAAATTGAACGGCAGCTTCACAGCCACCGTCGGATTTATCGTCACGCAGGTCAACGATCCATCCAAGGCCACCGCGCGGAAGCCCGTATCCTGCGGCCACGACGTTTTCCCTCCATAGGGCGCGTAAACCCCCAAGCCAAAACTCACTGGAAAATCCTCTGGAGTGTAAGTATAAAAGAGCTGGGGAACCGCAGCGAGATGATCTGAATCATGGTAAGTTTGGCCGCTATTATCGACGCCATCGGGTGGACGGAAGCTTTGGTTGAGATAGATTCCATAAAGGCCGCCCCGAAGATTGTTGCCTTCAAGTTGCGTGATACCCGCCGGATTGTAGTAAATGGCGGACGGATTGTCCGCTGTGGCAGTAAACGCTTCGCCGCGTGCCGTCGCAAAGGCGTCCTGATCTGGAAGCCGAAAGCCGTTCGCTGAAGCTTTCCCCGCCAAAACCCCTGAAATCACCAGCGTCAGAACCCTTAAGAATATATTTCGTCGGGCCGTCATCACTGATTCATTGGTCAAACTATCGAACAAACACCTAGATACGCATGGATTATTCTCTGGTGCAAGCAAATCCCGACCGTCGGTTTGTGAAAGTTTGCTCGGTTTTTGCCGTAATGACATTGAGGAAATATGTCCGATTTGTTTCCAACCAACCTTATCCCGCCTTTACTTTGGTTCGGCATAAGGTAAACTGGCAAGGTGAAAAGTTTCATTTGTTTCACGACCGGCATTTTGTTGTTCGGGTCGGTTTTTTTTTCAGCAAATGCTGCTTTCACGAACCTCTACGTTTTTGGCGATAGTATTTCCACCACGACTAACAATCCAGCTCCCCCAGGGCCATATTATTATGGCCAACGTTATTCCAACGGTCGGGTTTGGGTTGAAGTGCTGGCTCAGCGGCTGGGACTGGCCTATAACTCCAACCAGAACTGGTCCTACTTCGGCAATACCAGCACCACCATGGTAGCAAACGTTATCAGCTTCCAAGCCCCTTCAGGGACAAGTAATGCGCTGTTTGTCATCTGGGTCAACAATGCGGATTTGTGGTATCAGGCATACTACAGTGGCACGAGCATGAGTGTGTGGACCAACGCCATGAATGTGTCTCTTACCAATCATTTTAAGGCCATCACCAATCTTTACGCCAAGGGTGCACGCACGCTCATCATGCCGAATGTCGTGGATCTTTCCACGATTCCAGCGTTTAACTCGTCCGCTAACACGAATTTCGTTCACCAGAGGTGTCTTGATTACAACGTCGCCTTTACCAACATTTTGAACCGGGCAAGAACCAATTCAAACTACCCCGACCTGACGATTTATGTGCCAGACTTTTTCACCCTGCTCACCAATATCCTGGCGTATCCCGCCAGCTATAGTGTGACCAATGCTCTTTCCGCAAAAGGCCACAGCATTGATGTGATCGATTCTTCACTGAGCAACATGACCACGAATGGCCCTGGCACGAACTACATTTTTTGGGATCCCCAGGATCCGACCGCGAAGGTCCACATGTGGATGGGCAATCTCGCCCAGCAACTCATCTCGCCGGTTCGAATCACCAATCTAACCGTGCTCACAGGCAGCAATTGTTTGACTGTGGCAAACAATCCGATTGGCCAGAATGGTCTGGTGCTTGGCCGCACGAATATTGTGCTTGGGAACTGGACGACCAATCTGCTCTCTAATGGCACCAACACATTCAACAGCACCAATGCAACGCAAGTGATCTTTGTCCCAGCCTCCGGGCCGCAGGGGTTTTACCGGTTGAGCTTTCCCTATTCCTGGGTTTGGCCGTAGCCGCCCGCTACGCCAGTTTCGCCAGCGTTTCGTAACCCCAGCGCAGCATCCGCTCAGTGGTCTCCCAGCCGATGCACGAATCGGTGATGGACACGCCGTAGCGCAGGTCCGCCGGGTTTTTCGGAATCGGCTGGTTGCCTTCACTGAGGTGGCTTTCGACCATCAGGCCGATGAGCGAGCGCGTGCCGCCCGCGCGTTGCTGAATCACGCTGCGCCAGACATCTTCCTGTCTGGCATGTTGTTTTTCGGAATTTGCGTGGCTGCAATCCACCATCAGCACCGCTGGCAGATTTTCCGATTTCAATTTTTCCTCTGCCGCGCGGATGCTCTCCGCATCGTAATTCGTCCGCGCCCGGCCGCCGCGCAGGACGAGGTGCACATCCTGATTGCCCGCCGTACGCACGATGCTGGTGACGCCGTCCTGGTCAATGCCCAGAAAACTGTGCGCATGACGCGCCGCGCCCATCGCGTCAATCGCCACCTGCAGGCTCCCGTCGGTGCTGTTCTTCAAGCCGACCGGCATCGAAAGGCCGCTGGCCATCTCGCGGTGCGTCTGTGATTCCGTCGTCCGCGCGCCAATGGCCGCCCAGCTGATCAAATCCGCGATGTATTGCGGCACTATGGGATCCAGAAATTCCGTCGCCGCCGGCAGACCCAGGCCGGTGATGTTGAGCAAAAGTTTTCGCGCAATTTTCAAACCGGTCTCGATGTCCTGCGAACCGTCCAGGTGCGGGTCGTTGATCAGTCCCTTCCAGCCGATGGTCGTGCGCGGTTTTTCAAAATACACGCGCATGACGATTTCCAGGCGATCGGCAAATTCCTGACGCAACTTGTTGAGCCGCGTGGCATATTCCAGCGCGCCTTTTTCGTCGTGAATCGAGCAGGGACCGATGACCACGAGCAACCGCGGGTCTTCCCGGCGCAAGATGCGGATGACCCGCTCGCGGCTGTGGGCGACCATTGCGTTGACGGCGTCGGGCGTCGGCGTCTGCGCCTTCAGTTCGCGCGGCGTCAGCAGCCGGACGATCCCTTTGACGTGCAAATCCTGCGTTTGAAACATGATGACCAATATAGCGCAGGTTTGCCTCGCGGAAAGACTGAAACTCGGCCGAAATTGGGCCGGCATAAAAGCAATCACTGGCGTTTGGGCGGAGTTTGGTTTATTAATGGGATGTTATGAAAAAACTAATCTTCACTTTTCTCGCTTTGGTCTGCGCCGGAACGGTTCGCGCGGCCATTCACACTGAAACCGTCGAGTACAAACAGGGCGACACAACGCTCGAAGGTTTTGTCGCCTATGACGACGCCATCAAAGGCCCGCGACCCGGCGTGCTGATCGTGCATCAGTGGCTGGGTTTGACGGATTACGAAAAACATCGCGCCGAAATGCTCGCGCAACTCGGCTACGTTGCGTTTTGCGCGGACATTTACGGCAAGGGCGTTCGCCCGCAAAACGCGCAGGAGGCCGGCGTCCAGGCGGGCAAATACAAAAGCGACCGCCAGCTTTTGCGCATCCGGGTCAACGCCGGTCTGGACGCGTTGCGCCGCCAGCCGCTCGTTGATCCGAAACGTCTTGCGGCCATCGGCTATTGTTTTGGCGGCACCACGGCGCTTGAACTGGCGCGTAGCGGCGCGGACGTTGCGGGCGTGGTCTGTTTTCACGGCGGATTGGATTCGCCGACGCCTGCCGACGGCAAGAACATCAAGTGCAAGGTTCTGGTGTGCCACGGTGCGGATGATCCATTTTCATCGCCGCAAGACATTGCCGCTTTTGAAAACGAAATGCGCCGGGGCAGGGTGGACTGGCAGTTCATCCTATACGGCGGTGCGGTCCATTCCTTCACCCAGCCGAATGCCGGCAACGACAATTCCAAAGGCGCGGCTTACAACGAAAAGGCGGACAAACGGTCGTGGGAAGCCATGAAGCAGTTCCTCGCCGAAATTTTCAAGTGATTCAGCTCGGAAGGGCGAGTTACACGAGCCCCCAATTTCAAAAAGTTAAAAATGGGACTCGTGTAACTCGCCCCTCCGAAAATGCAAATTCAATTTTCGTGTGGTTCGTGTATTTCGTGGTTATTATCCCCCCATGCGCATCACCGGCGGCAACGCGGCACGGCGGATTTTGAAAACACCGAAAGGTCTGGCCGTGCGTCCCACGCCCGACCTCGTCAAGCAGGCGGTCTTCAACAGCCTCGGCGCGCGCGTGGTGGGCGCGCGCGTGCTGGAACTGTTTGCCGGCACCGGGGCGTTGAGCCTGGATTGCCTGAGCCGCGGCGCGGTGTCGGCCATGTGCATTGAGAAATCGCACAAGCATGTGGGATTTATCCGCGCCAACGCGGATACGGCGAATCTTGGCGGCTCGCTCGACGTGCGTGTGCAGGACGTGTTCACCGCGCTGGCGCAATTCGCAGAAAGCGGGCGGCAATTCGATTTGATCCTGGCTGACCCGCCCTACGGCGAGAAAAATGTCGGCCGCCGCTCAACCTCCTTCGCGCAGCAATTGCTCGATGATGCAAACCTGCCGAAGGTGGTCGCGCCCGGCGGACGGTTCGTTCTCGGCCACACCAAACGCGACACGCTGGACATCGTCGCGCCCTGGACGGAAGTGAAACTGCTCAAGCACGGCGACAGCCTGATGCGGTTTTTTGAAATTGTAGCAGTCCCGCATAGCGGGTGAGGCCGCTCTGACTGAATAGTTTGAGCCGACTCACGTCGGCTGCTACGAAGCCTCTTGCACCGCCTCGCGAATGGTTTTCCTGAATTTCTCGATGCCCTGGTCAAACGCGGCGGAAATCGGCAGCAGCGATACTTTTTTGATTTTCGTTTTGAACTGCTTCAAGTTTTTTCCGGCCACGGTCTCGTCCATTTTGTTGGCCACGACGAGCCGTGATTTTTCGAGCAGCGCCGGATCGTAGAGTTCCAGTTCCTTGAGCAATTGTTTGTAATCATCCCACGGCGCGCGGTTGTCCGTGCCCGCCATGTCGAGCAGCAGCACGATAATTTTGCATCGCTCAATGTGGCGCAGAAAAGCGTGGCCGAGGCCGACGTTTTTGTGCGCGCCTTCGATCAAGCCCGGCACATCGCAAACCGTGAGCCGGTGCCAGTCGGGATATTCGACGATGCCGATCTGCGGGTGCAGCGTGGTGAACGGATACGGCGCGACTTTCGGCCGCGCCTTGGAAATGGCCGTGAGCAGCGTGGATTTGCCCGCGTTCGGATAGCCGACCAGCCCGATTTCGGCCATGATGCGCAGCTCGAAAAGGTAGTCGCCCTCCTCACCCGGCTCGCCCGGCTGCGCGAAGCGCGGTGTCTGGCGCGCGGCGGTCGCAAAGTTCCGGTTGCCCAATCCGCCGCGCCCGCCTTTGCAAAGCACAAATTGCTGTCCGTTTTCGGTAAGATCGGCGACGAGTTCGCCTTTTTCTGAATTGCCGGCGGAAAATTCCCCCGGGTCTTCCTTGCTCAAATCAATTTCCTGCGCCTGCCCGCTGCTCGAACTGCGAAACAATGGCCGTTTGCTCGCGCTGGTTTTGAACATCGGCTTATCGTCCTCGTCCTCGTTCCCGTCCTCGAAATCCTCCGCCGGTTTTGTCACTGACGGCAACCGCCATACCAGCGTGCCGCAGGGAACCTTGATGATGAGATCCTTGCCCGCATGGCCGTCCATGCCCTTGCCGAAGCCCGGTTCGCCGGCCTCGGCGATGAGGCGCGGCTGATAATACTGGGCGATGAGGTTGTTGAGGTCGTGGTCGGCCTGCAAAATTACGCTGCCCCCGCGTCCGCCATTGCCGCCGCTGGGGCCGCCCTTGGCGATGTAAGCCTCGCGATGGAACGCGATGCAGCCCTTGCCGCCGTGTCCCGCGCTCGCGTAAATTTTTATTTCGTCTATGAACATTAAAGTTGGAGTTCAGGCTTCAGCCTGCTTTCAAAAACTAAATGACAGAGAGGACAAGCTAAAGCTTGAACTCCAACAATAAAAAAGGCGAGGCGTTTGGCCTCGCCGGGAAATTCATTGGCGACGGTCAATTCTTCGCGGCCGGCTCGGCCTTCACATTCACGCGCCGGCCGTTCTTGTCGAAGGCGATTTTGCCGTCCACCAGCGCAAACAGCGTCCAATCGCGGCCCGTGCCGACGTTTTCGCCCGCAACGAACTTCGAGCCGCGCTGCCGGATGATGATGCTGCCGGCGGTGACCGCTTCGCCGCCAAAGGTTTTCACGCCCAGCCGTTTGCTGACGCTGTCGCGACCGTTGCGTACGCTGCCTTGACCTTTCTTATGTGCCATAATTTTTTTGGGGGCTGGGTTCTGCGTCTCGGTTCTGGGAATCTCCCAGACGCCAGACGCCAAATCCAAGACCCGATTTTAAGCTTTGATTTCCGTGATCTTGACCACCGTCAGTTCCTGGCGATGACCGATCGTTTTGTGATAGCCTTTGCGGCGTTTCATCTTGAAAGTGAGTTTTTTCTCGCCGCGCTTGTGCGCCACCACGTCGGCCAGCACGGTGGCGCCGCTGACCGTGGGCGTGCCCACCGCCAGCTTGCCGTCGGTGTTCACCAGCAATACCCGTTCAAAAGTGAAGGGTTTGCCGGCCTCGACGGCCAGACGTTCGATTTCCAGCGTGTCGCCCGCGGCGACCCGGTACTGTTTGCTACCTGTTTCTAAAACGGCGTACATAAATATTCCCGCAAAGGGTCGGATATTAAACCAGATTTTCGCGGACTGTCAACGCCAGATTTACTTGGAAATCGCATGATTTGTATCGCGCCGAGCCTGCTTGCCACGCCGGAGCATGGCACGGGCGGGTGTCTTCGATTGAACCAGTGCAAGCCCCCACGCTGAAAACCATGCAAAAAAGCAAGTATTTATCGTTTATCAATAAATAATACTTGACTAACAAAATTCATGCATGTATTCTTGCGCCATGAATGCGAATGAAATGTCCCCAAAGTCCAATCCACGGTTCAACCGAATCAAAATTGTCAGCCGGATCTTTCGAACGCTGATCGGCATCATCGCCGTGCTGATGGCGCTGATGTCCGCCTTGTTCGTTCTGGTTTCCATCAAATATCTGCTGGACGGCGGACAACCGATGCCGGGCGTGCTTCGAATTGGATTTTCACCGCACCAGTGCTATTTATTCCCCTTCCACGTCCCGCTGCCGGTTTTTCTTGCAGGCGCGACTCAGTTTTGTCTGGCCGGAATGGGCCTGATTTTATTGAGCCGGCTTTTCCTGCTTTATGAGCGCGGCGATTTCTTCAAAACGGGAAACATCCGTTGCTTCAAATTTCTCGGCCTGATAGTCATCGGTCTATGGCTCACCCGAATGATTTTGGAACTGATGGCACAGCACAACAACCTTAATGGCAACGGGCGGGGGGAAAAGGGTTTGATCATAATTATCGGCCCGTATCGCGCGGACTTGGCGATGTTTTTTGGGTTGGTGTATGGCGTTTTGATCGTCTTCATCGCCTGGATCATGGACGAAGGCCGGAAAATTCAGGAGGAGCAGGAATTGACCGTTTAACCGCACGAAAACCAACCTCATCAAGTTATGAAAAATTTCCAAAACAAAGCCAAAATCGTCAAGGTCAGCAAAAACATCAGGAGCATTTTGTTCGCCGGCCTGGTTCTTTGGATGGTTGCCATTCCAGGAATTTTGGCCGCACACTTGATTCCGCTCATTGTCCTGCCCAAAGATAAAACGCACTCCTCAATGATTTGTGAAATGGTCGGCAGGGTTTTGCTGGCCTCGCTCGGCTTGGTAATCAATTTGAAGCTGTTCCGGTTTTTTGACCGGCTAAAGAACGGGAACTTGTTCGATGCCCAAACCGTCGGGAATTTGGATGCCGCCGGCCGATGGTGGATTGTGCTCTGGCTGTTTCAGGGACTGTATTACCAGATTGAATATCAGTTTTTCGGCCACGCGATGGTCTGGGGAAGCAGCGGGTTGTTTGCGGGCTTGATTCTCATTTTTGTCTCATGGTTGTTGAAGGAAGCGCAGGAATTGCAGGAGGAACAGGAACTGACGGTTTAAATTTATGCCCATCATCGTCAATTTGGATGTGGTTCTCGCCCAGCGCAAAATGCGGCTGAACGATCTGGCCGCCGCCGTGGACATCACGCCGCAAAATCTGTCCATTCTCAAAACCGGCAAGGCCCGGGCCATCCGCTTCTCCACGCTCGAAGCCATTTGCGCCCACCTCGAATGCCAGCCCGGCGAGATTCTGGAATACCGTCCGGAAACCGAGAAAAAGAAGCAGCCGGTCCGGGACTAAGTCCGTGAATCCCGACGTTCTTGTTGACGAAGCTGATGCTCACGCTTCTTGATTTCGCCGCCCAGAAGTTCCTCCGCCGACCAGCCGTGCGCCTGCGCGAATGATGCCAGTTCAAAAAGTTCCTTTGCCAGCGCGGTTTTGGTCATCAGGTGTCGCTTTGAATCGTGGCTTTCCGCAAGGACTTTTGCTTTGCGCGCTTTTTTCACCAGCTTTTCGGCGCGGAGCAGTGCCGGCAGATGCTTCGGAATGCCGTCGAGGGCGGAATGGCGGGCGTGCTTGGTTCCGTGCTTTTCGGCTTTTTTGATTTTTTCCCAGTTCACCCAGACTTCGGCCACGTTCTTGACTTTCGTCGTGCCAAAGACATGCGGATGACGGCGGACGAGTTTCTCCACGAGCAGGCGGCAGACGTTTTCAAAATCAAACGCGCCGCGCTCCTTCGCCAATTGGCAATGGAAAACGACCTGCATCAGCAAGTCACCAAGTTCCTCGGCCATTTCGTGGTCGTCGCCGGCTTCGATGGCGTCAATCAATTCATAAACCTCCTCAATGGCGTGGCGGCGGAGCGTGCGATGGTTCTGCTCGCGGTCCCACGGACAGCCCGTCGGCGAGCGCAGCCGGGCCATGACTTTGAGGAGGTCGTTGATTGCAGATTGTTTTTTCATTTTGAATTAACCGCCAAGACGCCAAGGTCGCCAAGAAAAGCTTAAATCAGGGGGCGGATTTTCTGCCTGCCTGGTTCTTCATCAATAAATCCGCCTTGGCGTTCTTGGCGTCTTGGCGGTTCACAAAATCACCAAATCATCGCGATGCACCACTTCGACCCGCGCCAGTTTGCGTCCGCGCACCTCGGCGGCGCCGAACTTCGCGATGCCGCGCGCGAATTCCGTCCCGTTCAAATCGCAAATCCGCACAACGTCGCCGGCGGCGAACTCGCCTTCGCAGCGCGCCACCCCGGGCGGCAGAAGGCTCCTGCCTTTTTCGCGCAAGGCCAGCTTCGCGCCGTCATCCACGAACAGCGCGCCCTGGGGATGATGGAAAAACGCAATCCAGCGCTTGCGTCCCTGCAATTTCGTGGGATGCGCGACGAACAACGTGCCTTCGTTTTCACCGGCGAGGATTTTCACCAGTACGTTTTTCTTTTTGCCCGACGCAATCACCAGCGGAATGCCGGAACGCACGGCGATTTTGGCCGCCTGGATTTTTGAGGCCATGCCGCCGACGGCGGTTTCGCTGTCCGTGCCACCGGCGAGCTTTTCAATCGTCGAATCAATTTTTTCGATGACGGAAATCGTTTTCGGATTGGCTTTGCTGAAATTTTCAATCACGCCGTCCACCGTGGTCAAAATGACAAGCAAATCGGCAGGCAGCAGCGACGCCACCAGCGCGGACAAGGTGTCGTTGTCGCCGAACTTGATTTCGGTGAACGACACGGCGTCATTTTCGTTGATGATGGGCACGACGCCGCGGCCGAGCAGCGTGACGAGCGTGTTGCGCGCGTTGAGATGGCGCTCGTGATGTTCGAGATCGTCATGCGTGAGCAAAACCTGCGCGACGTGCAAATTGTGCCGCGCGAACAGGTCCGCGTAGGTGGCCATGAGCCGCGACTGGCCGACGGCGGCGCACGCCTGCAATTCGGCGAGGTCGCCCGGACGTTTTTCATAACCCAGCGCTCCCATGCCCGCGCCGACGGCGCCGGAGGTGACGAGCACGATTTCCTTGCCGGCTTTCCGCAGCGCGGCGATCTGGGCCACGAGCTGTTCCAATTGCACCGGGTCGGGCTGCTTGCGGCTGTCGGTGAGCACGCCCGTGCCGAGTTTCACGACCAGGCGGACGGCGGTTTTGACGGATTCACGATGCACGTGATGAAGTTAGAGAAAAATCCGCGCGCGGAAAATGTAAAAATTAATGAGGCTTTTCCCGCTCATTTCAATTGCCGAGCAAGCCGTGCTTGGGCACGTTGACCAGCGATCCAAAAACATCTCCCCCGCGCAAGGCGATGAGCACCGCCAGCCCGGCCAAGTCGGCTTGGGACTTCACGTTTTTCAGCACACAGTTGTCGAGGCCGATCTTTTGTGTGCGGTTGTTGTGCTGGTCTTTCAGGTCAATGAACTTCACCGTTCCAACGGAGACGTTCAGCACGTCAATGGACTTGAATTCGAAGCCGGTTTGTTGCTTGAGACCCGCCAGGCCGCTGCCGCCGCCAGATTTTTTCGCGGGCAGATTGATGCCGAGCGAAAAAATGTTTGTGCGTCCGGCCTCGTTTTTCACGATGTCGAGTTCGCCGAGATTGATACGCACGAGCGTGAGGTGAAGCTCGTGCCGGGCGAGCGCGGCGCGGTCATATTCGATGTGGATTTCCCGGATGTCCAGAAACGGCGCGCCGCCGAACTCCGGCGGATTGTAGAGCTTCAGATTTTGAATCGTCACCGTCGGCTCGACGAGGCCAACGGAAAATTTCCCAATCTCCGCGTCCATGCCAGTCTGGGCGCGGATGCGATGTTCCATGTAAACGCGGACCATTGAGTTGAACGACAGCAGCAGGATGACGATCAGCACGACCGCCAGAAGGAACAGGCGGAACAGCCATTTGAAAAGCCATTTCATGATTTTCGATTTACGATATACGATTTACGCGCCAGTGTTGAATTGCGAATCAAATCGTAAATCGTAAATCCAAAATCGCAAATCATACCGCCACGTCCTCCGGCCGCACTTCGAGGCATTCGTCCTGATCCTCCCAAATGACGGCGGGATAAATGTTCAGCAGCTTCGGCGCGAGTTCGCGGCCCGCGCGCGCGAGCAAACGCTCGGCCTCCTCCGCCGCGTTTTCGTAGGCGTGATCGTAATCGCTCGCGCGCCGGCGCTGATGGTCGTCCCAATGCGCGACCGCGTGGGCCGGCTCATATTGTTGCGCCCACAAATCGAGTTCGGCACGGACGTCGGCGGGAATTTCGTCGAAGGGCACGAGGGTTTCGCTGCAATGCTGGCAGATCAAACCGGATTCGCGCACGTCGCGCGTGAACAAGGGCAAAAACGGCGCCCGGCAGCACGGCGATTCCGCATAAGCCGCCGGCGGCGTGGCCAGCCGCTTGAACCAGACCTGCCGGTCGTGCGCGATTTGCGCCGCCAGCCGGTACGCGCCCATGAGCGGGTGCGAGAGCCGCCACGCCCGGCCTTCGAGCTGGCCGAGTGTCTGCGCCAGCCAGCGCCCCAGCGTGAGGTCGTCCCAAGCCTGAAACGGCCGGCCGTATTCCTTCCACAACGAGTCGAGTGGTGAATCGGATTCAAATGCCATTGCCCGCAGGATGATGCGCGGAGGGAATTTTGTCGAGCGGAGTTGCAATGCAAAAGCCGGACAGGCGGCCTTAACAAACTGGCGTTATCTGGCCCCGGTAAGGTAGATTTGCCCGGTTGACACCGAAGAATAAAAAACCAGCCAAACCTCCATTTCTGCTTTCCCAGCAATTCTGGGCGGCGGTTTTATTGTTCGTCATCCTGGCGGTGGTAACCGCCATTCGGATTCGCCTGTTGAACCTGCCGCTGGAGCGGGACGAGGGAGAATATGCTTATGGCGGCCAGCTCATTCTCCAGGGAGTTTGTCCCTATCAGGCGGCCTACAGCATGAAGTGGCCGGGCACCGATGTGATGTATGCGCTCATCATGGGGATCTTCGGGCAGACGGCCGGCGGGATTCACGCGGGGCTGATACTGGTCAACCTCGCCACAGTCGCATTGATTTTCGTTCTGGCCAGGCGTGTCTGCGGCGACATCGCGGGGGCCGTTGCTGCCGGAACTCACGCCCTGCTTTCGGTCAACCCTTGGACGTACGGTCTTGCCGCCCACGCAACCCATTTCGTCATGTTGTTTGCGCTGGGCGGAATCGTTCTGCTGCAAAAGCTGGATGAACAAACCCCGCCCGGGCGGGTCTTTTTCGCGGGACTGCTGCTCGGACTGGCCGCTTTGATGAAACAGTCCGGAGCTGCGTTCGGTTTGTTCGGGGCGATTTGGATTGTCTGGTGCGAATTTTCCAGCAAGAACCGGCGCTGGCGCCGCCTGGCGATGCGCCTGGGCTGCTTGTCGCTGGGCGGATTGCTGCCGTTTCTCTTGACGTGTTTCATTCTCGTGCTAACGGGAGTGTTTAATCGTTTCTGGCTTTGGACGGTTCAATATGCTCACGCATACATTTCACGACTTACGCTGGCACAAGAAATGAAAATTCTGTGGCCCGCCGCCGCCGACCAGTTCAATGCGGCTGCCGGATTGTGGAGCCTTGCCGTCCTGGGCCTTTTTCTGCTTTTTTGCGAACGGTCGTTGCGGCGCTGGTGGTTTTTCGTTCTGGGCTTCGCGTTGTTTTCATTTCTGGCGGTCTGTCCGGGAGGTTATTTCCGCCATCATTACTTCATTCAACTGCTTCCCGCGGCGGGGTTGCTGGCGGGGGTGGCCGTCCACGTGGCTTCCAGTTTAATTGCGCGGCTGCGGACTTTTTTTCCTCCGGCGCTCATTCCCGCCGCTTGCTTTGCGGTTGCCGGGGTGTTGTCGCTGTACAAATCAGGCGGCTTTTTCACCCAAATGACGCCAACACAGGCGTGCCGCGCCATATATGACACGAATCCCTTTCTCGAGACGTTGGAGATTGGCCGTTATCTGGCAGCCCAATGTCCGCCGGATGGCCGGATAGCGGTGATCGGATCCGAACCGGAGATATATTTTTACAGCCATCGCCGCTCCGCCACCGGTTATATTTACACCTATCCGCTAATGGAACCGCAACCTTATGCCGTGGAGATGCAAAAGGAAATGATCCGGGAAATCGAGGCGGCCAATCCGGATTACGTGGTTTATGTGTATGGCTACCGGTCCTGGCTGTGGGGCAAGGATTCCAGCCAGTTGATCTTTGACTGGTTCGCAAAATATCAACAGGAACACCTCCAAATGGTCGGTCTGGTGGAAATCATGGCTCCCGATCGGACTGAATACCGATGGTTCGGTCCGCAGGAAACCGCCGGTCCGCCGCGCACCGACAATTGGCTCGCCATTTTTAAAAATCGTTCCCCCTCACGCAACGCGCCGTCGCTTCCAGATAAATAGCCGTAAAACGGGGAATGGCATGGGGTGACGGCAAATGAATCCAGGTATCCTGCATTTGACTATTTTCGGATGTTTCACTACTGTCGCGTTCTCAAAACCAACAACAAAGGGACCTGAAAGGAAAAAGTTATGCCGCCGAAAATTGCCGAAAAACCTGCCGCTGAAACCAAGGCCGGATCGCCGCACCAGCGCGAACTCGAAGCCGCCATCTCTTCCATCACCAAAAGCTACGGCGAAGGCAGCATCATGCGCCTCGGCGACGCGCGGGCGCTGGTCAAAATTGAAGTCATCCCCACCGGCGCGCTTGCGCTGGACCTCGCTTTGGGCGTCGGCGGCATCCCGCGCGGCCGCGTCATCGAAATTTTCGGGCCGGAATCGTCCGGCAAAACCACGCTCATGCTGCACGTCATCGCCTACGCGCAAAAAGCCGGCGGCCTCGCGGCGTTCATTGACGCCGAGCACGCGCTGGATCCGGGCTACGCCAAAAAACTCGGCGTGAACCTTGACGATTTGCTCGTGTCGCAGCCGGATTCCGGCGAGGAAGCGCTGACCATTTGCGAAACCCTCGCGCGCTCAAACGCGCTGGACGTGATTGTGATTGATTCCGTCGCCGCGCTGGTGCCCAAGGCCGAACTGGAAGGCGAGATGGGCATGGCGACGATGGGCATGCAGGCCCGGCTCATGAGCCAGGCCTTGCGCAAGCTCACCGCCATCCTCGGCAAGTCCAAGACGACCTGCATTTTCACCAACCAATTGCGCGAAAAGGTCGGCGTAATGTTCGGCAATCCCGAAACCACGCCCGGCGGCAAGGCGCTGAAATTTTACGCGAGCGTCCGCCTGGACATCCGCCGGAAGGACACGCTCAAGGACGACGCCGGCAACGCCATCGGCAATCATGTCCGCGTCAAGGTCGTCAAAAACAAGGTCGCCCCGCCGTTTGCCGAGGCCGAGTTCGACATCATTTACAATCACGGCATCAACAAGGAAGGCAGCATCCTCGAGGTGGGCATTGAACACGGCGTGGTGGACAAAAAAGGCGCGTGGCTGCAATTCGAGGGCGAGCTGATCGGCCAGGGCAAGGAAGCCGCGCAGAAGGCGATGGCCGAAAAACCCGCGCTGTCCAAAAAAATTGTCGAGGCGATCATGGCGAAGCGAGCCGCGGCACCGGCTGCGGCGGAAAAATAAAATCGCAGTGCAAAATGCGCCCGTCAAATTGCTGGATGTCGTAGCCCTGCTGGAAGACAAACCTGCGGAAGGCCTGGTCGCCGGACAGGTCGGCACGGTCGTGGAAGTGTTCGCGCCCGATGTCTTCGAGGTGGAATTTCTCGATGCCAGCGGCAAAACGGCGGTGTTGACGGAATTGAAACGCGCGGAACTGCTGGTGTTGAAACACGAAGCCGCGGTTGCCGCTTGATTTGCGGTCTCTAATGACCGGCTAAATTGCAGGCGGACAAAAAAGGCGCGTGGCTGCAATTCGAGGGCGAGCTGATCGGCCAGGGCAAGGAAGCCGCGCAGAAGGCGATGGCCGAAAAACCCGCGCTGGCCAAAAAGATTGTCGAGGCGATTATGGCGAAACGCAACGCCGCGCCTGTTGCCAAGTAAAAAGCTGAAGAAAGCTTCTTTCGGCTGAAAACTGCGGGATGCGGCGAGCCTGGGACTCGCAATCTGCGATTGTAAGGAACGCCAAGTTTGCTAGTTAACTTACACACCCAAAACCATTTGAAAATTGCACGCATTGCAAAAATTATTTTCGGCCATTTCGGTGGATGTCGAACATAAGTGCAAACGCGACCAACGGGAAAATTGACAAAGGAACAAACCAAATCACATTATAAATTGTTTTGATGATAGATTCACCTTCATTATCTTGGCTGAAGTCCGAGTTTTGGATTGCTGGAATTGCAGCAGCAGGCGGGATAATTGTCCTGATAGGACTTTGGAAAGAATATGTATCAACAGATGAAAAGCGGTATGAAAAAACTGATATAAAGGGCTTTAGGTTGCTTAAGGCATTAGAAAAGCGAGGCGAAATATGGGTAATGGTCGGAATAGTAATCGAAATCGCTGTCGCCGTCGGTTTTGCTTGGAGGGATGATTGGCACATTCGACAAATGGAAATCGCAAACAAGAATGCAGACACTCGCAATCTGCCAATTAAATCAATTTCAGGATATGCCCGTGTAGTCGTGCGATTGAGCGGCAACCGTGAAATGAAGCTTGCTGGTGATTTACACGAAACCGGCCCAAACAGCGAACCATTATTCAGCAATGTAGAAATGAATAAAAGTGAAACGGTTCTTTTGGTTTTTGGGAAACACTCCAACAGCGACTCAGAAGAAGGATTGGCAGAAATGGGGATTGTGGGACAGGTGGTTTTTGTGGGAAGGATTGGAGCAAGGCATCCAATATACGACCCAAATATCTGTTTTGATTTAATTTTTGATTCAACAAAGCAGCCCAATTTTTGGAACCCAAACGATGTGACGTTTAACGAATTAAAATTTGTGCAGATTGAGGGACTTGGCAAAGATGAACTGCAACTGCCAATTGAGGTTATTGAAGGAAGAATTGTTCTTTCGGTAAATGGGTTTTGGCCAAAGACTTTTTTAATTCCACAGCAAACAAACCAGTTTTGGAGAGTTTCTAGCTTTGAAACAAACAATGAATTTGTGGCGGCTGGATATGGAATTTTAACCAATGCACAGCCAGTTAAGTGACTTTTGTACACGCATGGCCATTTCGTGCCAAATCCGGCGGTGTAAAGCCCTGCACCCGTTAAAAATCCAAATTAAGGCACCCGAAGCAGCACTTGCTTTCCAAACCGCGCCAATCCATCCTATGATTGATTTTCGGCCCCGCGTGACGGGGCGTTGATTTTTACATGAGCAGCATTTCTGAAGTCGAAATTGATCTGGAAAAGCTTTTCCTGCCCGCCTGGGCGCAGGGAAAACCGGCCGTCAACCCGTACGCAAAGTTTGCCGGCGAACCGCCCAGCCGCGAGGACCGCCCGCGCGAAGGCCGGCGCGGTGGACCGCGCCCGGACTCGTTCGGCGAGCGCCGCGGACCCCGTCCGCCCCGTGCCGGTGGTGGAAAGTTCGGCGACCGCAAGAAAGGATTTTCCCAGCGCGATGACCGGGGCGAACGCCGGGAACGTCCTGTGCCGCCCGCGCCATTGCCGGAAATCACCGTCACGTTTCTGCCGGACGAAAACGGCGTCGAATCGCTCGCGCGCCAGATCAAGGTGACCGGCCGCGCGTATCCGCTGTTCCAGATTGCGCAAATCGTCCTGGCGAAGCCGGAGCGTTACGCCGTCCAGCTCGCGGTGAAGAAAAATGCCGATGGCACGGTCAAACAGCCGCTGTTCGCCTGCGCGCTCGACGACACGCCGTGGTTGAGCGAGGACGAGGCCGTCGCGCACGTGCTCAAGGTTCATTTCGCCACTTTTTACCAAGCCGAACGCACGGCCACCGAACCGCCCAAGGGCAAATACACCTTTGTGGCGCAATGCGGCATGAGCGGCAAGATTCTCGGCCCGCCGAACCATCACGATTACCAGAACCAGCTCCGCAAGCTGCACGCCGAGCGGTTCTCCCGGATGCCGTTCGACGCCTTCAAATCGCGCGTGAAAATTGTGAAGGACGAGGAAGTCGTCAAAAAGTGGGTCGAGGACCAAAGTTTCACGACCGAATACACCTGCCTGAACGTGCCGGAGCCGCTCAAGCTCCCGAGCCGGGAGGAGGTGGAGAAACATTTCCGCGCCGTCCACAAGGACACCATCATCAAGCCGGTGGAATCGCACACGGTCGGCGGCGTGTTGAGCCGCAACCTGCGCTGCCGGGAATTGCAGCAACTCGTGCGCAGCGATTGGGAACGGCAGAAATATTTTCCGCTGCAACTGGCCACCGGCCTCAGCCGGCAGTTCGCCACGCACGGCCTGCATTTCTTCAAGGTCAACAAGACCTTCACGCATGTTTCCGTCGCCCGCCCGCAATTTCTCGACCTGGAAACCACGCCGGTTTCGGAAAGCATCAAGCGCATCGTCGGCCACATCAACACGCATCCGAAATGCACGCGCCGGCAATTGATCGAGGCGCTTGCGCCGTCACCCAAGAAACCGACGGTCATTGAAATTAAACCGTCCGCACCGCCGGCTGCCGCGCCCGCGCCCGCGCCCGACGCGAGTGAGGCTGCTGCTGCACCGGCAGCCGGTGCCGAAAAACCGCCTGAAGGCGGAACTCCAAACATTCCGCCCGCGACCGATGAGCCGACGGCGGAACAGACCGTCATCATTGCCGATTTGCACTGGCTGGTGCATCAGGGCCACGTCCTTGAATTCGCCGATGGCCGGATGGACACGGCCAAAAAACCGCTGCCTCGTCCGCCGAAACCGGAAAAGAAAGCTGCCGGGGAAAAACCGGCGGCGGAAGGCGAAACCGCGACCCCCGCAGTTGGTTCAGCGGAAGAGGTTCCTGTTTTGACCGAAGCTGAAATTCCCGCGTCCGAACCGAAGCCGGCCGTTGAGGCGGAACCGGCTGCGGAAGCACCGGCTGAAACGCCCGTGCCCAGCGAACCCGTCGCCGATGTGCCCGCAAGTGGACCAGCGGCAGGCGAAGGCGCGACGCCGACGTAATGAGTCGGAGGGGCGAGCTCTGCGAGCCCCCAATCGTTTTGGCGTTTTGATTTCAAATTTGGGGCTCGTGGAACTCGCCCCTCCGGATGAAATCATGGCTTTCTTTAATCCTGCCGGCTGTTAGCCTGTATCCATGCCTTTCATCAAATTAGGCCTTTCTCCGTTAGTCCTCGACGGTGTGCGCGCGGCGGGTTACATCACGCCCACGCCGATCCAGCTCCGCGGCATTCCGCTCGTGCTGGGCGGCCGCGACATCATCGGCAGCGCCCAGACCGGCACCGGCAAGACCGCCGCGTTCGCCCTGCCCATTCTCACGCGGCTGGAACGCCACGCGCCCGGTCCCCGCGCGCTCATCCTCGAACCGACGCGCGAACTCGCCGCGCAGGTGGAAACCGCCACCCGCGATTTCGCCCGCTTCACCGATTTGAAGGTTTCCGTCGTCTATGGCGGCGTCGGTTATGGCCGGCAGATGGACGATTTGCGCGAGGGCGTGGACGTGCTGGCCGCCACGCCGGGCCGTTTGCTCGATCATCTCGAACGCGGCACCGTGCGGCTGGACAAGGTCCAATTTCTCGTGCTCGACGAGGCTGACCGGATGCTGGACATGGGATTTCTGCCCGACGTGCGCCGCATCGTCGAAAAATGCCCGCGCCAGCGCCACACCTCGCTGTTTTCCGCCACCATTCCGCCGCAAATCGAAACGCTCATCCAATGGGCGATGCACAATCCTGAAACGATTGAAATCGGCGCGCGCCGGACCCCGGCCGAGACGGTGAAGCACGTCATTTATCCCGTGTCCGATTCGCAAAAATCCGACCTGCTGCTCGAACTGCTGAAGCGCGTGAATTACAACTCGGTGCTGATTTTCTGCCGGACGAAGCACGGGGCCGACCGCATTTCGGGCCTGCTCAAGCGCAACAATCACGCCGTGGCCGTGCTGCATTCCAACCGAACGCAGCGGGAACGCGAACAGGCGTTGGAGGGCTTCCGCTCCGGCAAGTATGAAGTGCTGGTGGCGACGGACATCGCCGCGCGCGGACTGGACATCGCGGACGTGAGCCACGTCATCAACTACGACGTGCCGCAGCATCCGGAGGATTACATCCATCGCATCGGGCGCACGGGCCGCGCGGAAGCGCACGGCGACGCCTTCACCATCATGGTAGCCGAGGACGCGGGCCACGTGTTTGCCATCGAACGGTTCATCAGCCAGAAAATCCCGCGGGTGAAGCTGGAGAATTTCGACTACCGCTACACCGCGGTGTTCGAGGAGTCCAAACCCGGCCAGCCGCAGGGCGGTTTCCCCGGCAAAGTGCGCGGCGGGCGCATCCGCGGCGGCTACCACTTCGCCCCCGGCGGACGGAGAAGGTAGAGTACCTCAACGGAATTGGCGGTCGGTGTTGGATTGATTAAATGCGAATCATCAAATTCATTTTCGGGATTGGTTGTCTTGTTGTGGCCTTTTCTTTGGGCTTGTTCGTATTTGACTGTTATAGATGGAACTATTTATCGGACCTGCCTTTGGCCATGGGCAGCTTTTGGTTGGCCGGCATTGGGTGCTTTTTTATTACGCGGCGAATCTCACCGATGTCACGAACAGTTCGATTCCTGTTTGCTATAAACTTTTGTCTTTGCGCTGGATTTATTGTTGTTGTTGGCTTTCCCAATTTTGCACGGACACGATACGTCAGCGCGGCAAATGCCTGTCTCAACAATCTTCGTCAAATTGACGGCGCGGTCCAGCAATTCGCTCTGGAAAAAGGCAAGACCAATGGTGCAACCATTAACTTTCCCGACGACCTGACGCCCTACATCAAGCTCGACAAAAACGGCAAAATTCCATCCTGTCCGAAAGGCGGTGTTTACAGCATCAAAAAAGTTGGCGATGTTCCGACCTGTTCGCTCAGCAACACCGTCACCCCGGCCCACGTTTTGCCATGAGCGAACCGCGGAAATAAATCTTTTGTTAAAAGACCATCGCGGCGGTTGGCATCCGTCTTTTTGCTGGATTCGTCATGGTTGTTGTCGCCTCCTCGAATGGTGGAATGGTGCGCGCGAGAGGACTTGAACCTCCAATCCTTTCGGAACCAGATCCTAAGTCTGGCGCGTCTGCCATTCCGCCACGCGCGCAACCGGCATTAAGTTGGCCCGCGCGCCGCCGAATCTCAAGCCGGTTTTGCAGCGCGCGATTGCGCAAGCGGGCCGGTTTGTTTAGGTTCAAGCCATGTCATTTTGTATCCGGTTGATGAGCGGCGCGTGCGTCGTATGGCTTGCGCTCGCGTTGAGCGGTTGCGCGCCGCCGGGGGGAGGCCAGTTGAGCGAGGAAAAGGAGCCGCATTTCGTTCTGGGCAAGGGCCGCGTCAACGCCATGGATTATCAGGGCGCGATCGAGGCGTTCGAACAATCGCTGGAGGCGAATCCACATTCCGCGGCGGCACATTTTGAACTCGGCTGGCTGGATGACGAAAAAGCGTCCGATCCCGCGGCGGCGATTTTTCATTACCAGCAGTATTTGAAGTTGAGCCCGAACGCCGACAACGCGGATGTCATCAAACAGCGCATTTACCGCTGCAAACAGCAACTGGCGGCGGACGTATTGCCGCTGCCGAGCGCGCCCGCCGCCCAGCAACAGTTGGAAAAACTTTCCGAGCAAAACCGGCAGTTGCAGGACGAAGTGGGCAAATGGCGCGCCTATTATGCCAGCCAACTGGCGGCGGCCAAAACCAACGCGACCCCAACGCCGGTTTATAACGCGCTGGAGCCTGCCGCAAACCCAATCCCGATCCAATCGGGTCAAAATGTTTCCGCCTCATCGTCGGCCGTTGCCGGCCAGGATCGCCCCACCGGCTCTAAACCAGCCGTTACCAGGCCACGCACCCACACGGTTGTCGCGGGCGAAACGGCGATGAGCATCACGCGCAAATTCAGCGTGAAACTCACTGCATTGCAGGCGGCGAATCCAGGCGTGAACCTGAGCCGGATTCATACCGGACAGGTCCTGAACCTTCCGTTGCCGTGATTGGCCCGCATGATTTCGCGTCTCACATTTCTTTCCATCACGGCATTTTGGATCGCGATGAACGCGCTGTTGTGGCGCGCGGAATACGGTTCGCATGGCACCGGTGTTTCCGTGCCGGCGGAGCTGGTGTGGCGGAAAATTCTGACCGCGCCGGACGCCTCGTCGCTGACCGTTTATCAAGACGGGCAAAAAACCGGCTTTTGCCAGTTTTCCACCAGTGTCGGACAGGCCCTGGCCGCGCTCGATGAAGACAAACTGCCAACGGAAGGCATGGTCGCCCGCGCGGGATACCAGATCCGGCTTGACGGCAATGTCAGCCTCGGCGAATTCACGAACCGGCTCAATTTCACAGGCCGCCTGCAGTTTTCATCCGCCCGAGCGTGGCGCGAATTGAATCTGAAATTGTCCTCGCACCTTGCCGTGGTTGAAATTCATTCCGTCGCCACCGACCAGACCGTCCATTTAAAAATCACCTCCGACGGCGCGGTCATCGAACACGATTTCACCTTTGCCGATTTGCAAAACCCCAACAAGTTGCTCAACGTGCTGGCCGGAAATTTCGGGGACGGGCCGCTGGGCGGTCTGGCATGGCCCGCCGTTTCGCCAACGCCGGCCGCGCTGGCCGGAAATCTCCGCTGGGAGGCGCATCTCGAACGGCTGATGCTGGGCCGCGAGCCGGTGTCGGCCTACCGTCTGGAAACACGCGTGCTGGACCAGCCGGTGGTCATTGACGTCAGCACCCTCGGTGAAATTTTGCGCGTCGAACTGCCCGGCGGCATCACCGCCACAATTGATCAATGGGGTAAATCGTGATCGAACTCATCCATCTCTCCAAGAAATTCGGCGATCTCATCGCGGTCAACGACGTGACGCTGACCATACCGCGCGGAGAATTCTTCGCCATGCTGGGGCCGAACGCCGCCGGCAAAACGACCACGCTGAAACTGCTTGCGGGTTTGATGAAACCGACTGCCGGCAGCGCGCGGGTGTGCGGTTTCGACGTGCAGACGCAGCCGTTGGAGGCGCGCCGCCGCATTGCCTACGTGCCGGATTTTCCGTTTCTTTACGACAAACTTTCCCCGTGGGAATTTTTCCGCTTTACCGGCCAGTTGTTTCAAGTGCCCGACGCGCGCATCGAAACCGGCGCGGAGGAATTGATCGCGCGTTTTCATCTGGCCGAGTTTGTGAATCTCCCGATTGAAAGCCTCTCGCACGGCACGCGCCAGCGCGTGGCCATCGTGTCCGCGCTGCTGCACGACCCGGAGGTGTTTGTGATTGACGAGCCGATGGTCGGCCTGGATCCGCAGCACGCCCGCGTGGTGAAGGACGTGTTGAAGGAACGCTCGCGCCAGGGCATGACCGTGCTCGTCTCCACGCACCAGTTGAGCGTGGCCGAGGAAATGGCGGACCGCATCGGCATCATTCACAACGGGCGATTGATTGCGGTGGGCAACCGCGATGAACTCCGCCGCCAAAGCGGCAGTTCCGGCCAGCTCGAAGAAATTTTCCTGTCGCTGACGGCGGAAGGAAAGTGAAGCGCGAATTTGTTGGGAGAGACGGCGTGTCGCCGGCCCAAATCTCCTAAGCGTGAATTCAGGGACGCCGACACGGCGTCCCTCCCAGTTTTGAATTTCAATTGTGCCACAAAGCCCGTTTTTGATTTGACAAACCTCTTGGTTGCGCCAAAATGTCACTCTGAAACATCGGTTTTGATCAATGGCAGCGCCCAAATCCAGTTTTCTCGACAAAGTGCTAGGCCGCATCGGGCGGCTGGACGCGGAAGGTCTGCAAACGGTCGTCCAGCGGCTGGCGCGCGAGCGCAGCTTCCTCGAAACGCTGTTCAACACGATTGAAGACGGCGTGCTGGTGGTGGATGAACAGGGCCGCATCATTTACTTCAACCAGGCTGTGACGCGCCTGATTGGTTTGCAACCCGGCGTTGAGGGAGAACACATCACCACCTGGCTGCCGGAAGTGGATTGGGAAAAAATTTCCAAGACCGATGTTGCGGGGGGCGAGCGCGTCGCCCGCCATGAATTTGAGGTGCATTATCCGCGTCCGCGTTTTTTGCGACTCTATGCCGCGCCGCTAGACGGCGAGGCTGCCGGCAGCTCCGGGGTGGCGCTTATTTTGCACGACGCCACCGAGGCGCGGCAGAAGACCTTTGAAGCCATTGAAAGCGAGCGGGTGCAGGCCCTCACGCTGCTCGCCGCCAGTGTCGCGCACGAAATCGGCAATCCGCTCAACGCGCTGCACATTCATTTGCAGCTCATGGAGCGCGAGTTGAAAAAACTCCGGACGAACGCCACGAAACCCAAATTGGGTTCGCGACCGCGTTCGCAAATCCTGTTCGCCGAAGCGGAGACGGCGGACATTTCCCTGAAGCTGGAGCAATATCTCAATGTGGCCAAAGGCGAGATCAACCGGCTGGACTACATCGTCACGCAATTTTTGCAAGCCATCCGTCCCGCGCCGTTGCAACTGAAAGTGGTGTCGCTCAATGTCGTGGTGGAAAAAACAATCGAATTGCTGCAGCCCGAACTCGACAATCGCAGCCTCACGGTGAAAACCCGGTTGGCGCGCCAGTTGACCGCCACGCCGATTGATTCCACGCAACTGCAGCAGGTTTTGGTGAACCTCGTCAAAAACGCGATGCATGCGATGACCAAGGGCGGCACACTGACGTTGCAGACCGGCGAAGGCGCGGACGGCGTCTGGGTGAGCGTCGCGGACACGGGCGGCGGCATTCCGCAGGAACAAATCAACCGCATCTTCGAGCCGTTTTTCACGACCAAAAAAAAGGCAGCGGTCTTGGCCTGATGATCGTGCAGCGCATTGTTCGCGCGCACGACGGCCGGATTGAACTGGAAAGCCATGTCGGCCGGGGGACGACGTTCCGCATCTGGCTGCCCGGGCATGAGCGCAAACCGCGTTTGTTGGAGGAGAAAACCGCCGACGAACAACTTTGAAATTTGTGACCGAGAAGCCGACATTATTGATTGTGGACGACGAGAAGCCGACCCGCGACGGCCTGCGCGCGGCGCTGGAGGATCGTTACGACGTTTACGTGGCCGAAAGCGCGAAGGCGGCAACGGAACTGCTCGAGCGTGACAACTTTGACGTGTTGCTCACAGATTTTCGCCTGCCGAACGAGGACGGCCTGAAGCTCATCGCGCGCGCCAAGTCGCTGTCCCGGCCGCCGGTCTGCATTTTGATGACGGCCTACGGCTCGGAAGAGCTGGCGGTGGACGCGATGAAGCGCGGCGCGGACGATTACATTGCCAAGGGGCGGCTGCAAATTGACGAATTGGAAATGCGCATCGCCCGGTCGTTGCAGCGGCGAAATCTCGAAGTCGAAAATGTTTCCCTGCGCCAGCAGCTCGATTCGAAGTTCGGCCTGGAAAACATGGTGGGCGAATCCCCGGTGATGCGGGAGGTTTTTGAAATTGTCCGGCAGGTGGCGCCCACGCGCGCGACGGTGTTGCTGGCGGGCGAAAGCGGCACGGGCAAGGAACTGGTGGCGAAGGCGATTCACCAGCTCAGCCCGCGCGCGAAACAGCCGCTGGTGACGGTGCATTGCGCCGCGCTCGCGCCGACGCTGCTGGAAAGCGAATTGTTCGGCCACGAAAAGGGCGCGTTCACCGGCGCGCACGAGCGGCGCATCGGCCGGTTCGAGCAGGCGCAGGGCGGCACGCTGTTTCTGGATGAAATCGGCGAAATTGACGCGACGCTGCAAGTGAAGCTGCTGCGTTTTCTTGGCGAGCGGACATTTGAACGCGTCGGGTCAAACAAAACCCTGACCGCCGACGTGCGGTTGATTGCTGCCACCAACAAAAATCTGGAGGACCGGGTCAAGGCCGGCGCGTTCCGCGAGGACTTGTTTTTCCGGTTGCGCGTGGTGGAAATTTCATTGCCGCCGCTGCGCGAGCGGGCGGGTGACATCCCGCTGCTGGCGCAAAAATTTCTGCGCGAGTTTGCGCACGAGAACGGCAAGCCGTTGAACGATTTCACGGCCGACGCGCTCGAATGGCTGATGCATTATTCGTGGCCGGGCAACGTGCGCGAGCTGCGCACGGCCATCGAACACGCGGTGGTGCTGTGCCGCGGGGAGAAAATCTCGGCGCGCGATCTGCCGCCGCCGGTGCGGGCAGGCGGGTCATCCGGCGGCCTGGCGCCGGCGCTGGCGCGAAATGATTTGACGGTAAGGGAAGCGGAGAAACAATTAATCATTCGCGCCTTGAAAGAAACGGATGGCAACCGCACACTGGCGGCGAAAAAGATTGGCATGAGCCGGCGAACGTTTCATCGTAAATTGCACCTGTACCATTTGGAAGGATTTTGACCTATGCCACTGACTGAGTTGATTCAGAAATTGATCCACATGTCGGAGGTGGGTACCGGGTCGCGTTATTGGCGGCTTTTCCTGGTAGGCCTGGCCGTCATGGGCCTGGCACTGGTTTACAATTTGCGCTCCTATCGGAATTTCAGCACGCTGGAAGCGATGGACTCGGCGCAACTGGCCCGCAACCTCGCGGAGGGCAGGGGTTATACCACATTGTTTATCCGGCCCTTCAGTCTTTACCTTGTGCAGAGACACAACGAGGCCAACCATGTCGCGGGGCTGGCGGCCACCAATGCGGATTTCGCACGCATCAAATACACCCTCCATCCGGATCTGGCGAATCCGCCGGTGTATCCGGTCGTGCTGGCCGGACTGATGAAAGTGCTGCCCTTTCACTACCCGGTTGAGATCAAGAAACCTTTCTGGAGCAACAACAATCAATTCTGGCGTTATCAGCCGGATTTTCAAATTGCGGTGTTCAACGAGATTCTTTTGCTGGCGGTTGTGGCGCTGACATTTCTTCTGGCGCGAAGATTATTTGACGCGAACGTGGCCTGGTTGTCGGCGCTTTTGACCCTGGGTTGTGAATTGCTCTGGCGGTTTAGCGTATCGGGACTGTCCACGATGTTGTTGCTTGTGATTTTTCTGGGACTGGTGTGGTGCGTTCTGCGAATCGAAGAAATGGGACGCGAACCTCAACCGCGCGCGAACCGGCTGCTGGGGCTGGCCTTGGGGGCCGGCGTGTTGGCGGGAGCGGGGGCGTTGACCCGGTATGCGTTCGGCTGGACGATCATTCCCGTCGCGTTGTTTTTGTTCTTCTTCAGCGGACCGCGGCGGACAGGGCACACGCTGGCGGCGTTGGGCGCATTTGTGATTGTGTTGACACCGTGGTTAATCCGCAATTACACGGTCAGCGGTACGTTGTTTGGCACGGCGGGTTATGCGTTTGCTGAAGGGGCAGGTTCGTTTCCGCGCTTCCAACTGGAACGATCGGTGCATCCCGATTTGACGCACATATTGTGGTTCAAGGTGTATGTGCAAAAATTAATCACGAATGCGCACGACATTTTGGTGGACGGGCTGCCGAAACTGGGCGGCAGTTGGGCGAGCATGCTGTTTCTGGCGGGTTTGCTGCTGGGGTTTCGCGGAATGGCTGTGCGGCGAATGCGTTATTTTTTGCTCATGTGTCTGGGCATGTTTATTGTTGTCCAGGCCTTGGGGCGGACACAACTTACGGATGAATCACCGGAGGTGAATTCCGAAAACCTGCTCGTGCTGCTCGTCCCGCTGGTATTCTGCTATGGTGTGAGTTTTTTCTTCACGTTCCTGGGACAAATGAAACTGCCGGTGCCGCAGTTGCGCTACGCTGTCATCGCGGGGTTTGCGGTGCTTTCGTGTTTGCCGATGATTTTTACGTTCCTGTCGCCCAAGGCGTCGCCGGTGGTTTATCCGCCCTATTTTCCGCCGGAAATCCAGCAAACGGCGGGCTGGATGAGGGAAAATGAATTGATGATGAGTGATGTGCCGTGCGCGGTCGCGTGGTATGGCCAGCGCCAGTGCGTCTGGCTGACACTGAACGCGCAGGAAGATTTCTTTGCCATCAATGACAATTTAAAGGCGGTGCAGGGGCTTTACCTCACCTCCCTGACCACGGATGGCAAGTTCCTGTCCGATTGGGTGCTCCCCAGCGGACGCAGTTGGGGCAGCTTCGTTCTGGGAGCGTTTCAAAATCAAATTCCGACGGGTTTCCCGCTCCGCACCGCGCCGACCGGCTTCCTGCCCGAACGCTTGTTCCTCACGGACCGGGTGCGCTGGTGAACCACACAATAAGACTACGCCGATGCCCGCCGCAACCGGTCGGCAATGCCCGACCACTCCGGCGATTCCGGCGGGGCTTCGATGACAATCAAGTCCGCGTCCGCCTCGTCACAGCGATGCAGCTCGGCGTAAATCGCCCGCGCAAACGCCTCCGCGTCATGCGGGATGACACTCACCCGCGCAAAATTTTCGCCGGAGGGAATGTGCGTGTGAGCGATGACGTGGCAATCCAAAAGTTGAGGGTTGAGGGATGAGAGTTGAGAGTTCAAATCGGCATCGTCACGCCAGTTCAAGACCACCAATTTTGCCTTGGGCGCATAATGTTTCGCCAGCAAACCCGGACTCTTCAATTTCGGATTTCGGATTTCGGGTTTCGGATTTCGGATGTTTTCCACCACTGCCGCGAGTGATTCCACATGAATCATTCCCGGCCGCAGAATTTGCGGCGGGGTGACGGACAAATCGAGCACGGTGGATTCGATGCCGATCTGGGACTGGCCGCCATCCACGATCAGGGAAATTCTGTCGCCGAGTTGCCGGCGCACGTGTCCGGCGTTGGTCGGCGAAACGCGGCTGGACACATTCGCGCTGGGGGCCGCGAGTGGAAAACCACACTCGCGAATCACGGCTTGAATCAACGGATGGCTGGGCCAGCGCACTCCGACCGTCGCGCCGCCGGCCGTGACGATGCCGGGAATTTCCTTCGCGCGCGGCAGAACCAGGGTCAAGGGTCCCGGCCAAAATGCCCTGGCGAGTCTGCTGGCGCCGGCCGGCCAACTGGCCACGCAACGTCTGGCCATTTCAGCGCCTGTGACGTGGACGATGATCGGGTTTTTCGCCGGACGGCCTTTGATCTGGAAAATCTTCGCAACGGCGTTTTCGTCCAGTGCGTTTGCGGCCAGACCATAAACCGTTTCCGTCGGCAGTGCCACGACTTCGCCCGCGCGCAGCAATTCCGCCGCGCGGCTCACGGCGGCGGCGAACAGCGCGGGCGTATGCGTGGACAGAACTTCAGCGGTCACAAGTTATTCGTAACGCAAGGCGTCAATGGGGTCGAGCTTCGATGCCTTCCAGGCGGGGTAAAAGCCGGAGATGATGCCGATGATGGCGCTGGAAATAAACGCAATGGCGATCCAAGCCACAGGCGTGACCGTGGGCATATCCTTAAAGTACGCGACCGTTTCTGAAAAACCAACGCCTCCGATGATGCCGATGGATCCGCCAATCGCACTCAACGTGACCGCCTCAATCAAAAATTGCACGAGGATGTCCGCCGCGCGCGCGCCCACGGCCATGCGGATGCCAATTTCGCGGGTCCGCTCCGTGACGCTGACCAGCATGATGTTCATGATGCCGATGCCGCCGACCACGAGCGAGACGGCGGCGACACCCGCGAGCAAAGACCCCATCAGACGCGAAGCGGCCGTGCGCATTTGCATCAATTCCAATTGATTGCGCACGGTGAAATCCTGTTCCTTGCTCCGGTGACGCATCAGCAGCAAATCCGTGATGTCATTTTGCACGCCGTTGATCGCCTTGTCATTGGCGGCTTCCACCAGAATGTCATTCAAAAATATGCGGGTGGTAATGCGATGCATGTGGCTGGTGTAAGGGACGACAACCGTGTCGTCTTGGTCCTGCCCAAACAGATTAAAGCCCTTGGGGGCCAGCACGCCGACGATAAGAAAAGGAAGGTTCCGAATGCGGATGGTCTGGCCGACGGGATTTTCGTTGGGGAACAGTTCGTCAGCCACGGTCTGGCCAATAACGGCGGTTTTGGCGAGACTGCGCACGTCCTGGTCGGAAAACATCGCCCCTTTGGCAATGCCCCAGTTGCGGATTTGCGGATACTCCGGCGATTCACCCATCACCTGCGTGTTCCAGTTAAGGCCGTTGGCGAGCACTTGGGCGCGGTCGCGCACTTCGGGGCTGACGGCCACAACGTTTTTCAACCCGCCAATCGCCAACGCGTCGCCCACCGTCAGCGTCGGCGCACTGCCCCAGCCGCCGCGCATGGCGCCGCTGGTGAAATTGCCGGAAAAAACCGTGATCACGCTTTCCCCCAGGCTGCTGACCTGGTCTTCGACCTGTTTGGTGGCGCCGGAAGTCAGGCTTACCGAGCCGATCACGGCACCGACGCCGATGATGATGCCGAGCATCGTCAGCAACGACCGCATTTTGTTGCGGAGCAGCGCCCGTCCGGCAATTCTTAATGAAGCGAAGATTCTCATGCGAGTTTGACCGCCTGTTGCGCTTGCTTCAAGCGGTTCAGTTCCTCTTCCGCGTTCAACCGATCGGCAACTTTTTCGTCGGTGACAATTTTCCCGTCGCGCAGGATGACCATGCGCTTGGTGAAACGCGCCACATCCAGCTCGTGGGTGACCATGACGATGGTGATGCCCTGATCATTGAGCTTTTGGAACACGCCCATGATTTCGATGCTCGTCTGGCTGTCGAGATTCCCGGTCGGCTCGTCGGCGAGCAGCAAGGAGGGCCGGTTCACGAGCGCGCGGGCGATGGCGACGCGTTGCTGCTGGCCGCCGGAAAGCTGGTTGGGGTGGTGGTCGGCGCGCGGGCCGAGACCAACCAGTTCAAGCGCATGCTGAGCGCGTTCGCGCTGCTCGTGCGCCGGGATGCGATGCCGGTTATAAAGCATGGGCATCTCGACATTTTCCAGAGCCGAGGTGCGCGAAAGCAGGTTGAAACCCTGGAAGACAAAGCCGATTTTTTCGTTGCGGACATCCGCCAGCGCATCGCGGTCGAGCGTGGAAACGTCAATGCCATCAAGCAGATAATTGCCGCCGCTCGGACGGTCGAGCGCGCCGATCATGTTCATCAGCGTGCTTTTGCCGGAGCCGCTCGCGCCCATGAGCGCCACGAATTCACCCGGGAAAACCTCCAGCGAAATTCCACGTACCGCGTGGACGTCCACTTCGCCGGTGTGATACACCTTGTGGATATCCGCAAGCTTGATGACGTGATTGGTCTGCACGGCAAATCGGATCAACGCATTCTGGGGAAGCCGCCGCCAGGCGGGTTTGCTGCCGCCTTGGCGGCCTGTGAGCCGGTTAAAACCACGCCGGTCACAACCTGCGCGCCCTCGTCCAGCCCCGAAAGCACTTCGGTCGAAATGCCGTCGCTGATGCCAGTCTTGATCTGCACCGCCTGCAGCTTCGCCTTCTCACCCGCGCCTGAAAGCACATATATCGTATGAAAAAGCGGGCGTTCGCCGCGCGCGTGGCCGCTGTGATGGCCCGGCCCTCCGGACGTGCCGGCGAAACTGACGCCATTTGTGGCCGTCGGGGTCGCGGCAGAATTGGTTCCCACCAAGGTGGAATCCGGCGGACGAAAATGCAGGGCGGCATTGGGGATGTTCAACACATTTTCCCGCTGGGCAATGATGAAGGTGATGTTCGCCGTCATGCCGGGTTTTAATTTGTAATCGGAATTGGTCACACTGATGACACAATCGTAAGTGACGACATTGTTGGCGTTGGTCGGTGCATTGCGGACTTGTACGACGGTGCCGTAAAATGAGCGATACGGATACGCGTCCACCGTGAAGTCCACGCTTTGGCCTTCCACCACGCCGCCGACATCCGCCTCCGCCACGCTCGAGTCAATCTCCATTTTGGTCAGGTCATTGGCGATCTGGAACAGCGTCGGCGTGTTGAAACTGGACGCCACCGTTTGTCCGAGGTCTATCGCGCGCGAAATCACGATGCCGTCCACCGGGGAAACAATTTTGCAATAGTTGAGATTTACCAGCGCATTGTCGAGCGAGGCCTTTTTGATTTTCACCGTCGCCTCGGCTTCGTGCAATGTGGCGATGGCGGTGTCGTAATCGGAGCCGGAAACCAATTTGTTGGTGAACAGGTCGCTGGTGCGATTCGCCTCCACCTGCTGCAATTCCAGATTCGCCTTCGCGTTGGCGAGATCGGCGTCAGCCTGTTCGACCGCCGCCTGATAAGTCGAGGGGTCAATCTCCGCGATGACTTCATTCGACTTCACCACCGAATTGAAATCCACGTACAATTTGCTGATGCGGCCGGAAACCTGGCTGCCCACCGTCACGTTCACCACCGGATTGAGCGTGCCCGTCGCTGTCACCACCTGGGTCAAATCTCCCCGGGCGACCGGGGCCGTCTGGTAATCCGGCGCGTCGCTTTTGCCGCTTTTGAAATACCAGACGCCGCCAACGATCACCGCCACAACGGTGAAAATAACAATTATCCACTTAATCCAGCTTCTGCTTTGATTGTCCGCCATAAATTTGATTCATTCGCCGCTCCCAGTTGAGACAGCGGCAGCGGCTGATAAGTTACGCAATTCTGCGCAACTGTCCATGCTTTCATCCGCACACTTTCGGTTTGAGCCGGCCGCGCCAAAGCTTAATATCCCCCCGTGCTCGAAAAGCTCACCCAACAACTCGGCGCGGCGCAATCGCTCAACGACGGAGAGGTCCGCCAGGCGGTGGAACAACTTGCCGACGAAAAAGTTCCGGCCGCCGTCAAGGCCGATTTCCTGGCCGCGCTGGCGAAAAAAGGCGAAACCACCGGCGAAATCGCCGCCTTTGCCCGCGCCCTCCGCGACAAATCCATTGCCCCGCCGCTCGATGCCGAAAACCGCACGTGCGAAATCCTCAACGTCGTCGGCACCGGCGGCGACCGCCTGAGCACCTTTAACATCTCCACGACCGTCGCGCTGGTGGCGGCGGCGGCGGGGGTGCTGGTCGCCAAGCATGGCAACCGCGCCAGCACCTCGCCCATCGGCAGCGCGGATGTCATGGAAGCGCTGGGGATTCCTTTTGATCTGGGTCCGGAAGACGCCGCCCATTCGCTTCGCCGGCACGGCTTCGCTTACTTCTTCGCGCCCAAATATCATCCGGCGTTCCGGCATATCATCCCCGCGCGCAAGCTTTGCGCGGAACGCGGCCAGACCACGATCTTCAACTTCCTGGGCCCGCTGCTGAACCCGGCCCGGCCCACCGCGATGCTGGTGGGGGTGCCGCGCCCGGAACTTTGCGAACCGCTTGCCCGCGTCCTCCAGTCGCTCGGTGTCCGCCGCGCCATGGTGGTTTGCGGCGCGGTGCGGGATGAAGCCGGGACCCTCCGGCATCTCGATGAACTGTCGCCGCTGGGGCCGACCACCATTGCCGAGTTTTATCAGGAACATGCGGTGGCTGGCTCAACGCTGTCGCCCGAGCTGTTTCCCCTGCAACCGGCCACGCTGGCGGATCTCCGCGGCGGCGACCGCGATGTGAACGCCGGCATCATCCGCCGCATCCTGCGCGGCGAGGAACGCGGGCCGAAGCGCGACGCGGTTCTGCTCAATGCCGCCGCCGCGCTGTTCGTCGCGGACAAAACGAAGTCGCTGGCGGCGGGCTGGGAGCTGGCGGCGGAAACAATTGATTCCGGCAAGGCCGCCGGAAAACTTGCGGAACTCGCGCGCTGATTTTTATTGCGGCGATTCCTCAGCCGTCGTCTCGGCGGCTTTGGCGGTTTCGGCAATTTCCTGCGCCGCGTAATGCAGACCCAGGTTGTGTTGCGCGGTTTTGTCGCCCTGCCGCGCGGCGCGGATGAACCACTTTACGGCTTCCGAATTGTTTTGCTCCACGCCGCGGCCGGTTTGGTAGCAAAGGCCGAGATTGCACTGGGCGGGCGCGCATTCCTGCTCGGCGGCGGCGAGATACCATTTGACGGCCAGCGCGAAATTTTGCGGCACGACCTGCCCGGTTTCGTAAAAAACGCCCAGGTTGAACTGCGCCGCCGGATAACCGCGCTCCGCCGATTCGCGATACCATTTCACCGCTTCGACGTAATTTTGCGGCACCCCCTGGCCGGTCTCGTAAAGCATGCCGAGATTGAACTGCGCGGCCGGGTCGTTTTGTTCCGCCGCTTCGCGCAGCCATTTGGCCGCCTCGCCGAATTCCTGCGGCACGCCCGCGCCGTTCAGATAGCACACGCCAAGATAGCATTGCGCCACCGGATCGCCCTGTTCCGCCGAGCGCCGGAACCATTTCACCGCATCCTGATAATCCTGCGTCACGCCCTGGCCGTTTTGGTAACAAACGCCGAGATAACACTGCGCCTGCGGGTCGCCTTCCTGGGCGGCCTGGCGCATCGCTTCAAGCGTGTCCCATGTGCGACGGTGGCCTGACATTGTTCAAAAATTCAACTTCCGCGCCGAATTCACCGCGAACCCGGCGCCTGTATTAAGCATAGATTCAACCGGCGCGATTTCAAGCCGCGAATTTGCCGGCGCGTTTTCGCTTTCGCCGGACCAACCGGCCTGCTACACAATTTCCATGGCAACCAAACTCACCATCGGCTTTCTCGGCGCGGGCAAAATGGCCACCGCCCTGGCGCGCGGCTTCGTCCGCGCGAAAATTGTCCTCCCCGGAAAAAATCATCGCCGGCGATTTGTCCGAGGCGGCGCGCGCCGCCTTCACCAGGGAAACCGGCGCCAAAACCACCGCGTCCAACTCCGACGTTTTGAAATTCGCCAACGTCCTGATTTTAGCCGTGAAACCCGACCAGGTCGCCGGTGTGCTGGCCGAACAGCGCGGCCTTTTCACGAACGGGCATTTGCTAATTTCCATCGCCGCCGGCGTGACACTCGCCAAAATGGAAGCGGCGCTGCCCGCCGGCACGCGCGTCATTCGAGTGATGCCCAACACGCCTGCGCTCGTGGGCGAGGCGGCGACGGCGTTTGCGCTCGGCAAATCCGCGACGGCGTCGGACGGCGAACTGGCGAAGAAACTGCTTTCCGCCGTGGGCATCGCGTTTCCGGTGAAGGAATCATTGCTTGACGCCGTGACCGGATTGAGCGGCAGCGGCCCGGCCTATGTTTATCAATTCATCGAGGCGTTGAGCGACGGCGGCGTGGCGGCGGGTTTGCCGCGTGACATTGCGACGAAGCTGGCGGCGCAGACGGTTTTGGGCGCGGCCAAGATGGTTTTGGAAACCGGCCAGCATCCCGGCGCGCTCAAGGACCAGGTCACCAGCCCCGGCGGCACGACCATTGAAGGCCTGCATGAACTGGAAAAGGGCAAGCTGCGCGGCACCGTGATGAGCGCCGTCCGCGCCGCAACGGAAAAATCAAAGAAGCTGGGACAGGGTTGAAGCGGAACACGAGGATGGAGAATAGAGAATGGAAGATGGCGGCAAAATGCGCGAACTGAAGCTGGTGAATGTGCGCGTCATCAATTTCCCCGGCGGCGCGATGGCCATCAACTATGGGGAAAAACCGATTTGATTGATTTGAGTCTCGTTACCGCGTCTCCTAAAAATAAAAGGCGTCGCGCGAAATGAGCGAAGATAATTTGCAGCTTATCCTTTTGTCAGGCAGCATGGCTCACTTCCAACTCCCGCTCGTGACGTGAATCACGAATCCATGCGAAAATGCCGATAATCGTGAAAAAAATGTTGAACTCGACCAAAGATGCTGCCCATCCGTATCCTTCCTGCCAAAGTTTTGGGTCTAAAATTTCAAGAGCTACAATTGCGGCAAAGACGACAATTTGAGCTAGAAAAACAACACCGAGAGCCTTGCCGCGTGGTTTGTGTTTGCGGCGTAACCAACGCCGAACCGGCCAAAGCAATAGGCCGCTTGAGTATAATGCGATACCTAATGGCAACAAAAGAATGTCAATCGCAATGCGTGGCATAAAACGCTTAATGTTGCGTAACAGATAATGTGGGCGGCCTGCCTTGCGGCCGATCCTGTTTCACGGTCGTGAGTGTGTTTCGCATTCAAGTTTCTGTCCAGCACACTTTTGAAACTGAATTCCCCGCAGGCGCATTCGCGAACTGCCCCGGAGCGCGGCTGTGTCGAAGACCAGCCGCAGTAGCTTCGCAAAACTTAGCCTGTCCAAATTGCCCGGTGCCGCACAGCTTTCAACGTGCTGCGGCTGGTGCTTGCACACAGCCGCGCTTCACTGCCAAGTCAGCGCCCGGATTTTTCGGCCAGATTGATCGTCATCCCTTCGCGCGCGGCGTCCACGCGCAATTTTCCCTTCTGCTTCGCCACGAGCCGGCGCGCGTGCTGGACCAGGCCGTCAATCCGCTTGTCGTCGTGGTCGGGGTCGTGATGAAACAAACAAAGCTGTTTGACCCCGGCATGCAACGCGAGCGTCACCGAATCGTCCACACAACCGTGCCCCCAGCCGGCGTGCTGCCGGTATTCGGCGGAATCGTATTGCGAATCGAGAATGAGCACGTCCACGTTGCGGACGAATTCGATCATTTCGGGGTCGTCACCGCCGTGGCGCGGTTCGGCGTCGGGAAAAAAGGCGACCGACCGATCGTGCCAGGCCAGCCGGTAGCCAACGCACAGGCCGGGATGATTCGCGCGCAATGCCCGTCCGCGCACCGGGCCGATGTTGAAGTTGAAGTCCTTGAGCTCCTCAATTTTGATGTTGCTGGGCAGTTTGTGGAATGGAATGGGAAAGTAGGAGCTTTCCATCTGGCCGGTCAGGGCATTGACCAGGCCTTTGCGTGCGCCTTTGCGGCCCAAAATCCGCAGCCGGCAGCGTGAATCATAAATCGGCCCGAAAAACGGCAGGCCCTGAATGTGATCCCAATGCGTGTGCGTGAGCAGCATCGTCAGCTTGAGCGGCTTGTTCTTGAATTCCGCCAGCAACGAACGGCCCACCGACCGCAGCCCCGACCCGGCATCGAGGAGGATTATTTCTCCGCCGGCGCGGACTTCGACGCACGTCGTGTTCCCGCCATAGCGCACGGTTGTCGGTCCCGGCGTCGGGATCGAGCCGCGCACGCCCCAGAATTTTACATAAGTGGCGGTTTTGATGAGAAGAATCTAACCCGCGTCCGGCAAAAGACAAATTGTAAAAATCAGCCGGTTTACCGCCTCAAAAAACCTTGCATGGCAACGCGGCTGTTTTAACATGATAATCTTCGGTTCCTTGGTGGGTTGGTAGCTCAGTTGGTAGAGCAGCCCCGAAAGCTTTCGGGGTTGGTGCGGGGTTCAAGCACCAGCGTTGATGGATAATTGTTTTTGTGGGTTGGTAGCTCAGTTGGTAGAGCAGTGCCCTTTTAATTCAAAAACACCGATTTTAGCTATTTTTAGCAGCTTTTATTTTCCTTTTGCAACCATTGCAGAGCCATTGATTTCATTGGTTATTATCCGCATTTCGATGTCTTCTCTTGTCGTCTCATAAAATCCAAAAGTTTTCATCCGGGTTACAAGTCGGGTGCAAGTTTTACCCTTAAAGCGCAGAATCACATCGTTCAAATTCTAACACCGTGACTATGATTTTGAGTCAGGGTTTCCCGGCGTGAAATGTCGCGGGCCAGTTTGATGTCAAACGACTCGACGACAATGCTCATGTCCTGGTGTGGATATTTTTCATCAAGGTGTTCCCTAACCTGAGCCGTCACATCGTTTTTCCAAAGGTTCAAAACTTGCCGCTGGTCACGCGCGAACGTCTGCAACACTTCACTCGCATCGTGGCCGCTGTTCAAAACTTCCTTCAACTCGCCTGATTTCAACGGCAGACATTCTACAACCGCAAATTCCAAGCCCGCCGCCGTGCGACGGTGGCAGACGGAGGTGATTTTCGTCAAATCAACGGCATGTTGCCATTGCGTGCCGTCGTCGGTCTGAATGACGCGGCCTGACGATTGCAGGGCGGCTCTGGAGGCGTCGTTTGTTGTCGCTGGCAGATTGGACTCGATATTGTGAATGGCATCACAGTTCGCTTTGAACTGTTTCAGATGTTCCGCGAAATGCTGCATGGCCTCGGCATTGGCCTGTTCTTGAAGCGGCGTGGGTCTTTCGTAGTAGTTCATAATTTAACTCAAATCGGTTTGCAGAAGTTTTATCAATTCGGTTCGTGGCACGAGTAATTTGCCCCGGAGCGCACGGCAGGTTTTGAGTTTGCCGCGCTGAATCAGCCGGTAGATGCTGAAATAATGCACACCCAGCATATCGGCGGCTTCCTGCACAGAATAGGCAAGCCGTTCGATTGGTGGTGTCGCGGTTTGTATTTCGTTTTCTGGAATGGTTTCCATACGTCCTTTACGGGTTTTTCATGGGGAATAAATTTGAGCTTTGACCGGTTTGCTCCAGTCCATTTTGGGCAGGAAATGAATCGGATGAACGCGGAGCGCCACCGCCAGGTAATACAACTGCGTCAGATCAATCCGCAGCGAGCCGTCTTCGATTTTGGAAACGGTGCTGCGCGTGACATTTTGCCAGCCGGCATCCTCCAACCGGTCGGCCAAATCAAATTGTGTCCAGTCGAGCTCGTTACGCCGTTTGCCGACTTGTCGCCCGATAAAATTCCGCTTTTTCATCGCGAATAAAATTCTGCCGCTGTTTTTACCAGAATTCCCGGCATCAGGTTGTGATGAATTCATAACAACTTTTTGGAATTCAAAAACCGACCTCCCAAGGCATGGCAAAGCCATGCAATGGGAAGTGGGGTCATCAAACTGACAGCAAACTGGCGTCAGTTCTCGCCAATAAAGCCTCAATTGAGGTAGAAAACAGGCAAAATTGCCTGACCCATTATGGGATAAAGGGCATTATCGCATCGGCTTTCGCCGACCTAGCCAAGTAGAAGAATCAAGACTTTCGTCCTGTCTTAAGAAACAATTAGCACAGCCGAAACAAAATGCAAGCCCGGCAGGATGAATAAATTTGGCAAGAGAATAACAACCTTTTGTCCTTCATATCTTCACCGTGATAAAGCTCCCCAGCGCAGAATCCTAGAGGCAAAATTCCCGGAGCCGGGCGGCGGGTGCAATGTGGAGCGCAGCCGGATGAGGCGAGCAATACATTGACGCGCCGACCGGCGACATATCATCACGCCTCGGATTCACGCGCGGGAAATAGCGCGACTGCGGCCCGGCACTGGAAGCCATGCCGGAAGTGGATTTGAACCGCCTCAAGATTGCCGCAGTCGCGGCGACTGCGGCGAGTTTGCCCTCTTCAATCAGGTCAATGACGTGCCCCGCCTCAAGATTGCCGCAGTCGCGGCGACTGCGGCCGGAACACCGCCAGTTTTAGGCAGCAGTTATTACCCGCCTCAAGATTGCCGCAGTCGCGGCGACTGCGGCTGAATAATGCGGCGTGATCAACGCTCTGTTTTACCGCCTCAAGATTGCCGCAGTCGCGGCGACTGCGGCAAAAAAAACACGGGGTTGAAAATAAAAACGTGGTCCGCCTCAAGATTGCCGCAGTCGCGGCGACTGCGGCTCCAGCAAGCCGTTGCCATTGAGCCAACCTTTCTTCCGCCTCAAGATTGCCGCAGTCGCGGCGACTGCGGCGATTCGTCCCTCTCCGCGACGTATTTCTCCGGCAAGCCGCCTCAAGATTGCCGCAGTCGCGGCGACTGCGGCACCAAGCAAGGACACAACAGGCACGCGACCAAGACCCGCCTCAAGATTGCCGCAGTCGCGGCGACTGCGGCCGGATTGGCGAAACTTTGGCCGGACATCCTGCAATCCGCCTCAAGATTGCCGCAGTCGCGGCGACTGCGGCGAATGCGCAGTCAGGTGAAGTGGAATACATTGAGGGCACCGCCTCAAGATTGCCGCAGTCGCGGCGACTGCGGCTTTCTTTTTTCCTGTTGACATCGCGCACACATCTCCGCCTTAAGATTGCCGCAGTCGCGGCGACTGCGGCTTCAAATATAATAATCTTTGGCAGGTCGGCGCTGATCCGCCTCAAGATTGCCGCAGTCGCGGCGACTGCGGCAAGCACTTCAGGCCAAGCACGGCCATGCGGGCGAGCCGCCTTAAGATTGCCGCAGTCGCGGCGACTGCGGCTTGCCAAATCGTTCCATCAATACTTCCGGCAAACCGCCGCCTCAAGATTGCCGCAGTCGCGGCGACTGCGGCTTTCAGGCCAGACAGCCCGGCAACCACCGCCGAGCACCGCCTCAAGATTGCCGCAGTCGCGGCGACTGCGGCCTTGCCTGATTTACGGGCGTAAATATCAGCAATTTCCGCCTCAAGATTGCCGCAGTCGCGGCGACTGCGGCCTGAGAAGGGCGAAAAATGAAATGCGAAGATTGTACCGCCTCAAGATTGCCGCAGTCGCGGCGACTGCGGCGAACTCATGGATGCTGTCGCCCATTTTGATTGAGCCCGCCTCAAGATTGCCGCAGTCGCGGCGACTGCGGCGCCGGCCTCGTCGAAGTGTGGGTTCGTCCGGTTCCGCCTCAAGATTGCCGCAGTCGCGGCGACTGCGGCCCAAGTCGCTTTCAAATCAATTGAGGATTTCATTGCCGCCTCAAGATTGCCGCAGTCGCGGCGACTGCGGCGCCCACATGACAAATACCGTCGTCGCCATTTTGATCCGCCTCAAGATTGCCGCAGTCGCGGCGACTGCGGCGCCTGTTGGATGTCGTTTGTTGTCATGCCTAGACCGCCTCAAGATTGCCGCAGTCGCGGCGACTGCGGCTCCGCTCATAAATTTATTTTCACAACGAAACCATTCCGCCTCAAGATTGCCGCAGTCGCGGCGACTGCGGCCGCAAATGAAATCAGTTTTTTCATAATCATCTTCAAACCGCCTCAAGATTGCCGCAGTCGCGGCGACTGCGGCGCCTACGCCTACGCCTACGCCTACGCCTAAGCTAGCCGCCTCAAGATTGCCGCAGTCGCGGCGACTGCGGCTAAATAGCCTTTGCGAGCCTTTGCGCAGTCGTTTCCCGCCTCAAGATTGCCGCAGTCGCGGCGACTGCGGCCAATGTGGCGGTGTGCCGACAAAGCACGATGGAAACCCGCAGTTCATTATTCACCCAAAGCAAATCCGCATTTTCATCCCATGACGCCTTTGCGCCCAGGGCTTCAATGTTTTGGACCACCGACGCAACAATTTCCGGGTGCCGCTTGCGTAGCTTGCGATTGATCTCGATAAAACTGTAATCAATCTTCGGGTCGTAACCGATGAGCTGGTAGGCGGAAATCAGACTGCCGAAGCGATGGCTGAACGCCGCGCTGGATGGCAGGCTTTCCGTTTCGTCAATCAGGATGCCGCTGATATGACCGTGCTGGCTCAAAAGGCCGCGTAATTTTGCGAGCATTTCCTCATCGGTAAGTTTCTGGCTTCGCGCCAAAATGATTTCACGCGCCTTGAAAAACAATTCCGGTTCGATGATGCCTTCAAACACGCCATTGGCGCGAACCCATTTGTCCGGCGGATTTTCAACATGCTTGCGTTTCAACTTGAATGACGTGCGATGATAGACATTGTTGCCGATGTATTTTTCATTGGTGAGCACCTGATGAACCGTGGCCCGGTTCCACGCGCGTCCAAAGTCTGTTACGACGCCTTGAGCATTCAGCGACTTGGCAATTTCGGATTCGTTTTTGCCGTCATCAATGAATGTCTGGTAAATCCATCGGACAATTTTGACTTCCTCATCCGGGCCGCGCACCAGAACGACGCGGTCAGTCTGGATGCTTTTTTGCTCGCCAATCTTCAACATCGCCTTCCGCTCGCCGCTCTGGTCAATCAACATTCGGCGCAGGCCAAACCCAGCCGTGCCGCCTTGCTTGTATCCAAGCTGAATCAGCCGACACGCACCTTGGAAAACTTTTGACGAAAGTTCGCGGCTATATTCACCGGCCATTGCACGTTTGACGCCTTTTACAATCGTGGAAACAGGACTGCCGTCATTTTCAAACTGTTCGGCACAATAATGAACCGCCACTCCCGCCCGGCGGCAGATGTATTCATAATAGGCGCTTTCGTCGGCATCCTGAAACCGTCCCCAGCGGCTGACATCATAAACAAGGATGCTTGAGCAATGTATTTTTCCGTCTTGAACATCCTGAATCATTTGCGCCAAGGCTTCGCGTCCCTCGATATTCAACCCGCTTTTCCCTGCGTCAGAATAGTCTTTGGTGATCTGCATTCCACGGCGTTTGGCATATTCCCGGATGACATCCATCTGGTTGCTGGTGGAATACTGCTGGTGCTCCGTGGACATCCTGACATACGCAGCGGCGCTGGTAAGTGGCAGTTCTTGGTCTTCCAGGCTGTTTTGAATAGGCTCCATATTTTATCATTCAGTCAGTTGTTTCCCCATCCGAATACTTACTTTCAATTTCCAATCCCCGGCGCTTGGCATATTTGCGAATCACACGCATCTGATCGCTGATCGAAGAATGCCCGTGTTTCTTGGACTTCCTGACGTAAACGGCGGCGCTCTTGGTCGGCAATTTTGCTTTTCCTGTATTCATAAAAAATCAATTAGTCGCCGCTGATGACGAAATCAAAATTGCGGCTTGTCTGTTCCCTGATTTTGAAAGCAACACGCCAGGAACATTTCGTTCGGCGCTCAAAAATGATTCAATGGCACTTTTCATTGGCACGGAAAGATTTCCATGGATTGCTTTTCAGGAAAATAATCAAGTTGTGTGGAGTCAGATCAATTGGCGATTCCACCTTTAGTATTAGGCGAGTGGCAGCGATAACGACCAAACAAAGTGACCCCAAATCTACTCACAAGCGTCCTGGTGATTTTTTCGAGGTCGCCGAAAACCGCAACCATAACCTGCCAGCATCCAGCGGCGTCCGGGTGAGGAGGCGAACGCTCCACCACGGACTTTATGACATGGTTAATTTCTGGAATCCATTTGGTGAACCGGTTCCAGTATTGTTGCAGAAGCGAGAGCCACGAAAGTGAGTTCGCACCCAAGGTCCCGCCGAAAAACTCATTTATCGTGGTATTCAAAACCAGCCGGTATGGTTGCGCGAATGATGGAAGGATGCTGACTGTCCTGCCACAACAACGACATCGAAACCGCCGCACAAAGATTCGCAAAACGCCGCGTTCCGCGCTCGTAATGTTCCGTGAATAATAACCCAGCGCAGCCAGTGCGTTCCGAATGCCACAATGGGGACATGAGGTGGGCCGTTGGATGCTCCGTTGAAAATCCTCTTTCGCGTAATGGTCAGGACTTAACGCAATTGTGCAAATAATTTGCATGAGCCTGTTCGCGGCCTAATCGCAGCGTGTGCTTTGCTACCTCTCTCATTTCAACAACCGGTTCAGCACTTTTTGCCACTCGTCGCCATAGATCAACTCGAACACAATCCTTCTTTCAGGAAATTCCAAGCCCAACTCCGTCCAACTTTTTTCCTCTGCCAGCTTATTGCAAAGTTTGAATACCTGTTTCTTGTAATCCGTGTCGTCGTTCTTCAGGTGGATGCCTTTCGACTCGACGACAAAAACTTTGTCGAAATCTGTTTTATCTGTCGCACTCGTGCGCGAAACAATGAAGTCAGGATAAATCCCATTCTTGCGCCAGCCCTGCAAGCGATAGTCCTGCCGTGATAGATTCCGATACCACCACAACAACTGTGCCTGTTTTTCAAAATACCAGGCCACGCTTTGCTCCTCACTGTTCAAGCCGTCCTCGGCGACCTGCTCGAACAAGCTCATTTGCAATGGCGAGTTATCTTCACGCACCAGCTTGCGCGTGCCTTGGCGCATGGAAATTTTGCTCGGCAGACGATAACCCGCGTCGTCCTTCAAAAGCAGGAATCGCAATTTTTTCTCGCTGACCAGACCGATGAAAACATCCTGCGCCAGCCGGTTGCGTTCCGCATCGGCGCGTTTTACCAACTCCTGAACGATGAACACGAAATTCTTCGCCACCAAATCCAGCCCGTTCTTTCGTGTGAGCGTGGCGATGACATCTTTGACGACATCATGGGCAATCCACGGGTTGGGAATCATTTCGAGCATTTGCCGCGTTGCGAACACTGGATCAACGCCCGCATCCGCGCTCGTCCGGTATTTGCGGCTCTGCTCCTTGATGAGTTCGGCCTTCGTCCCGCCAAGCGTCACGACAATTTCCGCGTCCTGCGAATCCGCTTCCGCCAGTTGCAAGCTCCGCTCTGCCGAAAAATCCGCCTGCGCCCAATCAATCCGGCTCACAATGTCTGTTTCATAACTCACCTCGCGCCATTGCTTGCCTTGCTGGATGACAAATTTGGGTAAATATATTTTCCCGGCGAACTTTTTGAACCGGTCGCGCAGTTCAATCAGCTCCTCGCCTTGTTCGTCATCATCCGGCGAATCCATCACGACTTGCCCCGCCAGATCGCCCAAACCTTCCCGCCCAAATCCCTCGCGCACGGCGTCCACCAGCAGCTTGGCCTTTTGCCGGAAACAAAACACATAGCTCTCGTCGAGTTCCTTGATTTTTGTTTTGCGCGCGAATGGCTGGCGCAGAATCCGCCCGATCAGTTGCGTCAGATTATTCTTTGATGCCGGGTTGGTGAGAATCGTCAGCACATAGGCGAACGCGCAATCCCAGCCCTCCTGTAACGCCTGTTTCGTGATGATGTAGCGAATCGGACAATTCCGCGCGAACAGGTTCAAGCCCTCGATGTCATCTTTCTCACTCGATTTTACCGCCACTTCGTCAGCCGTAACGCCGTATTCCTTAACCAGAAAATCCCGCACGTCTTCGGCGTGAATAAAATTACCACCGCGCTGGTCTTTGCCCGTGCGCTCCACCTGCACCAGACAAATCGGGCGAATATAATTGCCGGTGTTCGCCTCATACTTGCGCGCCGCCGCTTCGAGCGACTCGCGTTTTTTGATGCTCGCGAGCATCGTATCTTTCCAGCGCGTGCTTTCCTTGTTGTTGATGTGCAAGTCCAACTTGATCATTTCCTCGCGCTTCAATTCCAAACCTTTGATGTCCACCAGCACGTTGCTGTCGTCTGTTGGCGTGGCGGACAGCTCCACGATTACCGACGGATTCAGCCCGCGCAATGTGTCCTGGGCCATCTCGCTGTAAGCCTTGTGGCCTTCGTCGAGAATGATTATCGGCGAAAGAATCCGCAGTGTGTTGCCGAGCGACGTTTTCACCTGCCGCTGAAACAATCCTTTGCCGTCACCGAACGCATCCAGATTCGGAAACCGTTCCAGCAGCTTCGCGTGACCTTGCACGTCGTCATCTTTCGGGAAAAACGCGCTGAATCCGCCGCTGTCTTTGAAAACTTTCAACGTCTCTTTGTTCTGCCGCGACGCCGACGGCAGCATCAGCGTCAACACCACCAGATTTTCTGCGATGTCTTCCGGCGTGAAACGGTCGGTTTTTTCGTAAATTACCGTGCGCCCGCCGCTGGCGATGTCCAGCACCTGCCGATACGAGTGGTCGCGGTTGCGAAGATGCTCAATCGTCTGCCGATAGATTTGCGTCGTCGGCATCACCCACAGCACCAGGCCGGTTTGTTTTTGGCGATAGCTGCGGTTCACCAAGTCAACCGTGTGCGCCGCCAGCAATGTTTTGCCGCCGCCCGTCGGGATTTTTAGGCAGAAATTCGGCAGCGATTCGCCTATGCCATTTTTGCGCGAGCGGTAATTCTTTCCGCCGATTTCTTCCCATGCTTTCAGCGGCACATCCAGCGCGGCTTCCTTGCCTGCTGCCGCGACGACTTTTTCATTTTTCCCGCGCCAGCTTTTCAGCGCTTCGAGATACGCCTTTACCCGCTTGAGCGTGTTTTGCTGGTATTCCTTGAGTTCCATAACTAGCTATTGCGCCAGCTTGTAAATTTCAAACGGCAACTGCGCGAAGTCTATCCTCAGTTCATCGAGTTGTTCTTGATCCAGATATTTCGTTGGAGCGAACACCAGCCGCCGTTTGCCTTTGGGTTTGCCGAGTTCTTCCGCGCGATCCAACGTGAGTGCAATCTTTTTCAGATAATCAATGTCCGGCTTGTAAAACAAAAACACCTCGTGGGTTTTGGATTCGCCGACGAACTGCCGTTTCTCGTTCACTTTGCGCTCGTCAAATTCCTCGCCGGTGGCGGTGTAGAAAACGTAGCGCGCCAATTCGAGATAACCGGGCAGGTTTTTGCCATCCAAAATGCTTTCCAACTCAATCGCCTTGCCCAACTCGAAATAACTGAACGTGCCGCCCAAACCTTTTTTCAAATTTTCATCACTCGCGCCGCGAACGCCTTTGATGACACGGCGAACACGCTCCGCCGTGATGGTGTCCGCGTAATCTTCGCACTCAACAAGAATGAATTTACGATTGCCGCCGTCTTCCTTGTTCAACGCGAGGACGGCGTGCGCCGTCGTCGCGCTGCCGGCAAATGAATCAAGAATAATGGCTTCGTTTTCATTTTGCGTTACATATCGAATCAGTCGTTTCAAAACTTCGTAGTCTTTGGGGTTTTCAAATATTTTCTTTCCGAATAACTGAACGAGAAGATTTGAAGCTTGAAGGGCGCTTCTGTAAAAGTAGCTGCCTGCAACCTGAATTCCGATATCGTCGCCATCTTCATCAGGGACAGAATCATCGCTGAATGGCGAATTGGAACGAATCAGATAAGTCTTTCGTATCGGCGGTTCGGTTTCGTCTTCTCGAAACACAACTACACCTGCTTTGATCAAATCCTGTAATCTTTCCGGCGACGAATAACGCCAGCCGCCTTCAGGGAGCGCGCACGGCTTTTTAGTTTTTGGATGAATTACATCATAGGTTGGACCACCGCCACCCGGCCAAGACATATTGTCATCGCGCCAAATACCTCTGTCATCAACATTGCCATAGCGACTATGCTTCTTTGCCGGATGTGTTTTGGGAAGATTTTTGTAATATTCTCGGATGGCGCTTTGGATTTTTACGTTGTCCGCCCCATGCAGTTTTCTCAAACGTAAATACTCCGCTTGAATTTCTCTCGCACCCGATTTTTCTTCCCGCCAGATGATGTTTTTTTCACGAAGAGTTTCGCGAGAACGGGCATAAACGACAACGTATTCGTGACCTACCGAAAAAAGTTTGGCGTCGTTCTTTCGTCCTTTTTCCCAAACAAGCTGCGCGACGAAATTTTCTTCCCCAAAGACTTCATCCATGAGGACTCGCAAATTGGAATCTTCATTATCGTCAATCGAAACTAAAATTATGCCTTCCTCGTGAAGAAGCTCTTTCAGTAACTTCAAACGCGGCGTCATCATGCAAAGCCATTTGTCATGGCGGGTGAGGTCTTCGCGGTCAACAGCTTTGCCAAGCCACTCCAGCATCATCGGCGAGTTCACATTATCATTGTATTTCCAACCTTCGTTGCCGGTGTTGTAGGGCGGGTCAATGTAGATGCACTTCACCTTGCTCGCATAGGTGGGCAGCAGCGCCTTCAACGCCTTGAGGTTGTCGCCGTGAATGATGAGATTGTCATCCAGCCGCACCTTGTCCGTGAGGCTCATGTCCTTCTTCGGCACAAGTTCGTGATACTTGACCGTAAGGTGGTAATTCTGGACGAGCGCTTTCCCTTTGAAATCGAGTGTGGCCATCGTGTCGGTGTGGTTGCTCGCGCAACTGCGACAACGGGAAATCTAAAAATAGAAGGGGCGCGAACCTGACGCACCCTGCCTCAAGGCACTGCGAAGCGCCTACACAGAAGAGATACGCCAAGCCGCGCCCGATGGGGCGCTGCTCGGTCGGTCTTCTGTGTGGGCTTGCAAAAATTCGCAGTTTTTGAGGCAGCCCGTAGCCGTAGCTACGCTAAATGTTTTTTGTAAAAATTATTCGATAGTTTTCTTTGTCCATTTTGGACGCGATGAATTTTACTCGGAAATGATGCGTCAGGACAAGCCTGCGAATCCATGCCAGGTGATTTTAGTGAAATTGGTCATTTGCTTCGGTTTGGCTTCGGTTTGCGGTTCGGCGAGCGGGAAAGTGGAACGATGCCGGAGTGAAACGGCCGCCGCCGTGCCGCAAACGGAAGCACGCCGCTTATGCGGCGAATGAAAAATGCCGATCACGACGAACGCGCGCGGGGAGCGTTGGTCGGGGCGGACACCATCGGTTTAGTTAATCGGACGATTTCTCGGATTCGTCGGACGATTGTTCATCGGTAGATTGCAGCACCGGGCCGGAAGATTATCGGAAGATTCACGCCAGTTGCAGTGACCACCAAATCGGAAGATTCCGGCAGCGCATCGGAAGATTATCGGAAGATTCATGCACGGGACTTCGCTTCTAAAAGAACATACTTTGAGGCACGTCCCTTGCCATTGCGAACGAGAATTTTCAATTCAGCCAGCGCGAGAAGGTCACGATTGGCGGTGTCATACGTCACCTGCATATTCTTGACCAGCCAGCCGCTGGCGACAGAACCGGACTTGAGCACTTCTGCCAACGCTTTTCGCTGCCGTTCATTCAACTGCGCTTCGATGGCCGGTGTCACCGTCAGCCGGGTTTCCGGGATGCGGATGCGATCCACATTCTCGCCCGGCCCAGGGAATGTGATTTGGAAATAGCCGGTGTCCGTGCCGATGGCCGGTTGATCCAAACCGTGATTAAGCATCTGGTCGCGCATCCGGCGGAAGCCACTGCCGCGTTCCTCAATGCGATGGAAATAGGAGAGGCATTGTGCCAGCACTGGATTACGGGAACAGGGACGATACTTGCCCTTGCGGAGATTCGCCAAAGTGATGGGCGACGGTGGCAGGCCGGGACTGGAGATGACCACGCGGTCAGCAAAAACTTCCAGCATGATTTTGCGCCCGGCGTCCTCGTATTGACGGTGAGCGACGGCGTTAACCAGAGCTTCCCGCAACGCCTCGACGGGATATTCATCCAGCCGGAGGCGATTGAGGCCAACGACGCGCATCGGATGGCGGGTGTTCCGGTCAATGAAAGCGATGGCGCGGTCAATCGCCGTCGGCATCGGCCTGCGGATGTCTTCATGGTCGTGAGGGTTGCCATCCGGCTCCGCACCGCGATACGCATCCGCCAGAATACGGCACTGCGGAAAAACCGCCGAAGGGTCTTTTGCCAGCAGCACGATGCCGGCGGCGGTGGCATAATGTTCCCCAGCTTGCGGGTCATGCCAGACCAAGCCGCGCACAGATGCGCCCGCGAGCAAGTCGGCGGCGGAGATTTTCCCAGCGTCCCGGCCTTCCGCTGCGGCAATCAATTGACGGATCACCTCGTGGTCGAGTTCAGACCAGCGTAATCTCGTCAGCGGCTGCGACTCGAATATGGAAGTAGCCTCGATGGTTTGCTGCGCAACTTCGTTTTCGTCGCTGGAAGGCGCGATGCCAAACTGTTCTTTGAGAAGTTTGACAAGGGCGGCACGGACTTCCTTTTGCAGTTCGATGACATTGCCGAAGCGTTTGTATTTCGGGCCGTCGTCGTCCAGTTCCTTGAGCAGCGCTTCGGTGCCGTCCTCGCGTTTCACTTTGCGGTCGCCCTTGATGAACGCAAGAACCGGCAATTTCTTTTCTTTGGATCGCCGGTATTCGGCGTGGGTTATGGACAACTTGCCAACCAAAGTGCCGTATTGGGCGGCTACGATGAGCAGGTAAACGTGGCAGCCATCAAGCGATTTCAAGCAGCCCTCCAGTGCTTTGTCCGGCGAGGCTGGCTCGAACTCGTAAAGAATCGGCGAGCAATGCGCCGACAGAAAAGGGTCTGTGCTTAACAGGTTTTGGACAATGACCCGCTCGTCTTCGAGTTCCTTCTGCACCGAGCTGACGAATATGTTCAGTTTCTCATTCATGTGCGTCCTTCCAAAATCATACACGATATTTGCCTCACATCGCCAGAACTCTCCATCCGAGTGGCGAGCATTCCCGCGAATTTTGTTTTGTCCGCGTCCGTCGGTTTTTTGTCCGATACCCGGCACCATTTCGTTTTTACACCTGCTTCGGTCTTAAGTTGGCGGCGGCAAGCGGCAGGCGGCGCGGCGGAACGGCATGAGTGAAGCCGCGTGCCGGAGCGGCGACGCCAAGCTCAAGACGGAAGCACAACGCGACTGCGTTTTCCATGATCCGTCCGCAACGAGCGCGCGTTACAGGGCTGTGTAATGCGCGTTGGTCGCGGACACTGAACCCAACGGCTTTTGCTTTTTAGCATGGGCGGATTTCTTTTTGGTCGCTCTCCGTCGCCGCGACTGGCGACGACTGCGCTGTTGACTAAAGATTCTTGGAATCAGCGATGCGCGGGCCGCGTGGCCGTGTATAGCCAATGGGCGGACGCGACTGCGGCTCTGTTTGAGCAGATGCCGGTTGTTCCGCCGCTGGCGTCTTTGGACGACGCGGCTTCTTTGCCTTGGCTGAATCCAGCACCTCGCGGCAGTAGCGGGCAACGGTCTGGTGAGACACCTCGATGCCGGCGTTCTCGTGCAACATGGCGCGGATGGTTTCATACGAGGCTTTGCGTTCCCGCAAAGCGATGATGGAATCTTTGACCTCGTTCAATGCGCGGTATTTTTCCGGCGCGGGTGGCGTGTAATTTTTGACGGCTTCGGTGAGGCGAGCCTTCGCCTCGGCGGATACGATGGTTGTATTCATAATCTTCGATTCATCTTCCATTTGATTTTTGTCTGACGTTTTTGTTGTTACGGCTGCCCCTTGCATTCGCAAGGAGAACAGCGTCCCATTTCCAATACGATTAACAGGTAACATTTCCGGCCATCCATTTTGCGCTACCGATGGCGCATAATTGCACCCGACATGGTTTAGCGTTCCACCATGCTGACGATGAAGGCTCAATACAGTTTGCGAAATGCGGAGTCGTATTTTCGCGAACACCTGGGCGTCGGTGATTATTACATGAAAGGGCAGACGGTTTCGGGTCAATGGTTCGGTGAAGGGGCAAGAGAATTGGGATTGTCGGGCATTACGACTGAAAAGGATTTCCTGAACCTGTGCCAGAACATTCATCCGCAAACCGAGGAGCAATTGACTCCCCGGCTGAATTCAAAACGTATCAGTGTGGATAAAGATGGGAACGTGCATGAATCAGCAAATCGCCGGGTGTTCTATGATTTCACGTTGTCACCGCCCAAATCCGTTTCCATTGCGGCACTGGTTGGGAATGACCAGCGGATCATCGAGTCGCATGATGAAGCGGTTCAGGTGGCCATGCGTGAATTGCAAATTTACGCTGCCACACGGGTTCGCAAACAGAATCAATATGCACATCGGGTGACGGGCAATGTGGTGGGGGCAGTATTCAGACATGATACGTCCAGAGCGTTAGACCCCCATTTGCACAGCCATTGCATCCTGTTCAATGCGACACGGGATTCCGTTGAAGACCGTTGGAAAGCATTGGAAGCCTGTGAAATGGTCACGGCACAGAAGTTCGTCAGGAATGTTTATTATCACGAATTGGTCAGATCACTCCAAAAATTTGGCTATGGCATTGAAAACAATCCGCGCGGTGATTTTGAGATTGTGGGGGTCGGCAAGGAATTGATTGACCGTTTTTCCAAGCGTCACCGTCAGATTGACGAAAAGACCAGGGAACTTTTGGAACGTGAACCGGACAAGGCCGGTCAGAACATCAAGGTCATCCGGGCCAACATCGCGCACAAGGAACGGGCGCGGAAGATCAAGGATGTCGGCATCGTCAAACTGCAATCCATCTGGAACCAGCAACTGTCATGGAAAGAACGGTGGCAAATCAGCCGCTTGGACAAACAGCGCTCACCGGAAGTTTCACAGAAGATTACAGCGGAACAGGCGATCAATTGGGCGGAGCAACATCTGTTTGAACGCCGCTCGGTCGTCCATGAGCATGAGATTTGGCGTCACGCCCTGGAACACACGCGCGGTCAAACCATATCACTGCCGGAAATTAAAGCTGCTACCCGGAAACGTGGGTATCTCCGTGACGAACAATTTCAAGGCAAGATCACCACCCACGAAGTTTTTCAACGTGAGTTTAACATCGTCCGACTCGCCCAACACCGGGTGCGTCAATACGAACCGCTCTCGGCCAATTACCAGCCGTCAAACCGTTCGCTGGATGATGAACAGCGCAAGGCCGTCGAACAGATTTTATCCTCGCGAGATTTCGTCACCCTGTTCCGTGGCGGCGCAGGGACGGGCAAAAGTTTTACGCTGCGGGAAGTCAAAGCCGGACTCAACCAAGCCGGTCATGTCGTTCAAGTCCTCGCACCGCAGCGCCAGCAGGTCGCCGATCTGGAACGAGACGGCTTTTCCGGCGCACAAACCGTCAGTGCTTTGCTCAAGCAAAATTTCCTGACGCGTGGGGCGGTTGTCATTGTGGACGAGGCCGGACAAATCGGCGGGCAACAGATGCTGGAACTACTCTCGCTCGTTCAGACGGTCAAGGGCCGGGTCATTCTCTCCGGTGACACGCATCAGCACGAAGCGGTCGAGGCATCCGATGCACTACGCGCGATTGAACAGTATTCGGGTCTTGGTTACGCGGAACTGACGAACATCCGCCGTCAAAATCCCGGCACGGCCAAAAATCAAGTGGAACGCCGATGGCTGGAACAATACAAGCTCGCCGTGAATGAAGCGCAGCAAGGCAAACTCGGCGCATCCTTCGACCGGCTGGATAAACAAGGCGCGGTGGTCGCCTGCACACTGGCGGATCAACAGCAGAAATTGACCGAGCATTTTCTTGAACTTTTCAAAAATCAACAATCCACCGTGGTTGTCTCACAAAGCTGGTCGGAAATTCACAAGGTCAATGAACAAGTCCGGCTCGGCCTGAAAACACAGAAGCTAATCGGTGAAGCTGAAATGACGGTCACGGCATTGGAGCGGCAGGATTTGACCGATGCGCAAAAACGCGACAAGCGGTTTTACCAGCCGGAATCCGTTTTGGTGTTCAACCGTCCGACGGCCGGTTTCAAATCCGGCAGTGCGGGAAAACTGTGCGGCATCACCGACAAGCATCTGCTGATTGAAGCCGACCAACGCATCCGGCCTGTGCCGTTCAAGGAATTGGATAAAATTACCGTCTGCCAACCAAAAGAACTATCCCTGTCCACTGGCGACCGGCTGCAACTCAAGGCCAATGCCCAAAGCCAGGATGGGCGGCGGCTCGCCAACGGTGAACTGGTGACGGTGAAACAAATTCATGCCGACGGACGCATTGCCCTGAATGATGACCGGGTGCTGCCGAAAAATTACCGGCAGTTCGTGCGCGGCTACGCGGTCACGTCCTACGCCGCCCAGGGCAAAACCGTGGATTACGTCTTGTTCTCGGATTCCGCCGTCAAAGCTGCGACGAATGAGCAGCAATGGTATGTGACGATTTCACGCGGACGCAAAGGAGTGAAGATTTTCACGGCGGACAAAATCCAGCTTCGCCAGAACATCACCCATTCCGGCCACCGGACACTGGCGCTGGACATGGCCGATGAAAGCGTGGCTCACCAGCTCGCCAAAATTTGGGGGCGCGACATTGCCTACATCCTCAATGTTCAACAGGCACAATGCAAATTCACCGAACGGCGGGACGAGGCTATCCGGCAGGATGAAGCGGTCGGGCAATCGCAGGCCACGAAGCCAGCCGAATCCATCAAACCAACCGATTCGGTCATGCAAGAGATTCCAAAACCACAAATCGTGCGGCGGCGAGTTGAAATTCCGCGGCAACAATCCAACCAAAAAAGTAAAGGCATGAGAGTATGAGCACTGAAAATCCCTGTTTTAACCTCAAGCACGGCGTCAATGGTAGTCATGTCCCGGCGGACAATTTGCGGCTGGAACTGAATTCAAAAGGTTTCTACCTGCTGCCCTACCACCATTTGGAACTCGTCAAATTTGAAGCAGGCGAGGGGCTGGACACGCTCACGCTGTCATTTTTGAAACGCACGGTGCTGATCACGGGAAAAAACCTGCGCGAATTTGGGCTGGCCCTGCAAGACCGCGCCGTGGAGTTCGTCAAACCCATGCCGGTGTTTGATCGGTATTCGTCGGTGGCTGGGAAGGAAGCTTTGGTAAAAACAATAGAAATTCAAGACAACCAGGAGAATGCTCATGCTTAAAGATAACCGCCAAATTTCAAAGCCAGGCCGCAACGGTGATTCTACCGGTGCGGAAACGAAAATTCAAATTGAGAAAAAAGGATTCAAACGCGCGGAAGCGGCCATTTATTTGGGGGTCGCCAAAGTCACCATTGACCGCCTGACCCAGCGCGGTCTGCTGCACCCTTCGCGGGCGTTGCGGCACCCGATTTATTCCAGAGACGATCTCGACCGCTTTTTGCGGGAAACCTCCGAGCCAATCGGGTAACAGCTAAAATCAACTGGCGGCTGTCTCTGCGCCGCTGGCGGTGGCTGGTCTCTGCGCCGGTATTTTGGCGAGGATTTCGTTTAGTGCGGCTTCCGGCGTTCTGGCCGAAAATTCATCCGCCAGCGCCGGACGGTCGGCAAATTCCTGTTTGAACACCTGGCGTCCCATTGCCTGCTTGGCCGTTTCCAGAAATTTCTCAACGGAAACAATCCAGACTATTTCATGGAGTTGTCCCCAAAAAACTTCCAGCGGGTTTTCTGACACCCACCACGGATAACCGTATTTCGCTTTGGCTTTGGCAATGGCGCGGCGGTCGTCGGTGGAAACGGACGATTTCCCGGTGTCCGTCTCCGCTGGTTTTGGCTGTGAAACAATAACTTCAGATTTATCAAAGCTCACCCGCTTAATCATTGCGAAACTGTGCTCCTGCCGAAGATGCCCGTAGCGTTTCATCGCCAGCGCGCCGCCGTCCTTGTGTCCAAGCCAGCGGCTCACCGTGGGAATGTCCACGCCAGATTCAATGCAGGTCGTCGCAAAGAAATGTCGAAAGTCGTGATGTGTGAATTGCGGCAACTCCAGTTTTTTACACACCGTTTGCAAACATTTACGGGCACTTTTAATTGGAACAATCAGGTCGGACGGCTGCGGTTTTTTCTCCGTCTTCAATCGCGCCAAAAACCTGCTCAATCTTTCTGACATTGGGATGGTGCGGGGAGCGGCCTCGGTCTTTGTGCCGGGTAAGAAAATAGTCCCGCGCTCAAAGTGAACATCGGACCATAACAAAGGTCTTTTTTCATTGGCGTCCCTACCACCACCAATGACTTCGCCGATGCGCGCGCCCGAATACGCCAAAAATTCAACCAAGTCTGCACCGTCTTTGCTTTTTTTCTGATTATCCTTTTTGCCGTCTGACAGTCGTATGGCGCTGACAAGCTGCTTAAACTGATCGAGGCTCGGAACGACAATCTGTTTGGAAACGACTTTCCGGCGTTTGATATGCTTGGCGGGATTGGAAAGAATCAAACCGCGCTCAAGAGCAAATTCAAAAACCGTTTTCATTACGTCCAACTCGTGAACGAAAGTTTCGGAAGCGAGATTCGCGCCACGTTCCTTAACCCAACGGTCGCAATCCTGCTCGGCGACGTTGCGGATTGGCAGATTCCGCAAATACGGGGCGAGTCCCTTGATATACATTTTCCGGCGTTTGACGGTGTTGGAACTCAATGCGTGTTTGTTCGTTTCCAACCACAGATTCGCGGCCTGCTCAAAATTCAATTTTGCATCGGCAGAAATTTTCAGACAGCCAATCTTTGCCCGCAAGTCATTCAACCGGCGGTCGGCAAGTTTGCGGTCTTTGGTTTTGAGCGAGCGGCGAAACTGCTTGCCTCCGCGCTTTAATAAGGCATAGTATCCGTCCGATGATTCGAGCCGATAGAGGTTCTCTGCAACCTTGTGAAAGACTGGTTGCTCGGCTGGCTGCGATGCGTTTTTGCTCATCATTTTCATGCAAAAACATAGCACAAAAGCCGATGGGTTACAAGTTCGGGTTACAACATAATGCTTGCAATCATTGGTTAATCTTCGCAACTTGCTCTGCGATAACAGGTTGGGTTGGTAGCTCAGTTGGTAGAGCAGTGCCCTTTTAAGGCATTGGTCCAGGGTTCGAGTCCCTGCCAACCCACCATTTTTCTAGAAAACGGCCTGGGTTTGCATTTTGCCCCGCCGACAAAACTTGCCCCCTGTGACTCGCACCGCTTACCCTGCCCGCAACATGCGGTTGCTGGACCGATATTTATTCCGCGAATTGCTCACGCCGCTCGCGTATTGCCTGGGCGGCTTCCTGATTTTCTGGAACGCCTACGACCTCTTCACCGAGTTGCAGGAAATGCAGGAACGCAAACTGCATCTGCTCGATGTCCTCGAGTATTCCGCCGCAATGACCCCGGAATTCCTGGTGACCGTGCTGCCCATCGGGCTTTTGCTGGCGCTGCTCTACACGCTCACGAACCACGCGCGCCACAACGAAATCACCGCCATGCGCGCCGCGGGCGTCAGCTTGTGGCGCCTGTGCGTGCCGTATTTCATCGTCGGCCTGGTGATGAGCGTCGTTTTGTTCGGATTGAACGAATGGTGCGTCCCGCGCAGCGCGGATTGGGCGAATCGCATTTTGACCCGGCATGTGCAAAAGCCGGGCGATATTGAAATGCAAAATCAATTTCATGGCTTTGCCGATACGCGCGCACACCGCGTCTGGCAATTTCTCGAATACCGGGCCAGGACGGCCGAAATGCTCCAGCCCATTGTCAGTTGGACCCTGACGAACAACACCCCCCGGCTGCTCAAGGCCGACCGTGCGATTTATACCAATCGCGTCTGGACTTTTTACGGAGTGAAGGAGTTCGAACAGGCAAACGCCGCCGCGCAATTCCTGCCGCTGCTGCAAACGAACGTGCTGGCGGTGCCGGAATTTGACGAAACCCCGGCGGAAATTAAGAGTGAAATCAAAATCGGCGCCCATGGCGGCCTGCGCAACGTGCGCAAGGCGGATATTCCCCTCAAAGACATTTTTGGTTACCTGCGATTGCATCCCAGTTTGCCGCCGCCGATTCCCGGTGGCTGTTCACGAAATTTTACGGGCGGCTGGCCGCGCCGTGGACGTGTCTGGTGGTGGTGCTCATCGCCATTCCGTTTGGCGCAGCTTCGGGGCGCCGGAATCTTTTTTTTGGCGTGGCGGGCAGCATTTTTATTTGCTTCAGCTATTTTGTGATTCAATCCGTCTGCCTGGCGCTCGGCTCGGCCCCCAACGGCCACTTGCCCGCCTGGCTGGCGGCCTGGCTGCCCAATATATTCTTTGGCGCAGCCGGTCTGGTGTTGACGTCGCGCGTGCGATGAACCTGATATTCGATTGTGAATGACGAGCCTTCCAAACTGATGTCGCCTTTCGAGCGGCTGCAATTGCTCTATCAGGTGAGCAATGTCATTCACTCCACGCTGGAGCCCCAGGCGGCGCTGCAATTGATTGTGAGTGAAGCGGTGAGGCTCATGCACGCGTCGGGCGGCTCGGTGGTCCTGATCAATCCCACCACCGGTTTCCTGGAAATCCACGCGTCGCAAAACCTGCCACCTGCGGCCACCCGCCTCAAATTGCGCGTCGGCGAAGGCATCACCGGCTGGGTCGCGCGCACCGGCAAACCCGCGCGCGTCGGCGATGTCACGCAGGACCCGCGATACGTCATGGCGCGGCGCGGTGTGCGGTCGGAACTGGCCGTGCCGCTGGAGGTGAACGGCGAAACGCGCGGCGTGCTCAACGTGGATTCGGACCGCGCGGATGCTTTCACGGCGGAAGACCAGGAATTGCTCCAGGAGCTGGCCATTCAGGCGGCCAAAGTCATCCAAAACACCTGGCTGTATGAACAGTTGCGGCTGAAGGCTCATTTGTTTGAATCGCTGGCGAGCGTGAGCCGGACGATCAATTCCACGCTGAATCTGGACGAGGCGCTACAGGTCATCACGCGCAAAGCGTGCCTGCTGATGCAGGCCCGGGTGTGTTCGCTGATGATGCTGGATGAAAGCCGCGGCTGGCTCGATTTGCGCGCCAGCCACGGCGCGGGCGCGGCCTACCTCAACAAACCGCGGCTGCCCGTGGACGACAGCCTGCTCGGCGTGGTCGTGCGCCGCAAAAAACCGATGCAGGTCGCCAACGTCCAGACCTCCAGCCGTTATCAGCACGTCGAGGTCGCGCGGCAGGAAGGGCTGGTTTCGCTGTTGAGCGTGCCGCTGATTTTTGCCGGCCAGGCGATTGGCACGTTGAGCGTTTACATGGACCGGCCGTACAGTTTTTCCAACGAGGAAATCAGCATCCTGAGCGCGCTGGCCGAGCTGTCGGCCATTGCGATTGAAAAGGCCCGGCTGTACGAGCGCGTCGTGGACGTCGAGGAACAGTTGCGGCAGAACGAAAAACTGTCTGCCCTCGGCCTGCTCGCCGCCGAGGTCGCCCACGAAATCCGCAATCCGCTCACGGTGATGAAGCTGCTGTATCACTCGCTGGATTTGAAGTTTCCCGACAGCGACCCGCGCGCGAAGGACGCGCGGATCATTGACGCCAAAATCGAGCACCTGAACAAGATCGTCGAGCAAATCCTCGCGTTTGCGCGCACCACCGAGCCTCGGCTCGTGCCGGTGAATTTGAACGAGCTGGTGGACGAACTGGGATTGCTGGTGCGTCACAAGCTGGCGAACCAAAACATCCGGCTGGCCCGCCAGTTGCAGCCAGATTTGCCGGTCGTGCTCGGCGACGCGACGCAACTGGAGCAGGTGTTTCTCAATTTGATTCTCAACGCCGCCGAGGCCATGCCGGAGGGCGGCACGCTCACCATCAAATCCCGCGCCGTTCAGCCGCGCGGCAACCCGGGTGCAACGCATGTGGCCATGGAATTCAAGGACACTGGCCGCGGCATGAGCAAGGAAGTTCAGCGACGGGCTTTCACCACCGTTCTGGGCACGACCAAGGCCAAGGGAACCGGGCTTGGCCTGGCCATCGTCGGCCGCATCATCGAAACCCATCGGGGGCAGATCCGGATTCTATCGCGTCCCGGTCGCGGCACGACCCTGCACATCACCCTGCCGGTGAAGTAAAAAATCGGGTTCATTCGCCAGGTTCCGGATTCAAACCTGTGGTCCAACATTTCGGGCGGCATTCAAATATTTTCGGATCTTCTTTTCTTGCGTCAATTTTCCAACGCAGAGGCGCGGAGAACGCAGAGTTTCGCAGAGTTGGATTTTCTCCGCAGTTCTCGGTGTCCTCTGCCTCTCTGCGTTAAGGGTTCCAGGCGTTTGGATGCGGTGGTTTTCGGCAGGGTATTCAAATGTCTTTTCGGATTTTGTTTTCTTGCTAGGATTTGCTGTCCGGTTTATTCCAGACGATTTAAGATCATTTTATGAATTATACAAAATTGCAGTGGTGGGACCGTTTTCAAAAGTATTACACCGAGTTTCCCGAGCTCGGCCTGGCGGTGGACCTGAGCCGGATGAATGTGGATGACGCCTTCTTCGCCCGGATGGAGCCGAAAATCCAAAAAGCGTTTGCCGACATGGCCAAGCTTGAGGCCGGAGCCATCGCCAATCCGGATGAAAACCGGATGGTCGGGCATTATTGGTTGCGAAATGCTTCCTTGGCGCCCACGCCGGAAATTCGCAAGGAAATCGCGGGCGCCATCGCCCAGATCAATGGTTTTGTCGGCAAAGTTCACGCCGACGAAGTCCGCGGCGCGGGCGGGCCGTTCAAGAATTACCTTTTGATCGGTATTGGCGGTTCGGCGCTGGGACCGCAATTCGTCGCCCATGCCTTGGGTGATCCCCGCACGGACAAGCTGAAGCCGTTCTTTTTCGACAATACAGACCCCGACGGAATGAATCGGGTGTTGGCATCCATTGGAGCTGATTTGAACCGGACGCTATGCATCATCATTTCCAAATCCGGCGGCACCAAGGAAACCCGCAATGGAATGCTCATTGCCGAAGACGCTTTCAAGCGCGCCGGCCTTCATTTCGGGCAGCATGCGGTCGCCATAACCACAACTGGTAGCGATCTCGACAAGCACGCCGTGGAAAACAAGTGGCTGACGCGATTCCCGATGTGGGATTGGGTCGGTGGCCGAACCAGCGAACTGTCGCCGGTCGGACTTTTACCGGCCGCATTGCAAGGAATTGACATCAACGGCTTGATTTCAGGTGCTTGCAAATGCGACGTGGTAACGCGCACAGCTAACGTTAAATCTAATCCGGCAGCACAGCTTTCTATGGCTTGGTATGAGTCAGGTAACGGTAAAGGAATCAAAAATATGGTCGTTTTGCCATATAAAGACCGATTGGAGCTGTTTTCGAAGTATCTCCAGCAACTCGTGATGGAATCTCTCGGGAAAGAACACGATTTGGACCGAAAAGTTGTTAACCAAGGAATTGTCGTGCTTGGAAACAAAGGAGCGACGGATCAGCATTCGTACGTTCAGCAGCTCAGGGATGGGCTGAATAACTTTTTCGCCACTTTCATTGAGGTTTTGAAGGATGAACAGAAGCAAAGCTTGGGAGTTGAGCCAAACGTAACATCCGGGGATTATTTGCACGGGTTTTACTTGGGCACCCGCCAGGCTCTGGCCGAAAAGGAACGGGAATCCATTACCATCACAGTCAAGGAAGTGTCGCCATTCACTGTTGGGATGCTAATTGCCTTGTTTGAGCGAGCTGTGGGGCTTTACGCAACATTAATTAACGTTAACGCCTATCATCAACCGGGGGTTGAGGCGGGCAAGAAAGCGGCCGGCAAGGTTATTGAGGTGCAGGGCAAGGTGTTCGATTTCCTCTCCAAGCAGCCCGGCAAGCGGTTTACCGTTGAGGAAATCGCCAATGAAATCGGAATGGTGGAAGACATCGAGCATATCTTCAAAATTTGCGAACACCTGTCCACAAACGCCGATAAAAAAGTTAGCAAGACGTTTGATAGCAATATATTGCGAAATAGATATTCATTGGTTTGATTTTTATGTTTGTCTATCTGAAACAGTACGACGTCATCGTTGTCGGAGCAGGTCACGCTGGAATTGAAGCGGCATTGGCGGCAGCTCGAATGGGCTGTCAAACCTTGCTGCTGACAATGAACGCAGATTCCATCGGCCAGATGTCGTGCAATCCGGCCATTGGCGGACTCGCTAAGGGGCATCTCGCGAGAGAGATTGATGCCTTGGGCGGCGAAATGGGCATGGCTACGGACATGACCGGATTACAGTTCAGGATGCTGAACACCAAGAAAGGTCCGGCCGTCTGGGCGCCGCGCGCTCAATGCGACAAGAAAGCCTACCAGTTTCGGATGAAATGGGTCTGCGAATCGGAGCCAAATCTGGATGTCAAGCAGGGGCAGGCATCCAAGATACTGCACAAGTACGGGGCAGCCTTCGGCGTCGAAACCACCCTTGAAGTCCAGTACCTCGGAAAAACGATCGTCATAACGACGGGAACATTTCTTCGGGGATTGATGCACGTTGGATCCAATCAGCAGCCTGGTGGTCGGGCCGGCGATTCAGCGGCAACAGGTCTGTCGGCGTCGCTCAAAGAAATCGGCCTTTCACTTGGCCGGCTGAAGACCGGAACCCCGCCCCGGCTTTTGAGGCAGTCAATTGATTTCTCCAAGACCGAAGCCCAATCCGGAGACGAGCCAGTTCCTTATTTCACCTATTGGAAGGACGATTTGTTCCACATGGAACAATCGCCCGGCAAAGTGCCACAATCCAGCCGTTCCATTGGCAAATACCCTCCAAACTCAATTCTGGACCGAATAAATGGCCAATTGAGTTGTTTTATCACGTTTACAACTCAAAAAACGGCGGAAATCATCCGTGCAAATCTTCACAAATCTCCTTTATATTCAGGCACTATTGAAGGAATTGGGCCAAGATATTGTCCGTCAATTGAGGATAAAATAGTGAAGTTCCCTGAAAAGGAGCGGCATCAGATTTTTCTTGAGCCGGAGGGGATTGAAACCGACGAATTTTACGTCAATGGCTTCTCAACCAGCCTGCCGTTTGAGGTCCAAGTAGAATTAGTTCGGACCATCAAAGGCTGTGAAAACGCCGAAATCATGCGTCCGGCGTATGCGGTTGAATACGATTACGCCGATCCGACACAACTATTGCCGACCTTGGAAACAAAGGTGTGCAGGAATCTGTTTTTGGCCGGACAGATCAATGGAACCTCCGGATACGAAGAAGCTGGCGCTCAGGGAATCGTTGCCGGGATTAATGCGGTCAGGAGAGTGAAGGCGCTTGATCCAACCATCATCCGGCGCGACCAAGCATATATCGGGGTGCTGATTGACGACTTAATCACCAAAGGCACGACTGAACCTTACCGCATGTTCACCTCGCGCGCTGAGTATCGGCTCTTGCTCCGTCAAGACAACGCCGACCTGCGGCTTTCAGAGATCGGCTATGAAGTCGGCCTTTTGCCTGAGCACAACTACAAGAAATTCCGCACCAAAAAAGAATCAATAGAAAAAGAAATAAAACGTTTACAATCAATGTATTATGAAAGTGATTCTTTGCTTAAAATACTCTCCAGACCGGAGGTCAGCTACAAAGCTTTGCCGAATCGCAATGACTCTCTATCCGGGGAAGTTATCCAGCAAGTTGAGATTGCCATCAAGTATGCCGGGTACATCGAACGGCAGGAGACGGAAGTTGAGAAATTCAAAAACTTGGAGGACAAACAGATTCCTGGCACTTTTGATTTCGAGTCGGTGCCCAGCTTGTGTCTGGAAGCCCGGCAGAAACTTTCAAAAATTCGTCCCACCACCATCGGTCAGGCGGCGCGCATCTCCGGCGTGTCGCCGGCGGACATCAGCCTGCTCATGGTTTGGTTGAAGCGTTGCGGCGGAGCCATCTGCGGAAATGAGTCGTCAGCCAATGCCGAAGCTGGTGGTGATTGCGAAACTGGCGAGTTGACTCACAATTCCGGTTACCGAGCACAGTGAAGAAGTTTTAAAGTTTCCGTTCAATGGTTTTCTTCAACTCGAAGGGATCCAATCGCGCGTGTTCCTGGCGCAGCCTGGTCTTGGTGGCTTCATCAATGTAGGGGCTCTCCAGCAGCCGTAGATACGGGGTTTGCGGGATCGGCTCGTAAATCCACGCAAAAAATTCTAAGTGGCCCGGGTGGAAACGCGCGAGGAACGGATTGCCAAACTCAAAAAACTCTCGACGGAAAAAAACTGCCGGTGATTTCGGTGAAGATCAACGAACGGCACAACGGGCCGCACATCATTGACCCGGCGGCGGAGACGGAACTGTCGCTGATCTTGCAACAATGCGGTTTCACGCTGGCGGACAGCAATTCCACCAACAAACCAGCCATCGAAATTTCCGGCGAAGCCTTCAGCGCCTACGGCATGCAAAAGGGCAACCTGATTTCCTGCAAATCGCGTGTCGAAATCAAGGCCCGCGACCTTGCCACGGGAAACATTCTGGCGGTGGACCGTCAGACCAGCGTGGGCGTGGACATTGCGGAGCAGACCGCCGCCAAGACAGCCTTGCAAAACGCGACCGACGCGCTGGCGGAACGAATCATTCCAAAGTTGGCGCAATGAAATACCGATGGTCATGACGAACGGCGTTTTTCTGTTCGTTGTGGCGGCATCTATGCGTTAAGTTTTAACGTCCAATGAACAAGAAACGCTATGAGTGAATTCAAATTTTCATGCCCGGCTTGCGGCCAAAACATTTTGTGTGACACCACCCAGGTGGGAACGCAGATCGCCTGTCCGGGCTGCAATGCCGCCATCGCTGTGCCAAAAGAAACGGACGGAACCACCGGTGTATCCACCCGGACGGACCTCCCGCCGGCACTGCCGGGCAACATTGCAACCACTGCTCAACGAACTTCTGGTTTGGCCATCGCTTCGTTTGTCTGTTCCCTGTCATCTTTGATCACGTGCGTCGGATGGCTCCCGGGAATCATTTGCGGGCATCTGGCCAAATCACGAATTCGCCGGAGTCCCTCGCTCAAGGGCAGCGGCCTCGCCGCGGCGGGCCTCATCATCGGCTATTTGATTTTGATGCTCGAAGTAGGCACCGCCGCAGTTCATCTATGGCGTTTTTCATCCGCAGTGAAACAGGGATACGACAAAGTCCGGCACGATCTGGCGACGAACAATATAATTGTCACACAACCTCAATCCGCTACGGTTTCCAATGACAATAAGCCGATTGAACCTGTCATGCCCGAGGCCGCGGCCCCCGGCAATCCGCAAATCGAACCGGCCAAATCCGAATGGACAGCCGACATCAGCAAGGTTTCCTTCCCTGACCATCCGGTCAGTGGAAAGCTTCATGGAATTGATTTCGCCGCCAAGACAACGTTGTTCAGAAATGGCGATCTTAAAATACGGTGCGAAAACGGAACACAACTGGACGTTTTTCGTCTGGGTGCGTCCATTGAAGGCCGCAGTTATGAAATCCAGTCCGACGATGGCGGCAACACCAATCCGCACGTCAAGATGACCTGGAACGAAGGAGGCGTGATTCAGACCGCAACTTTTAACAAGGGCTATGGAATGAAGCTGCAATTCGATCAAGCCATAAACCGGACGGTATCCGCAAAAATCTATTTGTGTTTTCCTGATGATTCAAAAAGTTGCGTTGCCGGCACATTTGAAGTGAGGATTCCCAAACCTAAGTGATGGCAAATCCACCGCTTTTTTACGGGCAGGTCCTCACTCATCAAGTTGGCGTTCATGGCTTGCAGTGTGTTGACGTTGGCTTGGTCAGCCTTATCAAGCACGGTTGAGCAAAGTACGATAAATTTCCATTCTGACGGTCAGTGAAACCGAGATGGAAATTTCATCGGTATCTCTATCGCTGGCGCGGCAAAATGGCAGCTTGCCGCACCTGTTCCTTTTTCTCCTCCAATTCGGCCTGAAGTTTCTTTCGCTCGTTGACCAGTTGCTGCTGGAGCAGTTCGGCTTTTTCGCCATCTCCCGCCGCCGTGGCCTTCGTGATTTCATCCCGCAGCGCGATTTCGCGTTCGGCGATTTTCGCGGCGTACTTGGAATCCAGCTCCGCGAGCTGTTTTTTCTGCGCGCCGGAGAGTTTGGTGGCGGGAGCGGTCTTGCTGAGCCGTTCCATGGCAAGTTCGTAGGCGGTCTTCATTCAATTTCAAATTTCGGATTTCGGATGTCGGACTGGGTGCGGCGTGGTATCGCTCCGCAAGCCCATGCGATCTGGCTCGGACGGTAGCGCACGCATGCCATCGAGCACAAGCGGCGTGTACCGGCAAAAAATGATTATTACCCGCCGCGCACAATATATAAACTTCACTTATTGGTATTGTTAGCGATTAAAAAACATTCCGGATTAGAGTCGCAAATAGCTTGATATCAAGCACATAAATCTAGGATTAGAGTTTGACACGTTCACTATTCGTAGCTTACTGTGGTATGGCAATGGCGTCGCGCTGATTTGTCTTCAGCCGGCGGTCCACTTTGCACCGCGTAAACTGTTAACTTTTAATGTCCATGAGCGACACAATCGCAACGGCATCCTTGTCGGGCGGAACCCCGAAAGTTTCGAGAATCAACGAAGCCGTCATCCGCATCGCCGGCAATTCGCAGGACGGCATCCAGGTCATTGGAGGCTTTCTGGCGCGGCTGGCCGGCCGCAGCGAACAGGAAGTCATGACGTTCATGACCATTCCGGCCACGATTTCCGGCGGCCCGTCCATCTTCCAAGTGCGCATCGGCTCGGGCGAAGTCCTGAGTTCCGGCGATGAAGCCGACATGCTGCTCGCGTTTTATCAGCACTCGTACGAGGACCACATTGGTTCGCTTAAAAAAGGCGGCATCGTCCTTTATGATTCCGATCACGTTGAACCGAAGTCCGAATGGCAGCAGGACTATCATCACGTCGGCGTTCCGATTGCCTCGCTGACGGTTGAGGCCATCGGCGGCACGGCCAAGGACAAGGGCAAAAACATTTACGCGCTCGGCCTGCTGGCGCGGGTATTCGACCTCAACGTGCCGAAACTGGAACAACTGGTCACCGAACGTTTCACCGGCAAGGACGAAAGCGTCGTCAGAAACGCGCTGGCGGCGTTCCGTGCCGGGCATGCCTACAACGCCGGCAACCTGTTCGAGACGTTTCAGTTTTCAGAAAGCCGCAAACGCGAAGGCCGGCAGGTCGTGATGAACGGCAATGAAGCGCTGGGCTACGGCTTCATCGCCGCGGGCGTGCGCTTCGGTGCGGGTTACCCAATCACGCCGTGGACGGATGTCATGGAACTGCTCCGGCGCGAACTGCCCAAATACGGAGGCTCGTTCATCCAATGCGAGGACGAAATCGCGTCCATCTCCATGGCCGTGGGCGCGAGCTACGCGGGCCGGGTGGCCGTCACCGGTTCCAGCGGGCCGGGCATTTCCCTGAAGAGTGAAGCGCTGGGTTGGGCGGTCATGGCCGAAGTGCCGCTGGTGATTGTGGACGTCCAGCGCGGCGGCCCCTCGACCGGTTTGCCGACCAGCGTCGAGCAATCCGATTTGAACATCGCCCGCTTCGGCAGCCATGGCGACTCGCCCCGCGTCGTGCTCGCGCCGGCCAACGTCGGAGATTGTTTTTACACCGCCATTGAGGCCGTCAACATCGCGCGCAAATACAACGTCCCGGTTTTCGTTTTGAGCGACCAGGCCATTGCCACGCGCATCGAGGCGTTTCTGGAGCCGGACCTCGAAAAAATCTGCCAGGACATTTCGCCCGATCTGACGACGGTTTCCGATTACAAGCCGTATGATTTGTCCGCTCCGGATGGAGTGGTTCCGCGGGTCGTGCCCGGCACGCGCATTGCCAGCGGCAAATATCCCGTTGCGACCGGCCTTGAACACGATGAAGCCGGCCATCCGTCCGCTGCGCCCAAGGTGCATCAGGCCATGGTCGCCAAGCGGCGCAAGAAGCTGATGGCCCTTCAGGCAACGTTGCCCGTGCCGAAAATTTACGGCCCGCCGGAGGGCAACGTCCTGCTCGTCGGCTGGGGTTCGACGCAGGGTCCCATTCGCGAAGCCGTGGACCGCGCCCGCGCCGCCGGCGACAGCGTCTCGTCGCTGCACATCAAACATCTCAGCCCGTTGCCGAATGGTTTGGAGAATATTTTTCCGGCTTCCACCACGTGTTCGTCGTGGAGATGAACGACGAAGGGTTTTACGGATACGGACAGCTCGCCGGCATGATCCGCGCCCGTTATTGCGATCCCAAGATTCGCGGCATCAACAAGACCGACGGCCTGACGTGGAAGGTGAGGGAGATTCTCGCGGCGGTGAAACTCAAGTTGTCATCGAACGGACACGCCACCAAGACCGTCTAATTTACAAAAAATAAAGTTTTTATGAGCGAAACGATTGCTGAAATTCGCACCCGCGTCCCGCACAGCGAGATTCCCGCTGCGGTGCCGCCTCCCGCTGCCGAACGCAAGGGTCTGACCAAAAAGGAAATCGCCGCCGATCATCCGACGTGGTGTCCCGGTTGCGGCGACTTCTCGGTGCTCGCGCTGTATTTCAAGCTCATTGAGAAACGGAAGCTGGGACACGAGGATTTCGTCAGCGTCGCGGGCATCGGCTGTTCGAGCCGGTTTCCGTATTTTGTGCAGGCGCACGGGGTGCATTTCATCCACGGCCGCGCGCTGTCGTTTGGCAGCGGCATCTCGCTGTCCCGGCCGGATTTGCACGTGTTTGTTTTCGGCGGCGACGGTGACGCGTTTTCGATTGGCGGCAATCACTTCACCCACACCGCGCGCAAAAACGTCAAGCTCACCTATGTAGTCATGGACAACTGGGTCTATGGGCTGACGAAAAAGCAGACCTCGCCGACCTCGCCGCTCGGCTTCAAGAGCAAGACCGACCAGTGGGGCGCGGTGGATTATCCGATCAACCCGATCAAGCAGGCAATTTCCGCCGGCGCCACGTTTGTTGCCCGCACCACGTCCACGAATCCGAACCATGTGCTGGCGATGATGGAAGCCGCGATGGATCACGACGGTTTCAGCTTCATCGAATGTCTGAGCGAATGCGTGGAATTTTACGAAGGCGCGTTCGACGCCGCGAACCCGCGCAAAGGCGGCATGTTCATGGAGATTCCGAAGAGCCACGACACCGCCGACGAAGTGAACGCCTACCGGCTCGCCGGCGCGGATTTCCCCGGTTACTTCGGCATTTTCTACAACGTCAACAAGCCCACCAAAAACGCGAAGGAAGCCGACATTAACAAGGCCGCGATGGAAAAGGTCAAAGGCCTGAAAGACTGGCAGATTCTCCAAAAGAACTTCGACCGGCTGCGGTAATTCGCGATATCTGATTAGCGATTTGCGAGTCCGTCGAATTTTCGCGGGCTCGTAAATTATTTACTGGCGCGTCAATCGCAAATCGTAAATCGTAAATCCCAATGCCGATTTACGAATTTGCCTGTCCGAAGTGCCGCCGGATTTTCAGCTTCCTGTCGAAGCGCGTGAATCCCGCCCGCCCGCCCGGCTGCCCCAAATGCGGCAACAAAAAAATGTCCAAGCAGGTCAGTCGCTTCGCCATGAGCAAAGGCTTGAAGGAGCCGTCCGGCCCAGCCGGCGCCGCCGCGCCGGACGGCCCGCCGATGCCGGACCTCGACGATCCGCGCGTCGAGCGCGCGATGATGGAAATGGAACGCGACATGGAGCATCTGGACGAAAACAATCCGCGGCACATGGCGCAAATGATGAAAAAGATGAAGGACCTCATGCCGCCAGGTTCGATGCCCAAGGAACTCGACACGGCCATCAAACGTCTCGAAGCCGGCGAAGACCCGGAAAAAATTGAGGCCGACATGGGGGATTTCATGGGTGGTCTGGGAAGTGGCGGTGGTGGCGGCGGTTATACGAAGGACGGGGGATTGTATGATTATTGAGTCGTGAAACGTAAAACGTGATGCGTGATTTTTTCACGTCTCACGTTTTACGTTTCACGCCTCACGTCTGGTATTCCATCGCGGATTTAGATAAGCTGGAACCGCCGACGTTAGCAGAATATGAGCACCCCGCAAAGCCGCCAGTTCAAGACCGTTTGTTTCGCCATCGAAGGCGCGAGTTCCTTCTCGGTGTC
>CAWHLR010000005.1:0-132454 GCA_963830235.1 uncultured Verrucomicrobiae bacterium
CAAGGGCATCGCCAAGCTTTACGCCCAGGCCACCCCGAACATTTTCGGCATCCTCAAAAATGGCCATTCGCCCTGCAAACTGAAGTGCCCGGCCCGGGTGAACGTCCAGGGCTACGTCCAGCTCATCAAGAAAAAGGAATATCTCAAGGCGGTTGAACTCATCCGCCAGCGCAACCCGCTTTCCGCGATTTGCGGCCGCATCTGCACGCATCCCTGCGAATCCGAATGCACGCGGGGCCAGGCCGACGACGCCATCGCCATCCGGCTCCTGAAACGGTTTGCCTCCGACATGGAAATGGAAATGCTCGCGGCGGGCAAGCTGACTTTGCCGGAGGAAAAAACTCCCGCGCCGGATGCCAAAAAAGTCGCCATCATCGGCGGCGGCCCGGCGGGTCTCACCGCCGCCAACGACCTGGCCGATGCCGGTTGTGCGGTCACGATTTATGAAGCCATGGACGCCGCCGGCGGCATGCTGCGCTACGGCATTCCCGAGTATCGCCTGCCCAAGAAGGTGCTCGACCACGAAATCGAAATCATCCGCCGCAAGGGCGTCAAGTTCATCTACAATTGTCGCATCGGCAAGGACGTCCCGCTTTCGATGCTCCAGAATGAGTATGCCGCGGTCTTCATTTCCGCCGGCGCGCAAAAGAGCCGCAAGCTCCGCGTGGAAGGCGAAGATAAAAACGGCGTGCTGCACGGTGTGGAATTTCTCCGCGATGCCGGCATGGCCAAGCATCCCGCCGTCAAGGGCCGGGTGCTGGTCATCGGCGGCGGCAACGTGGCGGTGGACGTGGCCCGGACCGCCCTGCGCCTCGGCGCGAAAAGCGTCGAACTGATTTCCCTGGAACAGCGGAACGAAATGCCCGCTTACAAGGAAGAAATTGAGGCCACGCTTGCGGAAAACATCACCATCCGAAACGGCTGGGGACCCAAACGCATTCTCGGCAATGGCTCCGTCACCGGCATCGAGTTGAAACGCTGCACCAGGGTGTTTGACGACCAGAAACGCTTCAGCCCGGCCTTCGACGAAAACGATCTCACCACGATTGAAGCCGACCAGATCATCGTTGCCATCGGCCAGTCGGTGGATGAGGAACTGGTCAGCCACATCAAGGTCGAGAACTTTCGCGGCTGTTTCAAGGCCGACCCGATGACCGGCCAGACTTCCGTGCCCGGCATCTTCGCGGGCGGCGACAATGCGACCGGCCCGATGTCCGTGATTGACGCCGTGGCCGCCGGCAAACGCGTCGCCCAATCCATTGAACGATTTTTGAAGGGCAAGGATTTGCTGGGCGGCCGTTTCGAGGAAAGCCTCCGGCCCATTCCCCAGGCGTTCATGCCTACGCTCGACAAGGTCGAGAAAAAGTCCCGGCCCCATGCGACCGAACTGGCCCCCACCAGCCGGCTGAAGAATTTCGACGAGGTTGAAATCGGTCTCACCGAGGAACAGGCCCTCGCCGAAGCCGAACGCTGCCTGAACTGCGCCCTGTGCTCGGAATGCAATCGCTGCGTCGAGACGTGCAAGCAGCACGCCATTGACCACGCCATGCGCGAGCGGACGGTCACGCTCGACGTTGGCTCGGTCATCCTGACTCCCGGTTTCAAGGAATTTGACGCCACGCGCAAGGGCGAATTCGGTTATGGCCGCCATTCCAACGTCGTTACCAGCGTCCAGTTCGAGCGATGCTCTCCGCCGCTGGTCCGTTCGAAGGCCATGTCATCCGCCTGTCCGACGGGCGCGAGGCGAAACGCATCGCCTGGATCCAATGCGTCGGCTCGCGCGATTCGAAGTGCGGCAACGAAAATTGCTCTTCCATCTGCTGCATGATGGCCACCAAACAGGCCATGGTTGCCGGCGACCACGTCAGCGAACTGGATGCGACGATTTTCTACATGGACATCCGCGCGCACGGCAAGGATTTCGACCAGTATTACGAGCGCGCCCGGGCCAAGGAGAACATCCATTACGTCAAGAGCATCCCGTCGCGGATCGTCCAGTTGCCCGGCACCAAGGATTTGCGCGTTTTGTTTCTCGACGAAACCAGCCAGCTCGCGCAAAAGGAATTTGACCTGATTGTTTTGTCCGTGGGCATGGAACCGCCGGACAGCATGGCGGGGCTGGCCGCCTGCCTGGACATCAAGCTCAACGAATACGGTTTCTGCGACACCGACCGGCTCCTGCCGCTGTCCACTTCCCGGCCCGGCGTGTTCGTCGGCGGCGCGGCGCAGGAACCCAAGGACATTCCCGAAACCGTCACGCAGGCCAGCGCCGCGGCGTCCATGGCCATGGAACTGCTCGCGCCGGCCCGCAATTCGCTCGTCACCAAAAAGACTTATCCCACCGAGCACGACGTTGCCGACGAGGAACCGCGCCTGGGCGTGTTCGTCTGCCATTGCGGCATGAACATCGGGTCGGTCGTGGACGTTGAGGCGGTCGTCAAGCGCGTCGAGCACGAGCGCAACGTGGTGCTGGCGACCCACACCATGTTCACCTGTTCGGACACGAGCCTGTCGAACATCAAGGAAATGATTCATCAACACCGGCTCAACCGCATCGTGGTCGCCTCCTGCACGCCGCGCACGCACGAGCCGCTGTTCCGCGAAACGTTGCGCGAGGCCGGGCTGAACCCGAACCTGTTCGACATGGCCAACATCCGCGACCAGTGTTCCTGGGTGCATTCGGCCGCGCCGGAAGCCGCCACCGAGAAGGCGGTTGAACTCGTCAAAATGTCCATCGCCCGCGCCCGCACACTCTGGCCGCTCGAAGGCGGCATGTTGGCGGTGGACCAGACCGGCATCGTCATCGGCGGCGGCTTGAGCGGCATGACCGCCGCGCTCGCCCTCGCCAACCAGGGATTCAGCGTCCATCTGGTCGAGCAAACCGGCCGTCTGGGCGGCACCCTGCACGATATTCATAACACCTTCGAGCACGACGACATCGCCGCCTTCACCCGCGGCCTCATTGACCAGGTCGAGAAACATTCCAAGATCAAGACCTACCTCGAAGCCGAAATCACGAGCATCAAGGGCCACATCGGCAAGTTTCACCTGGCGCTGGCCAAGGGCGGCGCGAAGTTTGAAATCACCGGCGGTGCCATCGTCGTGGCCACGGGCGCGCAACCGGCCAAGACCGCCGAGTTTTTATACGGCAAATCCGACCGCGTCCTGACCCAGGTCGAACTGGAAAAGCAATTGCACGACAAGGCCTGGCCGGCAAAGGGTCAAAACATCGTCATGATCCAGTGCGTCGGCTCGCGCAACGAGAAGCATCCGTATTGCAGCCGCATCTGCTGTTCGATGGCCGTCAAAAACGCATTGGCCGTCAAGAAACTGGATCCCAGCGCCAGCGTCTATGTGCTTTACCGCGACGTTCCGGACGTACGGCTTCCGGGAAATTTACTACCAGCAGGCGCGCGAAGCCGGGGTGGTGTTCATCCGTTACACGCCCGAAGCGCCGCCGCAGGTGGCCGACAACAACGGCCTGGTCGTCACGCTCAAAAGCCCCGACTTCCCCGAACCGCTTGCCATCGAGGCCGACAACGTCGTGCTCAGCACCGGCGTGGAAGTGGATTTGAAGAACAACAAGCGCATCTCGGACATGCTCAAGGTGCCGCTCAACGCCGACGGTTTCTACGTGGAAGCCCACATGAAACTGCGGCCCGTGGATTTCACCACCGAAGGCATCTTCCTGTGCGGCCTGGCGCATTCGCCGAAGTTCATTGACGAAAACATTTCGCAGGCGCGCGCCGCCGCCGCCCGCGCGGCCACCGTGCTGTCCAAGACGCAGCTCGATGTCAGCGCCCAGGTTTCCTACGTGGACCAGCAGAAGTGCATCTCGTGCATGACCTGCGTCACGGTTTGTCCGTACACCGCGCCCTACTGCAACAAGGACGGCAAGGGCCAGATCGAGGCCGCCAAGTGCATGGGCTGCGGGATTTGCGCCGCCGAATGTCCGGCCCGCGCCATCCAATTGCATCATTTCGAGACCGACCAGTTCGAAGTGATGATCAAGCAACTCTTCGCCGGCGAAAATGTTGAGAACGTGGCAAATGGCGCCCCCGAAACCTGCCCGGTCAGAACCTTGACGGAAAAAGTCTAGTATGATCGCCAAACAACATTTTGAGCCGGTGGTAGGGCGCGTCACTCCGTGCGCGCCGCGAATTTTGAAGGTGCTCCAAAACGGCGCGCACGGAGTGACGCGCCCTACCTTTGCGCTCTTTGCGTTCTCTGCGGTTAAATCCGTGTCCATCTGTGTCCATCCGTGGTTAAAAGATTTTTAACATGAAACCCCAGGTATTTGAACCCAAGATCGTGGCCTTTTGCTGCCACTACTGCGCCTATTCGTCGGCGGATTTGGCGGGGTCCATGCGCATCCAGTATCCGCCCAACGTCCGCATCATCCGCACCCCCTGCACGGGCCGGCTGGAGACCGAATACTTCATGAAGGCGTTCGAGAACGGCGCGGACGGCGTGCTGGTGGCCGGCTGCCTCGAAGGCGGCTGCCATTTCGTGGAAGGCAACCTCTGCGCCAAACGCCGGGTCAATTACACCCGCGACATGCTGGCCGAGGTCGGCCTGGAAAAGGAACGCCTCCGCATGGTCAACATTTCCGCCGCCATGGCGCGGCCTTTGGCGGACACCATCATTGATATGGTGGAAACCGTCCGCAAACTCGGGCCAAACCCGTTGCGGAAGTCCGAAGTCCACAGTCCACAGTCCACAGTCCGGAGCCTAAAGTCCTAACTACTGACTACTGACCACTGACTACTAACTACTAACTCCCAATTTTATGATTGTCGCCCAACGAAAAAACATACCCGAACTGCTGTCCATCGTGGAGAAGCACCGGAAGGTGCTCCTGCTCGGCTGCGGCACCTGCGTCACCGTCTGCCTCGCCGGCGGCCAGCGCGAAGTCAGCATCATCGCCTCCGCCCTCCGCATGGCGGCCAAATTGAAGAACCGCGCCCTCGAGGTCGAGGAACTCACCATCGAACGCCAGTGCGACAACGTCTTCCTCGAACAGGCCGCCGAGGCGGTCAAGAACACCGACGCCGTGCTGTCGCTCGGCTGCGGCGCGGGCGTGCAGGCCCTGGCGGAACGATTCAACGGCAAACCGGTTTATGCCGGACTCGACACCGCGTTCATCGGCATTCTGGAGGAACGGGGCGTGTGGGCGGAAAAATGCGCCGCCTGCGGCCAGTGCGTGCTGCATCTCTACGGCGGAATTTGTCCCATCACCCGGTGCGCCAAGAAAATGATGAATGGCCCGTGCAGCGGTTCCCGCGAAGACCGTTGCGAAGTCAACGCCGACCGTCCCTGCGCCTGGCAATTGATTTACAAGCGGCTGAAGGAAATCGGCCAGTTGGACCGGCTAAAAGAAATCAAGCCTCCCAAGAACTGGCGCCCAAGCCAGTCAGGAGGTTGTAGGACGATCGTCCGCGAAGACCATCGCGTGTAAGTTTAACCACGGATGGACACGGATTAACACGGATTTAACCGCAGAGAAGACAAAGACCGCAAAGGTAGGGCGCGTCACTCTGTGCGCGCCGCATATTCGTTGGCTGCAAAAAGGCGCAAAACCAGATTTCGGAGGGCCGAGCTCTGTGAGGCTCAAACTTCATTTTGGTTTCATTTCCGAAACCGTTTCTCGTTATGCCACTCGACAAACTCTCGTCCCGGTTTGTCCCCAACCTGGTGCGGCAGTACAATCAACTGCCTGCCGCTCATTGCATAATAGTCACGGCCATTCTCGAACTCTTCCTTGAGTTGTCCGCTCACGTCAATCCGAAGATCGGGTGTGACTGTGATGTATCCGGCATCAAACAACCGGTGTAGGTCCGCACGCAACAGCAGTCCATTTGACACGCGGTGTGGACCCTGTTCGCTGTATGGCCTGATATGCGCAGCTTCCAGCGCGGGAAGCGAACGTTCGCCAGTCATGGCGCAACGCCGCCCGTATCGTTCCGTGACCGCATACCGAAACCCACCTTGACCCAGCCGCGGTTGAATGAGAGTCGGCTTGCCGTACCGCTCTTCGTTCAATGCCAGTTCCGTAACGGCTGGCGACTGAAGTCGTTCCAGCACGTCCCCATATAATCGTCGCCCCGATTCCGTATCCGTTGAATATGTTTTTCCACGAACGATATTTCTGCTCCAGTCGGCTGGCGGAGGCATCCACAATGGTTCTGGCCAGAAAAACGGCTGCGTGAGTATGATGCAACCGATTAGCGGGTTGGGTGCGTGCGCGTTGCCTGCGCCCATGTACCCACGAATCGAATCCGAAAACTCCGAGAACGTCGCCGCGCCGTTATGTTCGCCAAAGATATTCCACGCCACGGAGAGTTGCAGTTTGGAATAACCAATGAAAATTCCTCCACCCGCGATTTTGTTGATGCTCCCCTTGAGTTTAAACAAAAATAAATGCCCCGATTCCAGTGGATCGCCATTATCAAGAGCACGAAAGCCGGTGTTGGCGCTTGGCTGCCAGAAATTTACTTCCTCGGGCTGCTGCCCGGCGAGAAACCGATACCAATCAAGATCGGTGGGAGCGAGGAAGAGTTTCATGGTTGGCAGAGAAACTGTGTGGTCAGAGTTCGGTATATTTTGCCGCTGAACCTTTTGACCGGTTGACAGGATATTTCGCTGCGTTATGCGCCAGCTTGTCCCGGATGGCCTGGGCCAAATCGATGTCCAGATTGTCCGCGAGTTCAATCAGGTAAACCGCGACATCGGCGATTTCATGGGCGATCTGTGCTTTTTTCTCGCCCGTCACGGCAAGGCTCTCCTCCGGGGTTTTCCACTGAAAATGTTCCAGCAGCTCGTTGGCTTCGATGGAAATTGAGCAGGCGAGGTTTTTCGGGTTGTGGAATTGCATCCAGTCTCTTGCGTCGCGAAATTCGCGGATGAGATGGCGGATTTCTTCGAGTTCTGTCATGGTGGCCATCGTAAGCCGCAGCAGCGCTTTCGCAAATATAAAACCGCGGGCGGTTTTCACCCTCACCGATGAATTATCCCTGGTCTTGATTGAAGCCAATGCGGCGCCTCGGCGGTTCGGGCGGCGGCGCGAGCAGCGGTTGCAGCCTGGTCCAGATGACGCGCAACGCCGAATCGTGTTCCAGCAGCGTCTTGTCAATTTCCGCCAGCCGTTTGAGAATGGCCGCATTGGCCGCCAGTTGCTCGCGCATTTGCATGAACGCCCGCACCACAAACACGCTCATGGCCACGGCTTCGGGACTGTTCAACACCGTCGCCGCCATGATCGCGCCATGTTCGGTGAAGGCGAAGGGCGGATATTTTGCGTGGCGGCCCGATTCTAAGATCACAATTTGTGATCTTAGGGCGGCCCGGCCATCGCCGGACACCTTGCCGGCTTCTTTAAGCGCCGAAAATTCCCCGGCGGTGAGTTGGAAAATGAAATCTTCGGGAAATCGTTCCGCATTGCGCTTGACAGCCTGATTGAGGGCGCGCGTCTCCACTGCATACACATCGGCCAGATCGGGCGCGAGAATCACCTTCTGATTGCGAATGTTCAAAATCAGGGTTTCAATCGGCTTCTTCGACTTCATTTTGTCTGACGGTTTGAGAAATTGTTTAAGATCACAATTTGTGACCTTAAAACCCGCTGCGCCGGTTCCGGGAGGAAATCACAATTTGTGACATCCTTTGCGCGGATGACAAGGATGCGAAGTTTCGGAACACCTTCGGTTATTTTCCTCATGGTGTGAACTTTAGCCTTTAGAGTTTAGCCTTCAGCCTTTGTGTCAGTTCCCATTTCGATCCCCAGCCCAAGCGGATTTGTTCCCATCGTAGGACGGACGCGGCCATTTGCAAATGAAAACCACGTTAACCACAAAGAACGCAAAGAGCGCAGAGACAAAAGCTCAAAAACTTTGACGTTCAGCGTTTGCCGCGAAGGTAGTTTTGCACTTCGTCGTGATCGCCCGCAAAATCAAAAATCAGCATACCTTTGTGCGCCTCAAAAACGAGCCGCCAGGCCAGACCGGTGCGGCATTCGTAAAGATGTTTGCCCAGCTTCCGTATCGCCAGCCCGGTATGCGCGTGCGGCCGGCCAAAACCATCCACCATCGCTTTCAGGGTGGCGGAAACCTCCGCCTCCCGCCCGGCGGTCCGCACTATCTTTTTGAACCGTTTGGACAGTTCAACGGAAATCATCTTTGCTCCCGGTAAAGGGTGTCAACTCCCCGCGCTTCCGCGCGGCTTTGAGTTCCGCGCCAATCCGTTTTTCCGCAGCCGCCATTTCATCCGGCGTCAAACCGTATTCCTGAAGCGCGTAATCCGTGGAAACCACTTCCACCGGACGCAACGCCACAATCTTGCCCTCAAACATGAAGCCCACGTCTTCTCCTTGCGTCGCTTTTTTAAGCCAGTAGCCGAGCCGGCCGCGTCCCTCGGTAATTGTGAGAGTCTTCATACGCTCATTATAGCGTACATCAGCATATTGGCAAGGATGTTTTGCCGCCCGCCGGGCATATGAGCGGCCCCGGTGTTTCCGGGAACTCATCACAGTTTGTGATGAGTTCGACGAGCCGCCCGGCGCCGGGATCACAGATTGTGATACCAGGCGACCGACCTCATCCGCTTCAGCGGGTGTGAGTTGGAACATGAAGTCATCCGGGAAGCGGGCGAGATTGCGTTTGACCGCCTGGTTCAGCGCCCGGGTTTCGACGCCGTAGAGCCGGGCCAGATCGGCATCGAGCAGCACCCGCCGGTCACGGATGGTGAGGATGCGAAGTTTCGGAACCCCCTTCAGTCATTTCCTTCATGGAATAAACTTCAGCCTTTGTGTCAGTTCCCATTTCGATCCCCAGCCCAAGCGGATTCAGCCCCATCGTAGGACGAAAACAGGGTTTGGCAGTTGGAAAGTTGCAGTTGGCTTCGGCAGGTTGCTGTGACCTGATTTACAAAAACCATTTGACGAAACCGCCTTCCAGTCGTATAAGAGCAGGGTAGTTTTAGCAGTAGAAAATAGCGGTTGTTGGCACAAATCAAACCATGGTTCCTCACCAATTAGTTGTGCCACAAGGGGCGTAGTGTGCTTTATATTGTGGTTTTTTGCTTTACATTAACCGGCAATTTTGGTTCCTTAAACGAAAGTCTAAGTCATGTATCTCAAAAATTTAACGCTTTTGGGGTTTAAGTCCTTCTCGGACAAAACTTCGCTGAATTTTCAGCCCGGCGTGACTGCCATTGTAGGCCCCAACGGATGCGGCAAATCCAATGTTTCCGATGCCATCCGCTGGGTCTTGGGTGAACAATCCGCCAAGGCCTTGCGCGGCGGTGAAATGGCCAACGTCATCTTCAATGGCACCGACGGACGCAAACCGATGGGCATGGCCGAGGTGTCGCTCACGCTGGGCGACATGGACCAGGACCACCTGCGCGCGGCTGGCGTCGAGGTGGCTTACAACGAGGCCACCATCACGCGCCGGATTTTCCGCGACGGCAACAGCGAGTATTTCATCAACCGCACCGGCTGCCGGCTCAAGGACATCCAGCAACTGTTCATGGGCACGGGCGTGGGCCGCACCAGCTACAGCATCCTGGCACAGGGCCACATCACCCAGATTCTTTCCAGCAAGCCCGAAGATCGCCGGATGATTTTCGAGGAAGCCTCCGGCATCACGAAATACAAGAGCCAGAAAAAAGAATCGCTCCGCAAACTGGAATACACCGACCAGAATCTTTTGCGCATCGCCGATCTCATCCGCGAAGTGAAGCGGCAGATCGGGTCGCTCCAGCGCCAGGCCGGCAAGGCGCGCCGCTACAAACAAATTTCGCAGGAACTCCAGCATCTCGATACCCAGCTCGCGCGCCATCAATTCGACGTGCTCGCGGCCGAGATCACCGAAAAGCAGGCCACCGCCGAACGGCTGCGCGATGAAATTGCCACGGGTTCCGCCGAACTTTTGCGATTTCGAGGACGAAATCAAGCAGTTGCGCGAACGGCTTTCCGAGCTCGAACACGAAGTCGCCGGCCACCAGCAGCGCAGCCTGGAACTGAAGGGCGAAGCCGACCGGCACGAAAGCCGGATTCAATTCAACGAGGAACGCCTGCGCGAGCTTGCGTCGCAAAACACCAAGGCGCTGGCGGACATCACCCAGGCCGAGGAACGCTGCCATGCCGCGTCCGCCGAATTGCAGGCGGTGACCGAACGGCTGGCCGCCTCGGAAGCCGCGCTCCTGCAACATCGCCTGGCGCTGGAGCAGAAACAGTGGGCGTTGAACACGGTTGAGGGCGATTTGCGCCAGCGGCAGGAGTCGTTGCGCCAGGCGCAGGCTGATGCGTTCACCGCGGCGCAGGATCTATCGCGCATCCGCAATGAAATCACCGCGCTCGATTTGCAAAAGCAGGGCAACAGCATCCGGCTCGAAAAGCTTTCCGCCGAAAAACTGCAACTGGAGGAGGAACGCACCCGGCTGGAGGCGCGCCTGCACGAATTCACCGCGAGCGTCGAGGTGGAGAAGCTGAATGCGCAGACCAAGCGCGGTTCGGTCGAGCAGCGGCAAACTCGGTTGCGTGAACTCCAGGTGGAGTTGCAAGAATCATCCGTCGAGCAGGATCAATTTTTGCAGGCGCAGACCGAGAAGCGTTCGCGCCTGAATGTGCTCGAGCAGCTCGAAGGCTCGCACGAAGGTTTCAGCGCCGGCACCCAGGCCGCCTTGCGCCAGACGCGCACGGTCATCGGCTCGCTCGCCGACCGCATCCGCGTTCCCGACCAGTACGTCGTCGCCGTCGAAAACGCGCTGGGCCATCATTTGCAGATCGTTCTGACCGAGGCGCCGGAATCCGCGCAGGAAATCATCGCCGACCTCACCACGAACAAATCCGGCCGTGCCAGCGTCGCGGCCCTGGCGATGCCCTACGATTCCAAACAGCTTGCGTTTGAAGGCGAAATGGGTCCGGGCGGCGGCCTTGACGTGGTTCAAAACGGCCTGCAAAAAGGCCAGATTATCCACGCCCTGACCGTGGTTCAGGCCGAGCCGTCGGTGGAAAAACTCCTGAAGGCGTTGCTGGCCCGCACGTTCATCGCGTCCGACCTCGCCACCGCCACGGCCCAGGTCCAGAACGGCCACGCGGGCTGCGATTTCGTCACGTTGACCGGCGATTTGCTGAGCCGGCACGGCGTCTATACCGGCGGTTATCTGAACGGCAACGGCAATCCCAAGGGGCCGGCCTCGATTCTCGGACGCAAAAACCAGATCTCCGAACTGCATGGCGAGTTGACGGAAGTCCAGCTCCGCGTCGCCGACATGAGCCGCAAACGCGGCGCGCTATTGAGCGAGCAGACGGAGTTGCAGGCCAGCCTGCAGCAGGCGCAGACGGAATTGCGCGAGCAGGAAGTCGCCATCGCCACGCGCGAAGGCGAATTCAACGCGCTGCAAAATTCCAACCGGCTGCTGCACCAGAAAATCGAGACGGTGGTTTTTGAAGTCCAGAGCCTCGCCGCGCAGGAGCAGGAAGGTTTGCAGAAACGCAACGCGCTGGCGGTCCAGTTGAACGAACTGGAAACCCGCGAACGCGCCGGCCAGGACCACGTCGCTGCGCTCACGGCCGAACTGGAAAATTTGCGCCAGCAGCGCGATGCCGCCCATGCCGCCCTCACCGAGAGCAAGGTCGCCCTCGCGTCCGAGGAACAGATGCTGGCATCGTTCCGCCAGCAGCAGCAATCGCTGGAACAACGCATTCACGAGCTGACCCAGGCGGTCGAGCAGCGGCGCGCCGAAGTTTCGTCCTTCATCAGCCGCAAAGAGCAGGCGGAATCGGAAATCCAGGATTCCCAGGCGCAAATCGGGCGTTTGCAGCACGAGCGCGACCAGGTAAATGCGCAAACCGCCGAATTGCTGGCCCGGAAACAATCGCAGGAAGCCGACGTGACCACGCGCGAGGACAATTTGCGCGGACAACGCAGCCGTCTGACCCAGCTACAGGAACAGCGCGGCGCTTTGGACGTGGAACTGGCGCAGAAAAACATGTCCGTCCAGAATCTGCGCGAACGCATCCAGCAGAAATATCATCTCAACCTCGACGACGTGCGGAGCGAGTGCATCACCATCACGTTTGCCGACGAAGGCGCGGCCAAGGTGCACGTGATGACGCCGGAAGAAATGGCCGCCGCCGGCGCGGCCACCGACTGGAACGCCGTGGGGCAGCAGATTGAGTCGTTGCAGCAGAAGCTCGACGAAATCGGCCCGGTGAACCTCGTAGCCATCGAGGAATACGAGGAAACCGAGCAGCGCTACCAGTTCCTCAGCAAGCAGAACGACGACCTGGTCTCGGCCAAGGCGCAACTGCTGGAAGTCATCAACCGCATCAACGTGCAGACGCGGCAGATGTTCATTGAGACGTTTGAAAAGGTCCGGGAAAACTTCCGCCTGATGTTCACCGAGGTCTTCGGCGGTGGCAAGGCGGACCTGATTTTGTCGGATGAAAACGACGTGCTGGAGAGCGGCATCGAAATCATGGCGCGGCCCCCGGGCAAACAACTGCAAAGCATCTCGCTGCTGTCCGGCGGCGAGCAGACCATGACCGCCGTGTCGCTGTTGTTCTCGATTTACCAGGTCAAGCCGAGTCCGTTCTGCGTGCTGGACGAGCTGGACGCGCCGCTCGACGAATCGAACATCAACCGTTTCGTCCGCGTGCTGCAGCGGTTCATCACCAACTCGCAATTCATCGTCATCACGCACAACAAACGCACCATCGGCATGGCCGACGTGCTGTACGGCGTGACGATGGAAGAACGCGGCATCAGCAAGATCGTCAGCGTGAAATTCCACAAGACCGGCGAAACCGCGCCCTCGGTGGAAACGGCCGCCCACGCCGCCGAACTGGCGCTGGCGAAGTAGGGTTTTAACCACGGATGAACACGGATTCACACGGATACTCTTTCAGCGCCGGAGGCGCGCAAGACAATAGCCCACGGTGAAACCGTGGGTTTGGCCGTTAATAAATATCAAGCCCCGGAACGGGGCGGCAGAAAACCGGCGTCCAAACGTTTCTTTCGCCCCGTTCCGGGGCTTGGAGGATTTGCGATTGGAATCCCACGGTTTCACGTGGTTTCACCGTGGGCTATTATCGTTCGCTGCTCCGCAGCTATAAAGGCCGGCGCTCCGGGCGTCAGAAAGAACACTTCATTTTCACAGCGGCGGAGAGGCGGTGCAGGTATTCGCGGCGCGGGATTTCGATGGCGCCCAGCGGCTTGGTGGCGGGCGTCACCATCTGGATGTCGAACAACGCAAAGCCGCGCTGGCGCAAATGACCGACCAGATGATGCAGCGCCACCTTGGAAGCATCGTTGACGCGGTGGAACATGGATTCGCCCGCGAACAGGCCGCCGACGGTCACGCCGTAAATTCCGCCCACCAGTTCGCCCTTGCAGCCGGCACTCGACGCTGTGGGCGTGTCCCAGCCGGTGCAGCCGCGTGTAGGCTTCGATGAATTCTTCCGTGATCCAGGCGCCGCCCCGTCCCGGCGCGGGCGCGGCACAACCTTCCATCACCGCGCGGAACGACTGGTCCATGGTCACTTCAAACCGGCCCTGGCGAATGACCCGGGCCAGGCTTTGGGGAACGTGAAATCCGTCCAGTTCAAAAATCGCGCGCGGATCGGGCGACCACCAGGTGATGGGATTGGCCGTCCACGGAAAAATTCCCTGCCGGTAGGCCATCAGCAGCCGGTCGGGGCCGAGGTCGCCGCCAATGGCCACCAAACCCTCCGCGTCGGCCAGGGCCGGGTCGGGGAAAGCGGTGTTTTTGTTCAGCAAAATTGGCATTTGACTGAATTTACGATATACGATTTACGATTGACGAGCCGATTTGCCGGAGCGCGGAGCATTGCTCCGCGTGTTCCATTGTTTTCAGGCACTCGCGGAGCAATGCTCCGCGCTCCGCCCACTACCCCGCCGCACGTCCGCTTAACGCATCGAGAAAAACCATTTCAAACGCGCCGGCGAGTTCCATCATGCGAAAATGCGGCAGGAATTTTTCGTTGAACACAATCTTTTTGCCCGACTCCGGGTCCGGCGCACCGAGGGCGATCCAGCTTCCGACGCGGACATCATTGAGCACCTGCAACAGCCATTCGATTTCCGGCCCGGAGAGCGTGAGCTGAAGGCCGGAGGCCATCTCCTTGAAATGTCCGGGTTCGTCCAGCATGGCCCGGACGTTTTTCCGGTTCTCCTCGCGCTGGGCGGCGAGGGACTCTTCCAGCAGCTTCTGATTTTCGTCGTGCTTGGCGGTCCGGGCCAATTTGGTGAGGCGATGATGCGTCGGGGAAATCAGGGGATAGAGCTTGAGGACGTCGAATAGCAGGCGTTTTTCCGACTGGCTGATTTCAAAAACCAATTTATCCCGCCTGGTCCGGATGAATTTCACGTCTCGTCGCGCTCCATGGTTGCATGCAGGCTGTATTTCTGGAGTTGGTGGACGTAAAACTCCGCCTTTTCCATGCTCTCGCGCGCCAGCACGCTTTTGCCCTGTTTGTGGACCTGCAGCATGTGGACCTCGGCCTTCTGCCGCTGCCAGCCGAAGACGATTTGAAACACGTGCGTCACGTAATCCATGAGATTGACCGGGTCGTTCCAGCAAATGACGAGGTAGCCCGGTTCGAGGTCGGTGCTCGAATCGGTTTTCTCGTCGCGGCGGATGCCGGGCCGGACTTCAGGTGTTGCCGTGGCGGCCATGGTGGGAAGATAAAACGTCCGGGCACACCTGTCGAGGATGCTCAAAACGTCCTCTCATCGTAGCAGCCGACGTGAGTGGGCTCACTTTTTCCGGGTTTGAAAGAAAGTTAGAGCGGACTCACGTCCGCTGCTACAATCCGATGGTGCCGCCCGCATTTTATTTCTACGGTGAAGAAGCGGCTTCCAGATCGTGAAGTTTTGGTCCGACCATATCGCCGAGGTGGTTGCCCGCAACGTATAACGCAACGGCAAAGCCGGCCAACATGACCAGCAAAATGATGGTCGCCCAGAAGTGGCGCTTTTCAAAATGCTTCAACGAACGCGCGAAGGAGATCAGCCCAAACAACGCCGACACGACAATCACCGCATCCACGCTTGCCCGCTGCCAGTAACTGCCGCCGAGGTGCAGCCACATCCCGAACTCATCGAATGTGAGGCCCATGGCCACGCCATAAAGCATTGCCGTGATTTCCGCCGCGCGTCCGATGGGCCGGCGGAAAACACTGTAACCGCACACTGCCGCCAGCAGGAAAATGCCGTAGTTCAAGTGATGAACGTGGGTGCCGTGCATGAAGAAATACATGTTCGGCATCTTCCCGGCCATGATGAGAAACACAAACACCCGCGCGAGGACGAACGTCACGATGAAGCCGAACAAGGCCCGGCGCGCCAACCGGTGCGCTGTCTCCCGATGCATGATGTGTTCAGTGTTCACGAGTTATGAAATGAATATGTTGAGAAAGAAATGGTCCGACCTGATTTGCAATGGCTGGCTTGCATGCCGTGCATTTAAACCCAGCCGCAAAGAAAAACAAGCGGAATGCCCCGCGTGCGATGGCCTGATACCTGCCGCGGAATACCCCCGTTTGGAGTTCCGCCTTCAGGCGGCTCGGTCCCTCCACCATCCTTTGCCGCGTAAACGCGGAACTCCGAACAACACGCCGGCGAGTCGCCAGCGCTCCCAGGAACTGCACCGCTTGCTCAAAACCCTTTGTGAGCTTACTGTTGGTTGGTGATGTTCCGGTGTTTGTCGCGAATATGTTGCATCCTGCTTTCAGCGGGGCTGCTCCTTCTCATTTCACCGCCGCCGGCCAGACCAAGCAAATTCGGTTGCGCAATGAAACCATCACCACCACCCCGGCGTCGAAGGCGGTTGCTGCCGCGCGACTTCAAGCGCAGGGGCTTTCGGCCAAAACGCCCGCATCCGGCCTTTTTCTGGTTCAGTTCGAAAGTCAGTTGCGACCGGCCGAACGGGCGGAGTTGCAAACACTGGGCGTTGAACTTCTCAAGTATGTGCCCGATGACGCCTTCGTTGCCCGATTTAACAATGTGTCACCGGATCAGGTCGGAGCGCTGAGTTGCGTGCGCTGGGTGGGGCCTTTCCGCCCGGATTACAAGATTCATCCCGCTTTGTCTGCTGCCGCGCGTGCCGCATCGCCGTCAAACCAGATTGTTGCCGTAAATATTTTGCTTTCGCCCGATGCCACCCCGGCGGAAATTGCCGGTGTGCGTTCCCTGCTCGCGTCCGTCCAGCACGAGAGCCGCCTGCGTCAGGGCACCATCTTGCGGGGCAATCTGGATCCCGCCAACCTGCCAGCGCTGGCGCAATCCGGGTCGGTTCTTTGGGTCGAGCGGGCACCCAAACGAAAACTCGTGGATGAAGCTGCCGCAAAAATTGTCGGCGGCGACGATGGCAACGTCGGAACGCCGACTGTCACAGAGCAACTGGGTTTTGGCGGGGCCGGAGTGACGGTGTGCGTGGCGGACACCGGGCTGGACACGGGCAACACGAACACGATGCACCTGGACTTGCGGGGCCGGGTGACAGGATTCAAATATTACGGTTCCCTGACCGATGGCTCGGATGGTTATGGCCACGGCACGCATTGCGCAGGCATTGTGGCCGGCAACGCCGCCACCGGCGAGACCGACCCGGACACCGGTGCTTTCTATGGCTTGGGCGTCGCGTCGGGCGCCAGCTTGTTCATCGAGCGAATTTTTGACGCCGATGCGAACGAGGTCAGCCCGGCGCCGGCGGATGGGGATTTGACGCGGGACGCCGTTCGCGCGGGCGCCCAAATTGGTGCGAACAGTTGGGGCAATGATGTCCAGGGCGAGTACGACATTGACGCGGCGCAATTTGATGAACTGGTGCGGGACGCGGACGCTTCGACTCCCGGCGACCAGCCTTACATTCTGGAGTTCTCCGCAGGCAATGCCGGACCCGATTCCGAGACGATGGACAGTCCGGCCTCGGGCAAAAACGTGATTGCAACCGGCGCGTCGGAAAATGTGGCCGGAACCCTGGCAGAAACCTACGGGCTTTATGCGGACGGCCCCGACACGATGGCGGATTTTTCGAGCCGCGGCCCCTGCCAGGATGGCCGCATCAAACCGGATCTGGTGGCGCCGGGCACTTGGATTGCATCGGCGGCATCGGCGTCAGCTCCGGACGAGGCCGCGATTGCCTGGTCACCGATTGATGATTTGTACGTCTATATGGGCGGGACGAGCATGTCCGGACCGCATGCGGCGGGCGCGGCGGCGGTTTTTGTGCAGTATTACAAAAGTTTGCACACGAATGCGATGCCTTCGCCGGCGCTGGTCAAGGCGGCCTTGATCAATTCGGCCGATGAGTTGGATGAGTCCAACGGCGGTCCCGGCCCGATTCCCAACAACGACGAAGGTTGGGGACGCATCAATCTGGCCAACATCATCGTCACCAACCTCAACAGCGCGCCGCGCTATTACCAATATCTGGACCAGTCGGTGTTGCTGACCAGCGGCCAGATTTACACCCAGCATGTGCTGGTACGAAGTTCCAGCCAGCCGTTGAAAATCACCATGGCTTACACGGATGTGCCGGGATTTCCGGGGGCGATTCCGGCGCTGGTGAACGACTTGGACCTGGAAGTCGTCGGTCCGGATGGAACCTTGTACCGTGGCAACCAGTTTTCCGGCGGCGAATCGGTGCCGAACGCGCCGTCTCCGGACAACCTGAACAACGTGGAGGCGGTGCATCTGGCCCAGCCGTTGCCGGGCGATTATCTCGTGCGGGTCCGCGCCCGCAATGTTGTGCAGGATGCGCGCCTGGACACGGCGTCCATTGACCAGGACTTTGCGCTGGTCGCTTCCGGTGATCTTTCGCGGCCCAACGGCGGGTTCATTCTGCTTGATCGCGCCAGTTACACCGCGCCGGGCGTCATGCAGATTGAAGTCATTGATCCGGCCCGTGCCGCGAGCAATTCGGTGAATGTGCTCGTAAAAAGCACGACTGAGCCAGCGGGGGAAACCTATGTTCTGCACGCCGCCGGGACCTACGGCGCGTTCACCGGGGCGGTGGCGACAGTGGTCGGGACCGCTGCGGTGGACGGGAAACTGGAGATTCACAATGGCGATGCCATCGAGGCGGACTATATTGACAGCTTCAGCAATTTGCGGACGGCGCTGGCCGTGGCAGACCTTGTTCCGCCAATGCTGACCAGCGTGGCGGTGACGGTTGATGTCGGCCTCAACACCATCACCTGGCTGACGAGCGAGCCGGCCACTTCCATCATTCGGTATGGCACCAACCTGACGTTCAACCTGGCGGCCACCAATGCCGCGCTGACGACCAGCCATTTGCTCCGGCTGGGAAGGTTGGTTGCGGGGAAAACCTATTATTTTTACGTGGTCTCGGCGGATGCGGCGGGGAACGCGGGGACGAACAACAACTCCGGGGCCTGGTACAGTTTTGTGGCGGTGGCGACGCCGACGGTTCTGCTGGTGGATGATTACGATACGATTGGCGAGGAGGCAGCCGGTTCGACGGTTATTCCCGACAGCAGTTACACCAACGCGCTGACCGCAGCGGGTTACAGCTACGGTTTCTGGAAGGTAAATCAGCGGGGTTTTCCTCAACTTTCCGATTTGCAACCGTTCCAAGTGGTCATCTGGCGAACGACGGATGACATCGTCAATTACGGAATTGACGCCGATGGCCTGCCCGTTCCTTCGGCCACCAACAACACGCTGAATGCCCAGCAACAATTCATGATCCAGAGTTACTTGAACGGTGGCGGCTCCTTCTTCATGGCTTCCATGGGCATCCTCAGCCAGTTGGGCGACGTGCCGTTTCGCCGGGACGTGCTGCAGGTGGCCGGGTTCGCACAGAATCCCGACCCGCCCTCGCCGTGTGATGATTGCGACGAGGATTTTGGCGTACCGGCGTTCTTTGGCGCGGTGGGTGACCCCATCTCAGGCGGCATGTACCTGACGCTAAATTATGGAAATTATCCGATTTTCGATCTGGGCGATGGAACAATCTATGGCCCGGATTTTTCCGACACGTTTACGCCCGCTACCAATGCCACCGCGATCGTTTTTGAATCGGTTTCGGGAAAGCCGTGTGGGATGAGTTATCCGCCGCCTGGCTTGGACAGCCCCGGTCGCGTTGTTTTTCTTTCCTTCCCGCTGGATACTGTGCCGGCATCCGGCACACCGCCGAATAATGAAACAGTTCTTCTGCGGAACATCCTCAAATTCCTGGCGCCGGGCGCGAACGGGGTGGGAACCATTTTCCTCGATAACACGGTTTATACCGCGCCCGATCAGGTCACGGTGCAGGTGGGCGACTCGGATTTGGCCGGGACCGGGCAGACCCAGGCGACCTTTTCTACCAGTTCCTCGACGAACCGGGTGACGGTGACGCTGAACGAAACAACGCATCCCGGTTTGTTCCGGGGGTTCATCACGCTGGTAACCACGAACGCAACCACAAATCAACTGGCGGTTCGCAATGGTGACACGATCACGGCAAAATACTTTGACGCCTCGAACGGCAGCAACGTGACTGCCACGGCGACCGTGGATACCGTGGCGCCCGTCATCAGCCAGGTGGCGGCGGTCACCGGCATTGGAAACGCCGTGGTGAGTTGGAAGACCTCGAAACCGGCGGATTCACTGGTCCAATATGGTGAGTCCGTTCTGCTTGATCAGACGGCCTACTCCGGGTTGCTGGTGACCAATCACGCCGTCACGGTCAGCGGTCTGCTGCCGAACCGGAACTATTATTATCAGGTAACTAGTCGTGATGCCGCCGGCAACACGACCGTGGACGACAATAGCGGCAGCCTGTACACGTTTACCACGCAAACGGCGCCCCAGCCGCCGTGGTCCGACAATCTGGAGAGTGGCGCGCCCGGTTGGACCGTTGTATCCGACCCAGTTTATGGCTCCGATGTCAATTGGACTCTGGGCACGCCCCATAACGGTCTTCAGAACAGGGCGCATTCAGGAACAAACGCTTGGGGGAGCGATCTCGGTGGCCAGTCGTTCGATTTCCTGGCCAGCAGTTTTCTTTACAGCCCCGTGATTGACCTCTCCAGTGTCAGTCACGCCACTCTTACGTTCTGGCACAGTTTCGATTTCAGTTCCGGCCTGGAGGACGGCCAGTTGGGAATCAGCACCAACAGCAGCATGTCGCCAGACTCGATTCCCACGTTGGTGGATTATACCGGGCAAACATCCGATGCTTGGGAACAGGAAACGGTGGACTTGACGCCTTACGTGGGAAAATCCATCCAGATAGTCTGGTATTACCAGGGAATTGACATCGGCCAGCAGATCTATGGCTGGTTGGTGGACGATGTCAGCATCACTGGCGTGGCCGCGCAGTCGGGCGGGACGATTGTCATTACGAAAAATCTCGGCCAGGGAAGCTTCACGCTCACCGGGCCGGTGAACCAGTCCGGCACGGCGCTTTCGACCACCATCAGCAACGCACCGCCTGGTCCGTACACCGTGCAATTCAGCGACGTGGCTTTTTATCAAACGCCGGTGGACCAGTCCAACACCTTGGCCACCACCGGCACGCTGACCTTCACGGGCAATTACAGTTTTATTGATGCCAACCACAACGGCATTTCCGATGCGTGGGAAAAATTTTACTTCGGTTCAGTATCCACCAACCGGACACAAACCACGGACACGGATGGGAGCGGAATGTCGGATTACGGCAAATTCATCGCCGGTCTCAACCCCACCAATCCGGCATCCAAATTCATCATTCTCTCCTCGGTAACGATCCAGGGCAACCGGTTTTTCCAAATGCAATGGGCGGCGATTCCCGGCCGGGTTTATCAGGTTGAAAGCTCGACTAATCTTGCCAGTTGGATGCCGGTCAGCGACTGGCTGCAAGCGTCAGGCAGTCCGATGTCCTATACCACAACCAATTTCAACTTCGACCGCCGTGCCCACATGTTCCGGGTGCAGGTCCAGCCATAAATTCAACCGGGCGACATCCCGGTTGTGAAGGCTGGCCTGCCAACCATAACGCGGTGTAAAAGTTCTTGAACCGGAAGTTGCTGGCCGCATATTTATCGTCAAGCGTACGGTGGAGTCGCTGACACCCAATGTGAGGATATGAAACGGATTTAACGCAAAAATACTGGCAAGCTAATGAAATGTGTATTTAACCTGGCAGCGATTCTGTTCGTGCTGTTGAACCTTGCTGGCTGCGCGTCGCCGTCGGGTGTGGTAAAAAATGACAGCCCGGTTTCGATCAGCAAGCTGGTCTCAATGGACTTTATTTACGTGGAATCCACCAGTTCTTTGGGTGATGTGGAAACTGAAAAACATCAGCTTGGCAACTTGATCGTTTCCGGTTTGAGGCAAAAACAATGGTTCCCCAACGTGAGCGTGAATAAAGCGGACGGCAATTCAAGCAGCGGAATAAAGGTGGCTGCCGACATAAAGGAAATCAACAAGGTTTCCGACAATGCGCGAATATGGACCGGGGCTTTGGCCGGCCAGGCGCGCATTTTGGTTCATGTGACTGTTTCCGATTTAAGTTCTGGAAATCAAATTGAGGCATTTGAAGCCGAAGGGAAGTCCGGCAAAGCAGCCTATGCCGGCACTACTTATGAAGCCATCCAACAGGCAGCCGGGCAAATTGTGGCTAAAGTGTTCAAACTCTATGCTCAATCCAGCCTGTGATTCGGGTTTAATATTATTCTGGACGCCGCGCTTTCGCGCAAATCCACGACCCTTTGCCGTCTGACCATTCCCACGAACCATTTCCTCCGGCCGCGCAAGCGGCGCTCAACACCTGTATCCTGTCAATACAGGATTTTATTTCGGAACGAAATCCGCTACGATCTTTTCATCGCTCGCATTCATGAACGGTGCAGCGAGTTATGCCAAATTTGTTTTATGGCCATTCTCCTTAAAGTGAAATGGATTGATCAATCTGACCAACCCGATCCGAGTCAACGCATCCGGCGCATCGGCGGCGTTTCGAAGGAATTTCAATGGAAACACACGCAAGCCCAAGCCATCCAATCCATCGAGCGTGGCCAGTTTGCTTACTACGTGGAAAAAGACGCTCGCGCCTTGAATTTGGAGGTTGGGTTGGCTCCGAATGGTTGTAAATACCTCAAGACTCAAACCGGCGACAATCAGCTCGAATTCCTATTGAACCTCCCGCAATGCCCCGGATAAAATTACCGTGACGAGCCTGACAATTATGGCGACGTTATACCTTGCCCGTTTGTCTGTCCCTATGTTTCGCAAAACCATTGATATTATTGGCAAATATCAATTTGGTGCCGGTGGTGGGACTCGAACCCACACGACGTTTTAAGGTCCCAGGATTTTAAGTCCTGTGCGTCTGCCATTTCGCCACACCGGCTGCGACAGGAAAACGCTAGTCACGAATCCGGGCAAATGAAAGCGCGAACTTGGGTGTGAACAGGGATGAGCATTCGCGTGATTAGAGCCGCTTGGCTTTTGATTCGCAAGACGCAAGGCCAACACCTGAACGTGAAGGGGAATTATCATTGCTCTTTTTCAAGGCAACCTCTGTCTTGAAATTTTTTCCGTCGGAATCGGAGGAATACCGCTTATTGAGGCAGGGTGGCAAAAAAATAATCGCCAGCATGCAACTTCCGGTCTGAAAGCATCGTTTTCTGTATCAATTTGGGAGTGCTCCTTGTCTCAAAGTATATTGTTCGTTTCCAAAGAGTTCCTGCGCGCCCCGCTGTTTGGTTGGCAAGCCTTATGCGTAATGAATTCTCGTGCTGTACCAAGTGGAAGTATTTGTTCGGAGACGTGCCATTTTGGGTTCTTTGCTTTTCAGTGGCTGGTTTGCGGTCATGCAGCTTTCCGCCTTCGCAATCGGGAGCGTGACCCTGGCGTGGAACGCCAGCACCAATCCCATCGTCGCAGGTTACAACGTTTATTACGGGTGCGCCTGCGGCACCTACACCAACAAGATTTGCGCCGGCAACGCGACGAATGCCACCATTTCCGGCCTGGTCCAGGGAGCCACCTACTATTTTGCGGCCACCACGTACACGGCTTCAGGCGTGGAAAGCCCCTTTTCCAGCGAAGTGTCCTTTTGGGTTCCCTTGAATGCCCCGATGATGACGTATTCAAACACCTATACTGCGGTGGTGACTAAAAATGCGCCGGGAAATTACATTAACCGGCTTCACCAGATCAGTTCAATACCGCCGCTCTCCACCAATTACGTCTTCAATGGCTTTTGGATTTATTACCCGACATCGGGGATGTGGACGCTGCAATCAAGCACGAACCTGGTGACTTGGTCCGATTATGCGACCGGCACCAATGCCGTGTTCATACCCAATGCCGGCGGGCAATGGTTTTTCCGGTTCAGATCATCTTAACCCGGGTGTGTGGCTTGCCATCGAGGCTGGAAAGTAAGCAGCCTGGAAATGACCGTTCGCGCGCGATTGACATCCGGCTTAACATTCAAACCAGCAAACCGCAGAGCATACACGGGAACGCGAACGGGGATTAATGCCGGGTCTGACACAGGTCTTCTTGCCATCAACTTATTCACAATTTGAGGTTGTGTAATAGCAGTATTTAATATGGTGGATTGGAGTAGAAACTGCTGTTTTATAGCGCAAAACGGACATGAAAACCGAACGAAAGCTGATTCAGATCTGCCTGCTGTGTGCGGTGCTGTTGCAAGCGGTCTCCGGTGGAGCGCAACCCGTGACCAAGATTGCCACAGGATCAGAGTACAGTCTGTTTCTCAAGAGTAACGGCAGCCTGTGGGCCATGGGTAACAACAGCTCTGGCCAGTTGGGCGACGGTACTTACAACCAGACCAATCTGCCTGAGCAGATTGTGGTCAGCAACGTCACGGCGATTGCCGCAGGGTATTACCACAGCCTGTTTCTCAAGGGCAACGGCAGTTTATGGGCCATGGGCAGTAATAATAAATGGCAGTTGGGCGACGGCACTCACTTCGACCGGACCAACCACCCGGAGCAGATTGTGGTCAGCAACGTCACGGCAATTGCCGGAGGAAGCTTCCACAGTTTGTTTCTGAAGTCGGACGGCAGTCTGTGGGCTATGGGCGACAATCAATATGGCGAGTTGGGCGACGGCACCACCGATAACGGCTTCGCCGCTACCAATCTGCCCGAGCAGATTGTGGCCAGCAACGTCACGGCGATTGCCGCAGGATTCAGCCATAGCTTGTTTCTCAAGAGCAACGGCAGTCTGTGGGCCATGGGCAATAACAGCTCTGGTCAGTTGGGCGACGGCTCTTACAACAACACCAACCTGCCTGAGCAGATTGTAGCCAGCAACGTCACAGCGATTGCCGCAGGAACATATTTCAGCCTGTTTCTTAAGAGCAATGGCAGCCTGTGGGCCATGGGCGACAACTCTGCTGGCCAGTTGGGTGACGGCACTGACAACCAGACCAACCTGCCTGAGCAAATTGTGGCCAGTAACGTCACGGCGATTGCCGCAGGGAATTACCACAGCCTGTTTCTCAAGAGTAACGGCAGTCTGTGGGCCATGGGTGCCAATTACAATGGCGAGTTGGGCGACGGCACTTACGGCAATTATCTTTCCTCTGGAACCAACCATCCTAAGCAGATTGTGGCTGGCAACGTCGTGGCAATTGCGGCAGGATGGAACGACAGTCTATTTCTCAAGAGAGACGGTAGTTTGTGGGCGATGGGCGACAATCAATATGGCGAGTTGGGCGACGGCACTTACGGAACTGGAACTTCCCCAAACTATGGAACCAACCAACCCGAGCAAATTCTGGCGGCTTACAATCAAATCTCCAGCCAGCGTTTGAGCAACAATATGCAATTTTCCTTTGTGGGTATTGCAGGAACCAATTATGCACTCGACCGTTCCTTCGGTTTGTCGCCGCCCAACTGGATGCCACAGGCTTCCAATCCTGCCAACTCATTCGGTGCGCTTGTGTTCACCAATACTCCCGACCCGACCACGAATAATTTCTGGCGCATCCGCTACGTGCCGTAGCCGAAGGCGTGAAAGAGAAGCGAAGTGAAGCGGTCCAGAACCCGCCGGAGTCAGGCATCTTGGGCGGCACACAGACTTTTGGTGTGTGATGAACGCAAAACCTGTGATGTCCATTCGCGCGCGAAGCCCGGTTGGAGGTGGAAATTATCAGCCGGTTTGTGACCAGCCATCCGGTCAGGGAGGCGTGCTTGCGGTTGACAAATTGGTGGTCGCCGGAGCGACGGATGGAGACGTATAGACCGGCATGGCATGGTCATCGCCGCTCCAGGTGGGATTGATATCGGTTGGAGACTGGTTGAGGTTTGATGAAAACGGACCGTTGGCACAACCGGTGACGCCGGTGACCATGGCTACCGTTGAAAGTCCCAGAGCCAGCGCCAGAAGCAAACGGCCGGCTTTGATTTTGAGTGCGGTCATGTTGACTGAACTTACGGCTTGATTTGGCCCTTTGCTATGGGGTGTAACCCTACCGTCAGCTTACCGCAACAGCTTGGAGTGTTCCTTCAACCAACGTTTGGCCATCCGGTAATCGGGACAAACGCGCTCCACCTCCCGCCAGAACCCGGGCGAGTGGTTCATCTGCCGCAAATGCGTTAGTTCGTGGAGACAAATATAGTCACTGACGAAGGCCGGGGTCTGGATGAGCCGCCAGTTCAGGGAAATCGTGCCGCCTCGCGAACAGGAGCCCCAGCGCGATTTCTGGTTGCGCACCGTGATGCGGCGCACGGTCAATCCATGCCGCGCGGCCAGCTCCAGCACGCGCGGTGGCAATTCCCGCGTGGCCAGTTGGCGAAGATGGCCTTCGATCGCGGGACGCAAATCGGCCGCCGGATCGGAGACCCGGACCGACTCGCCGCCGAAGCGGACGATTTCAGAATCCTCATTGAACCCGGCTTCAATGCGAACTGATTCGCCGCGCAGGAGAATCTCTGTGCCAACCTGCCAGGCCGCAGGTTTCCGGGGTTGTGATTGAAGCCGTTGGAACTCGCGTTCCAGCCAGGCGGCGTGGCGTTCGACAAATTGTCGCGCCATCTCTGTCGAGCCGCCTCGGGGAATCGTGACGCGGGCGGAGCCATCGGGACGCAGGCGGAGCAGATAACGGCGGGCGCGCGGATTGCGCACCATCAGGAGCGGCAACGGTCGCTGTCCCACTGACAAGTGGACAACCGGTGGAGCCGGCGGCTTCCGGTGTCCGAAAATCCGTTCAAACAGCATGGCGTAGTAAACCGGGGATTGCCGGAATTGGCAATGGTAGTTGCAACGCCGGGAATTTTCTTCCTCGCGTGACAGCCCGCACGGATTGGACGCGCTTTTTTATCAGGCTGGGAAAAAAGCAACAGCGGTTTTGGTTTCGCATCGGATCGAAGCCTGCGAATTACGGGGGACTTCCAATTTTCCACCAAATTTTTCGAGCGGCACGCAGGGTGCTTAAGTGGCAATGTGTATTGAAATGGTGATTGTGCATTATGGGGTGGGAAACTTTAACAGTGTTGGATTATATGAAAGGAGGTGGACCGACCAGACGATTGATTTTTTGAAGACAGACAAATTCGCACATGTTTTTTGGAGGAACACGACGCACGCGTCTGGCTGGGTTGGCCTGCAAATAGGACCGTGGATTGAAGGAATAGGAGGTACACGGTCATTGCGGCTGAACCAGTCACGACGCGTGTGGTTAAGTACGAAGATCGAACATCGAATGCTGAACATTGAATTTGAAGCCAGTTTGCCGGCGTGACGCCAGCACTGTCGGGGCCGCATTCTGCGCGTTGCACGGAAGTCATCGTGACAGACGGCACCGGGTGGTTTAGGCTTTGCCGATGCAGCAAACGACGTTGACGCTCGGCCATTCGCCTGACCCCGACGACGCCTTCATGTTTTACGCGCTGGCGAAGGGTTTGATCCCGACGCACGGCTACCGCTTCGAGCACATTTTGCAGGATATCCAGACGCTGAACGAACGCGCCATGCGCGGCGAACTCGACATCACCGCCGTCAGCATTCACGCCTACGCCCACGTGAGTGATAAATACGCGCTGCTGCCCAGCGGCGCGAGCATGGGCGAGGGTTACGGCCCGATGCTGGTGGCCAAACAGAAATTTTCCCGCGAAGAAATCGCCCGCAAAAAAATCGCCGTGCCTGGCACGATGACCAGCGCGTTTCTTGCGTTACAACTTTGGTTGGGTGAGGCGTTGCCGCAACAATCCAGGAAAACTTCAAACCTTGAACTTCAAACTCCGCAATCCGCAATCCGCAATCCGCAATTTGATTACGTTGTGGTGCCTTTTGATCAGATATTTCGGGCCGTTCGCTCCGGCGCGGCGGATGTGGGCCTCATCATCCACGAAGGCCAGTTGACGTATCAAAATGAAGGCCTGGTGGTGTGCGAAGATTTGGGCGTCTGGTGGAACCGCCAAAACGACGGCCTGCCGCTGCCGCTCGGCGGCAATGTCATTCACAAGCGGTTTTCACCGGACGTGAGACGGAAAATTTCCGATGTCCTGACCGCGAGCATCCAGTTCAGCCTCGATCACCGGGCCGAGGCGGTGCAGCACGCGCTGCAATATGCGCGTGACATGGGCCGCGATCTGGCTGACAAATTTGTCGGGATGTATGTGAATCACTGGACGCTCGATTACGGCGAGCGGGGCCGGGAAGCCGTCCGCCGATTTCTGGGCCAGGCTTTCGAGCGCGGCCTGATACCGCACCGGCAGGAACTGGAATTTGTGGTGTGAAACCAGCGCTGGAGTTCAAGCTTCAGCTTGGCGGGAGGGCAAACTAAAGTTTGAACTCCAACTTTGGACTCGTGGACAAGCTGACCGCGCTCTTTTTGAACCATTGGCATGAGTGAACGGATGACACCGGATAATCTTGAACCCGCCGGCAAAACCAGCGGGTTCGCCCAACCGATTGTTCTCTGCCTGCTGCTGGTCGCGGTTACCCTGGCGGTTTACTGGCCGGTCCTGCGCTGCGACTTCGTCAATTACGATGATCCGGACTATTTTACGTCCAATCCCCGCGTATTGGCTGGTTTGACATCGCCGAACATGGTCTGGGCTTTTTCCACCGGACACACCGGCAACTGGCATCCCTTGACCTGGCTGTCGTTGATGCTGGACGCGACATTATTCGGCAAAGGCCCCTTGGGTCCGCACCTGACGAATCTTCTGTTGCACGCCGCCAACACGGTGTTGCTTTTCATGTTGTTACAGCGTCTGACGGCGGCGAATTGGCGGAGTGCGTTTGTGGCGGCACTGTTTGCCTTGCATCCTTTGCACGTGGAATCGGTGGCGTGGATTGCGGAGCGCAAAGATGTTTTGAGCACCTTCTTCGGATTGCTGGCGCTCGGCGCGTACGCGCGATACGTGGAGAAATCCAAAGTCCAAAGTCCAAAGTCCAAAGTTTTCTACGGCCTGGCGCTATTATTTTTTGCGCTGGGCCTGATGAGCAAGCCGATGCTGGTGACACTGCCATTTGTGATGTTGTTGCTGGATTATTGGCCGTTGAAGAGAATTGCGGATTGCGGATTGCGGATTGCGGATTCAAAAAGCTCCGCTCTGTCGGTCGTTGATTCTCCACTTCCCAAATTCAACCGTTTGCTTGTGGAAAAATGGCCATTCTTCCTGTTGAGCGCGATTTCCTGTGTCGTGACGTTTATCGTGCAGCAAAAAAGCGGCACGGTGGCCTCATTGGCGAGAGTCTCAATGGCTGGCCGGATGGAAAACTCCTTTGTTTCCTACGCCCGCTATCTGGGCAATACCTTCTGGCCGGTCAACCTCGCCGTTCTTTATCCGCATCCGATTCATTGGGCCGCGGGGCCGGTCGTTTTTTCGCTGCTGCTGGTCATCGGCCTCTCCGTGGCCGCCGTGTGGCTCGGGCGCAGATTTCCCTTTGTGTTCACCGGCTGGTTTTGGTTTGTCGGCACCTTGGTTCCGGTGATTGGATTGGTTCAAGTGGGAAACTAGTCCATGGCGGACCGATACACCTATGTGCCCCTGATTGGGATTTTTATTGTGATTGTCTGGGGCGGAAACGAGCTTTGCACCAGCCGGCATTTGCCGAAATCGGTCGCCGGCATTTTGGCGGCTATCCTTCTGGCTGTCTGCGGACTGCGGGCCAAAGACCAGATCGGTCATTGGCAGAACAGCGGCACGCTTTTTCGCCACACGCTGGCCGTGACCCAAAACAACTCCATTGCCTGGAACAATCTTGGCACTTACCTGTCCAGCCAAAAACAAATGACGGAGGCCGTGGACTGCTACATCAAATCGCTGCAAATCAACCCCGATAATCCCGATGCCTTGTACAATTTGGGCAATGCCTTCGCCCGGCTGGGCAACTGGGACGAAGCCATAAATAATTATCAACGCGCCCTGCAAATCATTCCCAACCAGCCCGACATTCTCGACAATCTTGGTTTCGCGTTTGCCGCCAGGAGGCAATTCGCCAATGCCATCCCTTGTTTCGAGGCGGCATTGAAACTGAATCCGGATTCCGCCGAAGCGCACAATAATTTTGCCACGGTCCTATTCGTCCAAAAAAGATTCGATGAAGCTGCGCGGCATTACCGCGAAGCCCTCCGTCTCACACCCGGCAACCCGCAAATTTACGGCAACCTCGGCGATGCCCTGGTAAAACAGGGGCAGACCAATGAAGCAGTGCAGTGTTATCGGGAGGCATTGCGGCTCAATCCGGGAGACACCAGAATCAAGGCGAAACTGCAGGACCTGGGCGCACCCGTCTCAAATTGAAATCCGGATCGCGCCGTCGCGGCCCAGCACGGCGGCCAGATTGAAAACATCCTGCCGCAGACAAAACGCCACGTCATCGCGCAGTTCGGGAATGGCCAGCAGCCGCCGCGCGTTTTCCGCCTCCGAAACAACTTCAGCAAGATTGGACCTTGCCTTCCGCCAGGCCTTGCGGGCGGTTTCAGCCGAAGCCGAAAGGGTAGGGCGCGTCACTCCGTGCGCGCCGTGCGATGGCTGTTGAACCGGGACACTCGCTTCGTCCGGCGGCGGGCAGGGAACTGCCCGCCCTACCTTCAGGTTTTGGGTGACAGGTTGAATTACCAACATTTCGCACAATGCGCCTGCCGCCAGCACATCTTCGTCGGCCAGGTTTTCGCGCGTGCCGGCGCACACGAGCAGGATTTGCTTTGGCTGAAGCTGCCGGATGAATTGCGCGGTGACGGTGAGATTCAAAAACGAGGCTGCCAAAACCGTTTGCGCGCCCGCGCACGCGCGCAGCGCGCGGGTGCCGTTCGTCGTCGTCGAGACAATCGTTTTGCTGCGGACTGTTTCCGGCGTGTATTCGCGCGGCGAGTTGCCGAGATCAAAATCAACACCGCCGGATTGAGCAGCGCGAATTTTCACACCGTCGCGTTCGCCGCCGAGGAGGACGCCGGGCTGTTTTTTGCGAATGGCCAGCGCCTCGGAAATTTCGGCGACCGGAATCACGGCCTTCGCCTCGTTGTGCAGCGCAGTGACAATCGTGCTCGTGGCGCGCAGCACGTCAAACACGACGCAAGCGGTGTCCCGCAAATCGCGCCCGGCCAGCGCGGGCAATTCCGCCGGTGAAAGAATGGCATCAATTTTCATTTTGTGTTGCACGAAGGACAAGAAATCGGTGAAGCGGTCTTTCAGCTTAGTGTCATAAAACCCTCATGGTTGTGTCCATCCGCAGAATGGGCAAAACTTTGAACCGACCGCGATGTGCTTTTCACAAGCAACACATGGCGTCCCGTCTTCTACTTCCTCGACGATCTCTTTCTCCTCGGGCGCTGGTGCTGTCTGCTCGCGTTGTATCCATTTCACCGGAATCTGTTCTGCTCTGACAGCGCCACATTTCCAACACGAGGTGAACTGCGGCTCGGATATCTCGCCACACTTCTGGCATTGCCAATCTTTTCCAACTACCGCCGCAGAAGATTGGAAATCCGCCTTAATTTGTAACGCTTCCGCCAGTCTCTGATCATCTTGAATCCAAAGTTCCGGCGTGCTTTCAGCCATTGGCACCTCAGGCGAAAGCCCTGCAGACACTTCATTGCGTAATAGGCATGCAATCCCGGCACTCTCCAGCATATTTCTGAGTTGTGGAATCTCGCCAACTATCGGAGAACTAAAGATTTTTTTCATGGCTGAACAGAGTGGCCTAACATTGATTATACAACGGCATGTGCATGACATTGTGCAAGGTTGGTTTTTGTAACCCTGTACGTAACCATGAGCTTAGGAAATCAGACCTGCAAATATCTATCAAGGAAAAGCTATTTCATCTTCGTCCGCATGTAATGAAAAAGATATTGCTGGGCGTAACCGGCGTGCGGGCCGAAATGCGTCGCGGCAAAGTGCTGAAGCCGTTTGGCGCTGACGCGGCGGTGCGCGAAATAAAGTTCGCGCAACGCGCGTTCGACCCAGACATCCACCGGAAACGCGCCGTCAAAGCCATAGGCGAACAACAGCACGCAGTCGGCGATTTTGCGCCGACGCCACGCAGTTTCATCAATTCCTCGCGCGCTTCCGCTTGCGGCAGATGGCGCAGGCGTTCCAAATCAAACTGGCCATCGGCAATCTGCCGCGCGGCGGCGAGCAGATGCGGCGCGCGAAATCCCATTTTGCACGCGCGCAGTTCGGCTTCGGTGGCGGTGGCAAGGTGTTGTGCCGTTGGAAAGGAATAAGACAAATGATTTTTGTTCAAACCGGAACCGCCGAACCGTAGCAGGGCTGGCTGAGTCGCGCCGAAGCATTGCCTTGGATGCGAGATTGGAGCGGACTGACGTCCGCTGCTACGAAATTGATGGATGGGCGGCGCGGGCCGGGCGATTGGTTCGCCAAATCGTTCGCAGAGCAGGGCGACGATTTGCCGGATTTGGACGATTTGTTTGGTCGAAGACAAAATAAATGACGCGAGACATTCCCACGGGTCCTGCCACAGGACGCGCAATCCGCGACACGCGGCCACCGCATCGCGCATGGGCGCGTCGTCGGGAAAAGTTTTGAGCACGGCGTCCAAATCCACTCCGGTTTGCAAATAGTCGCGCAGCCATTGCCAGTCGGCGACCGGTCCGGCGGTTTGCGCGTGAATGCCGTCGTTCACTTGCGTCAAGCAAACCGAATGCCGGCCGACGACGCCGAACCAGGAATCGCCGTGGAGTTGCCAGCGAAAGGCCTGGCCGGAGTCCAGCGTCGCGGCCAGATCGTAATCGCGGACGCGCAGTAGGATTTCCATTGCCGGCTTCATGACCGAGGACATTCTTCAGGAATCGCGGAAGACTCGTGAAACGTAAAACGTGAAACGTGAGGTGTGAACTGTCGTTAAGCTCTCACGTTTCACGTTTTACGAGTCCTTCGTGTGTTTCGCGGTTGATCATTCACTTCAAATCATAGCACGCCCAAAGGTGGAGCCGGCGGAACACGCGGTCGCCGTAGTAAATTTCAAAATCGCCGAGGTCGGTGACGGATTCAAACTCCAGCGCGATGCGTCTTGGCAGGCCCCTCGGCGGCGGCACATTGGCGTAATTGACTTTTTGGCGCGTCAACCATTTCCAGGGCCAGCCGCGTTCGAGCGGGTAGGGATCAATTTCACCGGCAAAAATGGCGTTTTGGCCCTTGCGACCGGCCCGGTAATTGTATTCCGGCCAGAAATACAATTGATTCTCCGGCGTGTCGGAATCCATGCAATAAACCAGCGGTTGCGACGCGAGCGCGGCGCGCGCCGGCGGCAGATAAAAGGTGAACTCTCCGGTCATGCCGTAATGATCGGCGATGATGAACGCCGGTTGGCCCCCGGCCTCCAGTTTTTTCCGCGCATTTTCGACGAGCGCGGTGGTTTGTTTCCAGGCGCGCACGCGGCGCAAGGGATCAACTTCGCCGGGCAATAATTGTCCGGTGATTTTGCCGATGAGGTTGCTTTGGAACAGGATTACCACGGCGAAGCAGCCCACGGCGAGGCCGCCGGCCAGAAAAGGTTTGGCAACGCGCCTCCGCTCATCCCAATACGCGACCATCAGGCAAAACATCGGCAGAATGGCGGGCGCAATCCAGTTCGGCTGGATGCGCGAATGGAATGAATAAAGCCAGTAGCCGAGGAACAGCGGCGCGCCCATGCAGAAAAAGTAAAGCCAGAGTGGGCGTTCGAGCCGACGTTTCCAGAAAGCCAGCATGGCCCACATCGCGCCGGCGAAGAAAATCGGATTCAGCAAACCCGCTTCCGCGAACAAAAAGTCCCAAAAGAAGCGCATCGTCGGATGCCACTGTTTGTCCAGACCGGCATTGCCCGCGACGTGATGGGCGGAGATCCAGCCGTGATGCGCGTTCCAGATGATGACCGGCATGGTGCAAGCCAGGAAAATCAGCAACGCCAGCCATGGGCCGGGCCGCCGCAGATGCGCGCGCGCCGCCGGCCAGAGCGCGAAACAAATCGCCCAGCAAACAATCTGGCAGGCGGCGGTGTATTTGCAGAGAAAACCAAGCCCCATGGCCAGGCCGACGATGAGCCAGTCGCGTGTTTTCCCATCCGGTTGCGCCGCGCGCCAGCCGGCAATCATCGCCCACGTCCAGCACAGCACGAGAGGCGGGTCAATTGTCATCAAAATTGTGCCGATGCCCAGCAGCGGCGTGGCGGTGACGATGAGCAACAGCCAAAATCCCGCCGGCGCGCTGACTTCGCGGGCGAAGAAGCGCAGCACCATCACGCTCAAAACGGCGGCGAACAACGGCGGGAAAAACCGGATGCCGAAGGCCGTGTCGCCCCACAGCGAAGTGCCCAGGAAATGAAGCAGCGCGATGCCCAGCGGCTTGCTGTAATACGACAGCGCGAGGTGTTTCGACCAAAGCCATTGATATGCTTCGTCCTTTTCCAGATCAATCGTGCCGCTGGCGATGTAAACCCAGCGCACGATGAGCATGGCGAAAATCACGAGGTAACCGAGGTGAAGCCATTCCATTTCGGATTTCGGATTTCGGATTTCGGAGTTGGCGGATTCCGCATTCCGCATTCCGCATTCTGCATTTAGGAGCGAGGGCAATTGGGCGTACCAGATCGGGAACCGCTCTTTTCCGATTGCCTGCCACGCCGCCTGCAGGGCAATCGCTCCTGCCGCCGCGTAGCCAGCGCCCAAAATCGCGCCGGCCAGCACGTCGCTGGGATAATGCACGCCGTTATAAACGCGCGAAAACGAAACTCCCAGCGCCAGCGGCAGCATGAACCAGAGGCTGCGCCGATAATAAAGGAAAAGAATCATGGTGGCCGCAAACCAATTGGCCGCGTGCGACGAGGGCATGCTGGTGCGGCTGCCTTGATGGGTCGCCATGTCCACGCCAGGTTCATTGATTTGTGGCGGGACGTAGCCTTTGCCGATGCTGCCGAAGTTGCGCGCTTCCGGCAGCGTGACGAACGGGCGCGGGCGGGCGACGGCGTGTTTGATGGTGTTGCAGACGAATGCGTCGCCCAGCGGCAGGATTACCACCAGCAGTATGATGCAAAGCCGCAGCCGGGCATTGCCCTTCCAGAGCAAGCCGACGATGAGCAGGAGCAGGACGGGAATGAAAAAGGCGTTGCCGCTCAAAATGGGCATCAGCCAGTCGAAGACCGGGTTGGCCAGCGACCGGTTGACGAAAAAAAACAGATTCGTGTCGAGTGTTTGCAGCCAGTGCATCGGCGACAAGGTAGCGGAAAGCGGGAAATTGAAAACTGAATTGCGAACGGAATCTTTCCCAAAACCAGATTTATCCATCCGGTGGCCCGACTTGAACATTGGGGAGGGACTGGCGCACGTGCTCGATGAATTTCTCCGGCTCGGCTGGTGTGATGACCACCACCTTTGCTGGAAGAATGAGGACGACCGAACGGGAAATATCGGTGGCGAAAAGCCGATAGCGGCCGAGCCGCTTGCTGTAAAACAAACCGGTGAATGAGAAAAGGCCGCCATTGCCAAAAACGCGGATGGAGCCTTTGCACACGGCCGGCTCGATCCATGCCCGGCTCAGACCCTCGAGCGGGATGCGCGTGGACCACAGGAGACGCTTCGCGTAAAGCTCCGTGCCCTCAATTGCGTAGCCGGTGACCACGAAAAGCAGACAGCCAGCCAGAAGCGCGGGCGGAATAAGCGCCACTCCAAGGCCGAATTGACGGGTGAAACCGGTTGGAACCGGGATGGCTCGATAAGCGCCGATGCCGACCCCAAGAAGCAAGATGGTGCCAACGGCCGAAATTACCTTGAGGCTCGTTGACCAGGGAGCGACTGGGAAGTGGTGGCGCATGGATGGGAATGGGGTTTGCGGCGCCTGCGCCCAACTATAGCGGCGCGTTCAATAAGCGATGATGGAGCGCACCGGGCAGCCCTTCAATTTCTCGCGGCCATTCAGGAATTTCAGTTCGATAAGAAAGCCCACTTCCAGGACCTGCGCGCCGAGTTTTTTCATCAGTGCCAGGGCGGCGGCGGCGGTGCCGCCGGTCGCCAGCAGGTCGTCAATGAGCAGCACGCGCGCGCCCGGCTTGAGCGCGTCCACGTGCATGGCCACGGTCGCCGAGCCGTATTCGAGCGCGTAATCTTGTTCGATGGTCTGATAGGGCAGCTTGCCTTTTTTGCGCACGGGCACAAAGCCGGCATTCAATTTCGCGGCGGCGGCGGCGGCGAAAATAAATCCGCGCGCGTCTATGCCCACAACCGCGTCCACCGACCCGGGCTTGAATCCATCCGTGAGCAAATCAATCGAGCCGGCAAACAGCCGCGCATCGGCCAGCACCGGCGTGATATCCTTGAACTGGATGCCCGGCTTGGGAAAATCCGGTACGTTGCGGATGGCGCGTTCGAGTTCCTGGGGCGTGGCGGCGGCGGGAGACATGGCGTCAGGCGTGTTTGATTTTGGAGGCTTCGAGTTTTTCAATCATCTTGCGGAGTTTGCGCAGGGCCAGGTTTTGAATCTGGCGGACGCGCTCGCGCGTGACGCCAAATTTCTCGCCGACCTCTTCCAGGGTTTTCTCCGAACCGCCGTCGAGGCCAAACCGGTAGCGCAAAATCGTCTCTTCGCGCGAGTCGAGATGCTTGACCATCTCCTGCAACATGCCGGTGACGGTCTTGTCTTCCAGGTTTTCATAGGGCGAGGTGGCGTTTTCATCCTCAACGACGTCGGAAAAATTATTCGAGTCGTCGTCGCCGATGGGCGCGTCGAGCGATGCCGGGCGGATGGCCGCCAGCCGCATCTGCCGCACGCGAAGCGGGGTCACGTCGAGTTCATCGGCCAATTCCTCATCCGTCGGTTCGCGGCCCAGTTCCTCCTGCAACCGCATCGCGAGGCGGCGCATCTTGGAAATTTTGTCCACCAAATGCACCGGCAGGCGGATGGTTTTGGATTGGTTGGCGAGCGCGCGCTTGATGGACTGTTTGATCCACCACGAACCGTAAGTCGAAAGCTTGCCGCCCTTTTTGGGGTCGAACCGCTCAACGGCCTTCATCAGGCCGATGTTGCCTTCGCTGATCAAATCCAGCAGCGGCAGGCCGATGCCCTCGTAATCGCGCGCGATTTTGACGACGAGCCGCAGGTTGGCCTTGATCATCTGTTCGCGCGCCTTTTTGTCGCCCTTTTTGATGCGCGCGGCCAGTTGGATTTCCTCCTGCGGCGTGAGCAATTTCACCTGCCCGATTTCGCGCAGGTAAAGCTTGATGGCGGTGTCGCCGTCGTAACGCGAACTTTCCCGACGGATGAATTGCGTGGTGTCGCCTTCGGTGACCGTCGGGGAGGCAGGCTGGAACACGCCCGTCGCGGGTGCGGGCGCGGGCGCGACAATTTTTGCGCGGCGCGCGACAACCGGTGACCGGGTTGCGGGCTGCCTGGATTTGACTGTTTTGTGTTTCTGCCTCTTTACCGCCATAAACCGGGGAAACGTTACGGCCTTAACGCCAGCCTGCAAGAAAATTAAAACCGAAATATCCAATTACGGGAGGGTCGCCGTGTCGGCGACCCTGATTTTGGGGCTGGCGACACGCCGGCCCTCCCAAAAATTTATCTCCGGCTGTCGCGCGCCAGGGTAAGCAAATAAAGCAAATGCAACATTGCCGTGACCAGCGCCGCCACGTAAGTCAGCGCGGCGGCGTCCAAAACCTTGCTCACCCCCGCGCGTTCCTGTTCATGCACGAGGCCCAGCCGGAATAATTGTTCCTTGGCGCGGCGGCTGGCATCGTATTCCACCGGCAACGTGACGAGTTGGAACAATGTCGTCACCGCGAAAAGCGCTATGGCGATCAGAATAAACTGTGCGAAAAACGCCCGGAAAATGAAGCCTGCAAACAAAATGCCCATGTAGGCCATGCTCGCAAATTGCGTGGCGGGCACGATGGCCATCCGAAAGTTGAACAGTCTGTAGGCCGCCTGATGCTGGAGCGCGTGGCCGGATTCATGCGCGGCGACGCCCACCGCCGCCACCGTCTGGCCGTGAAAATTATCGGACGACAGAAACAACGCGCGTTTTGTGGGATCGTAATGGTCGGTCAGATGGCCGGGGACTTCCTCCACCGGCACGTTGTTCAGGCCGGCGCGGTCGAGGATTTCGCGCGCGGCTTCCGCGCCGGTCATGCCGGATTCCACCGGCACCTGACTGTATTTGCCGTAAGCCGAGGACAATTTGATCTGCGCCCAGATGCCGATGAGCAACCCCGGCAGGGCGAACATTAAGTATAATGGATCGAAATAAAACATAAACTCGTTCAATGGACAGCGCTCAGGCTGTTTTTATTCAAAGGAATGCATGCCTTTGCCAGAGTAAAACATAAATTGGATTGCCGCGCAAGGTCTGCCGGAGCCAACAAAAAAAGAGCGCGCCGCATTTGTCCGGCGCGCCAGAGCATTCGCTTTCCGGCAGGCGCAAACGTCGCGCAGGCGTTTGGCCATGACGCGGCAGGCTTCGCTGAAACCAGATTCAATGAAAATAGCCCAGCCATTTATGGCTGGGTTAAACGTCATCAACATAAATTTAAGTCCCGCAGGGACGAAAGAATTTCAATCCAACATCTCCACCTTGTAATCATATCCATGCTTCTTGAGAAAAACTTCCAACTCCTCGCCGAAACTTTTCTTCCGGTGATGTTCCTCCTGTGTCTGGATGTAATGAATCGTATCATCCACGCCCGACACGCCGATGCTGAACGCGCCAAACCCTTCCTGCCAAGCAAAACCTTGTGGCCGGAGTTCGGGAAATGTCTCGCGCAGCCATTTTGACGAATTGCCTTTCAACAATTGCATCGCTTTGGAAACGGAAAGCGTCGCCTGCAGGCTCAAAAGCAAATGCACATGATCCGCCACGCCGCCAATGGCGAGCGCCTTCATGTCATTTTCTCGCGCGATGCCGCCGAGATACGGCCAGAGCCGTTCGCGGATGGTGGGCGTGAGCCACGGACGCCGTTCCGAGGTGGAGAACACACAATGCATCAGGCAGGAGTTGAATGAGTGCATTTTCTTTCGTCCCTGACGGGACTGGTTTGGTTTGTTTGACGCTTCACCCAGCCATAAATGGCTGGGCTATTTTCAAGGCAACTATTCGGGCCAAAACTTTTCAATCGGAATCTTTGGCTTGAGTCGCAAAATCTTTTTGAATTCCGACTTCTTCTTTATTTTTTCAAATTCTTCAAGCAATTGACCTCGGTTTATCGTCCTCATCTTCAAAGTCAATGCAGCCAAGACGTAAGCCCCATTGTCTCCATGAGTGATGCAAGGCCACGAGACTCCACCTTTGTGCGGACAGCCTTTCCATTTTGCAGTCCAAGAATAATAGAACAGCCCGTTGCGCTTTGCTAGCGTCCGCCGCGGAAATACGTTTACAATCCTAGACCTATTTCGCGATGACATTCTGCCTTCCGGTGAAGTGGGAGGAATCGGGCCAAGTGTCTCATTCATTTTTACCGCAAAATCAACAGCCTTTTCTTTTATCGCTTGCTTGTCTTTGTTATGTGCGTAGGAAAAGACAACGGATTTGCGGTGGAAAAGGTTTGGGTGACGAAACACAAAACATTTCGATGAAACATTGTCAGTTAGATGGTCGGGAAGTTCACGTTGTATATCTTTCACAATTATCCTTTCTCAATTTAAGCTGCCGGTCTTTTTGAGGACGCGGGCGAGTTGCACGCAGCGCGGGCGCATGTAGTCAATGTAAGCCTTGGTGTTCTCGTGGCGGTCTTCAAAGGCGCGCTTCTCCTTGGTCTCGCCCCAGCATTGGCCAGTCCGGCACGGACCGAGCTGTTCCAGATTGTCGCCGCAATAAATGACGCGGGCGTCGAGGAGGGAGCTGGATTTTAACCGCAGAGACGCGGAGGCGCGGAGTCCTTGCGGGCGGCCACCATCGAGAGCCCGGCTCGCGGAGACGCTCGCCCCACCGGGGGAGGTTTCATTTTTGGCAACTCGGCGTCTCGGCGTCTCAGCGGTTGGTGTCGCGTCTGATTTCCTGGCCATGCGGGAGATTAGAGAAGCGGCACGCCGCCGTCAATTCGATGGCGGTCAGTTCAAATTTCCAACACCTTTTCAAACCGCGTCAGGTTGCGCGGGCTGTTGTTGGTGACCAGCGCGACGTCTTCCAGCCGCACGCCGCCGATTTCCGGGTAATAAAGCCCCGGCTCAACGGTGACGACGTGGCCGGGTTTTAAAATCCCCATGGAAGTGGCGCCCACCCGCGGTGATTCGTGGATTTCCAGGCCCAATCCATGCCCTGTGCCGTGAAAGAAACCTTCCATGCGCCCGTGGTGGCGGCGGGTTGGGTAACCTTGTTGCTCGAAAAATTCATGCACGGCGCGATGAGCGTCGCCGGTTGGGGTGTTCGCGCGGATTTTACGGAAGCCGATTTTTTGTCCCTGATAAACCGTGTCGTAAAGTTTTCGCGCGGCTTCGCTGGCGCGCCCGCGCACGACGGTGCGGGTGATGTCGCCGAAGTATCCGGTTTTTTGCGAGCGCGGGAAAATATCAATGATGATCAACTCGTGCGCGCGGAGCGGGCCGTAGCCGCGTTCGTGCGGGTCGCACGCCTGCCGTCCGCCGGCGACGATGGTGTTGGCGGCCAGCCCGCTGGCCTGCAGGATGGCGCAGTCAATGACCGAGCGCAGTTTTTCCGACGTGAGCGGGACGTTGTGATACAGCAGTCTGCGGTCGCGCCCGATTTTGGCCGCGCGCAGTACCTGCATGCCCTCGGCCATGCCGACCTCGGCCATCACCAGCGCGGCGGAAATTTTCCGGACTTCGGCGGCGGATTTGATTTCGCGTTCCGGGAAAAAATTGCCCGGACGCGCCTTGACGGAAACACCGAGTTTTTCCAGGTCCGTTGCCAGGCCGAGCGGAAAATTGTCTGGCACAATGACGCGGCGGATTCCTTTTTCCCGCAAAATCTGCCGGACGACGTGGGGAAATCCGGGACGTTTGATTCCCCCGGCGCGAAGTTTTTGCTGATACCGGCTGAGCGACGCGACACGGCAGTGCGGGGTTTGCGCGCGGGCGCGGTCAATTTCCAGGTCGCTCATCACGAGGAGCGGCCGGCCGGTCGTGCGGACGTAAATGAACGGGTCGGGCACGAACAGGCCGGTGGCGTACAGCATGTTCGCGTCGCGTTCGCTGTCCGCGACCATCAATAGCGTTTCAGAGCTGCTCATTTGTAATTGGAATTCGTGAAACGTGATGCGTGATGCGTGAATTCTGTTCGCGTTTCACGTTTTACGTTTCACGCGTCACGTCCCAAACAACCGGTCGCCCGCGTCGCCGAGGCCGGGCAGGATGTAACCTTTTTCGTTCAACCGGCGGTCAATGGCGGCGGTGAAAATCGGCAGTTTGGGGTAACTTTTTTGCACGCGGCGAATGCCTTCCGGCGCGGCGACCAGATTCACGAGCCGCACGTATTTTGCGCCCTGTTCCGTCAGCAAATTCAGCGCGGCCACGGCGCTGCCGCCGGTCGCCAGCATCGGGTCAATCAAAATGACCTCAAACCGGCCCAGGTTTTTGGGCAGGCTTTGGTGATAAAACTGCGCGCGCAACGTCGTTTCCTCGCGCTTGAGGCCGATGAAGCCGACGCGGGCGTTGGGAATCAGCTGCAAAATGGCGTCGAGCAGGCCGAGGCCGGCGCGCAGCACGGGCACGAGCACCACATCGCGTTTCAGCCGGGCGCCGCGCGCGCGCGTCAGCGGGGTTTGCACGGAAGTGGGACGGGTGGCGAACGAGCGCGTGGCTTCGTAAAGCATGAGCGCGGCAATTTCGCCCAGCAGGCGGCGGAATTCCTGCGACTGCGTCCGCTGGTCGCGCAACCGCGTGAGGTTGTGCTGCACCAGCGGGTGCGCGATGACGGTGACGCCTTTCACGTCAGTTCACCAGGGTGTAAGACAGGAAATAAAGCTGCCCGGCCTGCAGCTTGGGCAGGTCCACGCCGAGGTCGAGCTTGATGTCGTGCGCGGAACCGCTCTGCCCGAACATCGAGAACAAATCTGAAATGTCGTAGCGCTCGCGATATTCAATCAGGTTGGCGTCGCTGATTTTGGCAATTTTTTTCGTGCGCTCCACCGCCTTGTCAAAGTCGCCGAGTTCGTCCACAAAACCGTACTTGAGGGCGTCGGAGCCGGACAGCACCCGGCCGTCGGCGTAAGTTCCCCACTCCGCGATGAGGGCTTGGCCTTCCTTTTGGTTTTGCTTGTGGGCCTGGCTGCGGCCCACGCACACGACATTGGTAAATCTTCCATAGGTTTCGTCAATGAGCGCCTGCACCATGGCATGTTCCTCGGCCGGGATTTCATTCGTGCTGCGTTCGCCGCTGAGCATGTCCTTGAACTTGCCGCTTTTGTAGGTCATCGGCGAGATGCCCACCTTGTCCATCAGCCCGCGATAATTCCAGCCGTGCATGATGACGCCGATGCTGCCGGTGATGGTCAGTTCGTTGGCCACTATCCAGCGGCAGGGCACGGAGATGTAATAGCCGCCCGACGCCGCGAGGCTGCCCATCGAACACACCACCGGTTTGCTCGATTCGTCCTGGAATTTGGCAATCACCTTGTTGATTTCGTCCGAGGCCATCACTTCGCCGCCGGGGGAATCCACTTTGAGAATCACCGCTCTGACCCGTTTATCCTCCTTCGCCCGGTCGAGCTGCGCCTTGATGATGTCCACCATGCTGTTGCCGTCCCGGTCAACCGTGTGGTCGGTGATGATGCCGTCCACCGTGACCACGGCGATTTTACGGGATGAGGCATTATTGTCTTCGAGCACGCATTCATCCAGCCGCAGCCCGACGTCGCGGGAAGAGCCGCTGCGCAAGCCAGCCACGCGGTAAAAAAACTGGGTGAAATTCCCCAGCAGGCTGATGGCCAGCAGTACGAGCAGAATGATTGCGAAAATCATCCAGCCCCAACTCTTGCGCGGTTTGGCGGGTGGCGGCGCCGTGATGACTGGTGGCGGTGCCAACGGCGGCGGTGGTGCGCTGCTGGGCGGTAAAGGAGGTGTTTCCATGTCCATAACGCCCGCAAACTAGCCCACAACGGGCGGGGGAGCAAGGCGGATTGGTTTCAATTCCCAACGGGATCGTCCTCGTCGTAGTCCTCGTTTTCGTAATCGAAAGATCGAGGACGAGAACGAGGACGACGACGAACGGGGTCGGATTTATCTGTGGTTAAAAATTTCGCGCCTTTGCGTCTCGGCGTCTTTGCGTTAAAGTTGCGCCATGCAAACGGAGAAATTGACCCTCAAATCGCAGGAGGCGCTGTCGGAGGCGCAACGCCTCGCGCGCGAAATGTCACATCAGGAAATGGACGGCGAACATCTGTTGCTGGCCCTGCTCGGCCAGTCCGAAAGCCTCGTGCCCGAACTGCTCCAGAAAATCGGCGTGCCGCCCGCGAAGTTGCAGTCCGAACTGGAACGCGAATTGTCCCGCCGTCACAAGGTCGAGGGCGGCGCGGAGGTTTATGCCAGCCCTGCTTTGCTGAAGGTGTTCGACGCTGCCGAATATCAGGCCAGCAAGCTCAAGGACGATTACGTCAGCACCGAACATCTGTTGCTTGGATTGATTCACGCAGGCAGTGCGAATTTAAAAAAACTTTTTCACTCCTGCGGATTACATTACGAGACTGTTTTGAAAGCGCTCGCCGATCTGCGCGGCAACCAGCGTGTGACGGACGAAAATCCCGAAGCCAAATTCCAGGCGCTCGACAAATACGGGCGCGACCTCACCGCGCTGGCGCGGCAGGGGAAGATTGACCCGGTCATCGGCCGCGACGAGGAAATCCGCCGCGTCATGCAGGTGCTGACGCGCCGCACGAAAAACAATCCGGTGCTCATCGGCGAACCCGGCGTGGGGAAAACGGCCATTGCCGAGGGCCTGGCCCGGCGCATCGTGAGCGGCGACGTCCCCGAATCGCTCAAGAACAAGCGGTTGGTGGCGATGGATTTGAGCGCGATGATTGCCGGCGCGAAATATCGCGGCGAATTCGAGGACCGGCTCAAGGCATTTCTGAAGGAGATCGTGGCCAGCGAAGGCAAAATCATTTTATTCATTGACGAGTTGCATACCATCGTCGGCGCGGGCGCGGCGGAAGGCGCGACCGATGCGGCGAACATCATGAAGCCGCAGCTCGCCCGTGGCGAACTCCGCTGCGTGGGTGCCACCACGCTTGACGAATATCGCAAACACATCGAGAAAGACCCGGCGCTGGAACGCCGGTTCCAGCCGGTGCAGGTGGCCGAGCCGACGGTGGAGGCGACCATCGCGATTTTGCGCGGACTCAAGGAACGCTACGAAGTCCATCACGGCGTGCGCATCCAGGATGCGGCGCTCGTGGCGGCGGCGACGTTGTCGAACCGCTACATCACCGACCGGTTTTTGCCGGACAAGGCGATTGACCTGGTGGACGAGGCGGCTTCGCGCATCAAGATGGAACTTGATTCCAAGCCGACGGAACTGGACCAGCTTGACCGGCAGATTTTGCAGTTGGAAATCGAGCGCACGTCTCTGGCCAAGGAAAAGGACGCTGCGAGCAAGGAACGGCTCAAGCTCATTGACAGGGAAACCGCCAACCTCAAGGACAAATCCAAGGCGCTCACCGCGCAATGGCAGAATGAAAAGGCGGCGGTGAACGCCGTCAGCGTGGTGCAGACGCAGCTTGAGCAGGCAAAAATTGAATTGGAAAAGGCTCAACGCACTGGTGACCTCACCAAGTCCGCCGAAGTTCAATACGGCAAGATTCCCGACTTGGAGAAAAAACTGGCGAACTTGGAAAAACAATCAACTCTCAACCCTCAACGCTCAACCCTATTACGCCAGGAAGTCACCGACGAGGACATCGCCCGGGTGGTGGCGTCGTGGACGCACATTCCGGTTTCGCGGATGCTCGAAGGCGAGCGGCAAAAGCTGGTGAAAATGGAGGAACGGCTCGCGCAACGCGTGGTCGGGCAGAAGGAAGCTATCAAGGCCGTGTCCGATGCCGTGCGCCGCGCGCGCAGCGGATTGCAGGACCCGAACCGGCCCATCGGCTCGTTTATTTTCCTCGGTCCGACCGGCGTCGGCAAGACTGAGACCGCCCGGGCGCTGGCGGAGTTTTTGTTCGACGACGAGAACGCCATGATTCGGATAGACATGAGCGAGTACATGGAGAAACACACCGTGTCGCGGCTCATTGGCGCGCCACCGGGCTACGTTGGTTACGAGGAAGGCGGACAATTGAGCGAGGCGGTACGGCGCCGGCCATATTCGGTGGTGCTGTTCGACGAGATTGAGAAGGCGCATCACGACGTGTTCAACGTGCTGTTGCAGGTGCTCGACGACGGGCGGCTCACGGACGGGCAGGGGCGGACGGTGGATTTCAAGAACACCATCGTCATCATGACCAGCAACCTCGGCTCGCCCATCATCCAGGAATACTTTGCAAATGCGGAACGCGGATTGCGGAATGCGGAATCAAAAAAATCCGAAATCCGAAATCCGAAATCCGAAATGGAACAGGCGGTGATGGCCGAGTTAAAAAAACATTTCCGGCCGGAATTTCTGAACCGGGTGGACGACGTGATTATTTTCCAGAGCCTCGACGAAAGCGAAATTGAGCGCATTGTGGACATTCAATTGGAGAAACTGAAGAAACGGCTCGCGCAACAGCAACTCACGCTGGACGTGGACAAGGCCGCGAAAATGTTGCTGGCTGCAGAAGGCTACGACCCGCAATTCGGTGCGCGCCCGCTCAAGCGCGCCGTACAGGAACACATTCTCAATCCGCTGTCGATGCGTCTGCTCGAAGGCGAGTTCAAACCCGGTGACCGGATTAAGGTCACCGCAGATGGCGACGGTTTGGTGTTTAAGGCGAAGTGACGATGCCATTCTCATGCCCGCACTGTGGGAAAATAATAATGCCAGCCGGCGCCTCCTGGCATGAAGCTGGAACTGATCACCGCCGAAGGGCCGGCGACGTTGTGGATGCGCAAGGGGCGGCTGATCCGGTTTCCGCAGTTGACCATGCCGCTCCTCGCCGCCCTCACGCCGGGGGACGTTGAAATCCATCACACGGATGAAATTGTCAGCCCGGTCAACTTCCGCCGCGCCGCTGACCTGGTCGGCATCACCACGACCACTTGTTCCGCGCCACACGCCTATGAAGTGGCCGATGAGTTTCGCGGGCGCGGCATCAAGGTCGTGCTGGGCGGGCCGCATCCCACATTGCTGCCGGATGAAGCCGCCCAACATGCGGACAGCGTTTTGATCGGCGAAGCGGAAGGGGTTTGGCCCGCGCTCATTCGGGATTTTCAAGCTGGCCGGCTCAAACGCTTCTACCGGGCAGTGGCTCCGCCATCGTTGGCCGGATTGCCTTGGGCACGCCGGGAGCTTATCGAGCGCCGGGCCTATGGACGCGGCGTGCTCATCGCCACGCGGAGTTGCCCCAATGCCTGCGGTTACTGCATGTTGCCACACTACTATCATCACCAGTATCGCTGCCGCCCCGGCAAAGAGGTGATTGCGGAAGCCGCCTCGATTCGGGAAAAAGCGCTGATCTTCTGGGACGACAATATCATCGGCAACCTCGACTACGTCCGGGAGCTTTTCCGCGGCCTGATTCCGTTGCGCAAGCGGTGGACCAGCCAGGCCACGTTCAACATCGTGGATCACGACGATCTCATTCAGCTTGCTGCTGCGAGCGGTTGCGAGGCGCTTTTCATCGGCTTGGAATCCATCTCGGCGGCCAGTCTGCGAGAGACGGGCAAGTCCTTCAATCATCCCCGGCGATATCTGGATGGCATCAAGAAACTTCACGACGCCGGCATCGCCGTCCAGACCGGTCTGGTCTTTGGTTTTGACCACGACGACGTCACCGTTTTTGAGCGCACTCTGGAGTTCCTGGAGCAGGCGGGCGTGGATGTGGCCTCGATTGGCAGTCTCACGCCGTTTCCGGGAACGCCGATCTTTCGCAAGCTGGAGGAGGACGGCCGGATTCTCACCCGCGACTGGTCGAAATACAACGCGCGGACGGATGTCGTTTTTCGACCGCGGCAAATGTCCCCGGATCAACTGCAGGCGGGAGTGGAGTGGGTGACGAAACAATTTTATTCGTTGAGTTCCATCTCCCGGCGGCTGCTGGCCGGGTCCCGAACCGGACTGTGGTGGAACATTCCCAGGAATTTGGGCTACAAAATCGCCTTCGATAAACTCGGCAGGCGGGGATACAATCCCGCCGGCCAACGCGGACCTGCTCTCCGCCCGCCCGGCGAGCTGGCTGATGATTCCGCAAACACGGCAATGGTGAATATGGCACTTGAAGGTTGAACCGAAGAAAGGTATGAGTGATTAGTAAAATGCCCCTGAAAATTAAATGGTTGAGCGAGCCGGAAGAACACGACTATCCGGCCGCCCTGTCGTATTTGACCCTGATTTACGATAAAAAGACGGCCACCGGTTTCGTCAATAAATTGAAAAAGGCGCCGATGTCGGAGTTCAAGGCGAAGGATATTTTCAGGGCATCCGGATTATCGTTGCTCGGGGGCAACAATTCTCATGTCAAGAAGGACCAGTTGAAAATCGAGTCCGGCAGTTCTGTGTCGCCGCTTCTGCTGGTAAGGGAACCGGCCAACGGCAAAGTGATCATTGCCGACGGATACCATCGGATGTGCGCGGTGTATTCTTTCGATGAAGACGCGGTGATTCCCTGCAAGATTGCGTAAGACAGTTTCTGGGATCGCTGGCGTCTCGTCGGCGAGTTCCGGTTTTCGGCCCCCGACTGGCCGGCGAGCCGCCGGTGCTCCCAGGCGGTTCATGGGCAGGTACCTGAATTGTTGATAATTAAAACCCAGGTTTCCGCGGTTTTTTAAAATGGAATTATTATTAAGTAGGAATAGCATTGGCTCAGTTTGTGGTGCGGCAGATTAAATCCTTAGACTTTATGAAAAACAAACTTAACGCTCTGATTATCGGGCTGGCGTTGATTGCCGGCGTTCACTCCGCGCTCGCGCAAGTCACCAATCTGGGCATTGCCCCGGCGGGCGGGCAATCCGTCATTTACTGGCCGACGAGCCCGACGAATTACGTTTTGCAAACGACCGCCAATCTCGCCACGCCCAACTGGGTGACGGCGAGCAATGCCGTCGCCGTCAATGCCGTGGTGGTGACGAACTCGGCGCCGTCCGGCTATTTCCGGTTATTGGCGCAGACGAACACGACTGCGGGCATGGTGCTGATTCCGGCGGGTTCGTTCCTGATGGGAAACTATCTTTTCTACAATTCCGCCACTAATGACCCTGACATTCCTGACGCCAGACCGACGAACGTCTATGTGTCGGCTTTTTTCATGGATGCGAATCCGGTGAGTTATGGTCAATGGCAGGCAATCTATAATTGGGCCACGAACAACGGATACACTTTTGTCCGTGCCGGTAGTGGCAAGGGAGCGAATTATCCGGTGGAGTCGGTGGGCTGGTTTGATTGTGTGATGTGGAGCAACGCGCGATCACAACTGGCGGGGTTGACGCCGGTGTATTACGCGGATGCGGGAATGACGCAGGTTTTTACAAATGGGGAGACGACAAATGTTTTTGCGAATTGGACGGCCAATGGGTATCGGCTGCCGACGGAAGCGGAGTGGGAGAAGGCGGCGCGGGGCGGGTTGAGCGGACTGCGGTTTCCATGGGGCAACAGCATCTCGGAAAGCCAGGCCAACTACTACGCCGACCCCGCACAAAATATTTATGATTTGGGGCCATACACCGGCTACAACACGAACTTCAACCCCGGAACCTACACGAGTCCGGTGGGTACATTTGCGCCGAACGGGTATGGTTTGTATGACATGGCGGGGAATATATATGAGTGGTGTTGGGATTGGTTTGCGACACCGTATGGACAACCTACTACGAATAACCCAACCGGACCGGCTGTGACGCCAACCGGACCTTTCGGACCGCTGAACGTCCGAGTGATGCGCGGTGGCAATTGGGCCGAACTCGCGAGCAACGCGCGCTGTGCTTTTCGCCCCAACTACGACCTGGACATCGGCGGCCTGGTTGGCTTTCGTTGTGTGAGGGGGCTTTAGTTTTTGCTCTTGCCCTTTAACCCTTTTGAACTCCCAAGTTCAGACGTGCTGCGTCAGACACATTCGTTGCGCATTCAGCCGGTTCAATCTCTTGACGCGCCGGTGGCCGCAAATATGCCTCTCGCGACAAGAGGTCAACGAAACAAACCGGCAAAAAAAGATTGTCCCTTTTGCCCGATGGGCGGCATTTACAGGTAGATGCAGGAATTGGATGACAGCGCCCTGTTGCGCGAATACGTCGAGCGCGATTCCGAGGAGGCCTTTGCCGCGCTCGTCACGCGGCATGTCAACAAGGTCTATTCGGTCGCGCTGCGCCTGACCGGCAATCCGCATTCCGCCGAGGAAATCACCCAGGCGGTCTTCGTCATCCTGGCCAGGAAATCCCGGCAGTTGGGCAAACGCGTCATCCTTTCCGGCTGGCTGTATCAAACCGCCCGGCTGACGGCGGTGACATTTATCCGCGGCGGAATCCGGCGCGCCCGCCGCGAACAGGAGGCCTGCATGCAAACCGCTTTGAATGAAAACGAATCCAATACCTGGATGCAAATCGCACCGCTGCTGGACGCGGCAATGGCGGTATTAAATGAAGCCGATCGCCACGCCGTCGTGCTGCGATTTTTCGACGGCAAAAGCCTGAGGGAAGTGGGCGCGGCTTTGGGTGCGAATGAAGAAGCCGCCAAGAAACGCGTGAGCCGGGCGCTGGAAAAATTGCGGGCCTTTTTCGCCAAGCGCGGCGTAAATTCGACGACGGCCATCATCGCCGATGCGATTTCCGCCAATTCAGTTCAAGCCGCGCCGGTGGCATTGGCGAAATCCGTGACGGCGGTGGCAATTGCCAAAGGCGCGACGGCCAGCGGTTCAACTTTAACCCTCATCAAAGGAGCATTGAAAATTATGGCATGGACCAAAGCAAAAACGGCGATCGTGATCGGCGCGGGGATTTTACTCTCTGCCGGCACGGCGACAGTAACCATCAAAGTAATTCACGATCATCGAATGTATTCTTGGGAGGTTCCCAATCCCAATGTCAAAGTGCTGGAACAAGCTCCGCCTCAGGTCACTATTTTCCCTGCCAAGTTTCTTAAGTCCGGCGGGGGAGGATGGGCGGCTCAAAACGGCAGGGTTTTAGGGATAAGCGCCGGGATCATTGATATGCTGGAAGCAGCTTATGCCACCCAAGCCCGGATGGTTTTCTCCACTGAACTGCCACAGGACAGATATGACTTCATCGCCAACCTGCCGAATGGGACGGCGCAAGCTTTGCAAATGGAAATAAAAAGGAAGTTTGGTCTGATAGGCAGGCGCGAGATGATTGAAACCAACGTTTTGGTTCTCACCGTAAAACATTCGAATGCCCCGGGTTTGAAACCAAACCGGACAGGCGGCCATAATAATAACCCGCAATTCGGTGAATATTCTTGTGTGAACCAGCCGATTTCGCGGCTGGCATATTTTTTGGAACTTTATCTTGGCGTGCCGATTATTGATCGGACTGATTTGGCGGGCAGCTTCGACATGGATGTCAAATGGGATGAGCCGGATCGGCAGCACCGCAATGTTGACGGGCTGAAACAGGCTTTATTGGAACAACTCGGTCTCGAACTGGTGCCCGACAGCGAACCCATCGAGATGCTCGTGGTGGAAAAGGCGAAGTAACCCGTGGGCCGTGGCGGAAGAAACCTTTCTCCGCGCTTTTCATTGCCGGTGCCGCGCGCTTTAATCCCGAACTCCGAAATTGAATTGTGAAACGCGCAAGGAGCGCGGCGTTTACGCCGCTTCAATGCCCACCCCGACCGTGATTCACGCGCGTCCAAAACCGTCCGGTGGTGAAGCGGCGTAAACGCCGCGCTCCCGTGCTTTCGTGGGCGCGCACACTTTTTCCTACTTCGGAATTCGCTTTAATCCCGGCGTGGCAACTTTGGGTGCGAATGAAGATGCCGCCGGGCAGCACCGGGCCGGGTCATTGCTTTTTCAGCGCGAACAGGCAGACATCATTTTCACGCAGGTCAAATCGCTGTTGAACTTTTCCATCCCGGCCGACCTTGATGGTGGACCTGGCAATGGGTGCGCCGCTGTTCTCAGATTTGATTTTTGCCACCTGCGCCCGGGTCAATTGCGCGGGCGAACCCAGGTCCAGGTAGGTCGCGTAGGCGTCGTTGACGCGGTAGCCGACCTTGTAAATTTCCAGCGCGTATTTGCCCTTGGGCACGTTGGTCAGGTTGAGCGTGACCTTGTTTTTCGGCAGGGATGGCAGGTCGCGTTTGTAATAAACCTGGTTGATGACGTTGGTGCCGGGATGCGTGATGGTGAAATCCCAGACCAGCGCCTGGATGCCACCGGACTTGTCGGTGCAGATCCACGAGGCCTGGTCGCTGTCTTTCAATTCGGTCGGGCCGAGCCGGTTCAAAAACTGATAGGCGTAGAACGCGGGCTTGTTGATGTCCTCGTAGTTGATCAGGCCGAAACCGCCGTGGAACGGCGTCCAGCGCGGGCCGGCTTCCTCGAAGATGTCCGTGAACACCCAGTAAGACATGGACTGCGCGGCGTTGCCGGCGTTCTTGAGCTTGTCGAGGATGAACGCCGCGCTGTGGTAGCTGTCGTGAATCGGATCCGACGGCGTGTAGGAAGCGCTCCACTCGGTGAAATGCAGTTCCAAATTCGGCAGGGCCGACTCGGCGATCTGCTTACGCACCCGGATCACGTTGCCATAAATGCCTTTGGGGTTTTTAGAAAACACCGTGCCGGCATTGCCGTTTTCATCCAGGTAGCCACTGTCCACGCAGTAATCGTGCGTGGAAATAAAATCCACCGGCGCAGGATTCGTCACGCAGAAATGGATGAATTCCGGCACCCAGGCGCAGCCCGCTGTTGCCGGCCCGCCAACCTTGTAGTCGGGCGAAACGTCCTTGATCGCCCGCACCGTGACGGCGTAGAGATGAAAGTAATCCTGCTGCGTGCCGTCAAAAAAACCGCTCAAGTTCGGTTCGTTCCAGACTTCAAAATACCAGGTGCGCACCTCGGCATCGCCGTAACGCTCGCGCAGGTGCGTGACGAAAGCACGGATGAAATCGCCCCACTTCTTCAAATCTTTCGGCTTGGTCACGTTGCCGTGCCACCAGAAAATCGTCTTGGAACCGCTGGCCAATGCCGATGGCATGAAGCTGAGTTCCACGAACGGCTTCATGCCGATGCTTTGGAGAAAATCATAAAGCTCGTCAATGTATTGCCAGTTGTATTCCGGCTTGCCGTCCTTGCTTTCCCGGTAAACTCCCATGTCGTCGCTGAACAAACCGTGCATGCGGATGTATTCAAAACCGCATTCGCGATGCGCGTAAGCCAGTTGCCGCTGCCAGTCGGCGCGCAAGCCTTCGTTGGCCCGCCCGGCCCCGACACACCTCTTGAACATCGTGTTCATCGGTCCCTGCACCTGCCGGAAATCGGCGGTGATGATGCGGTCGGTGGCCGGCGAATTTGTGGCTGCGACCAGGGGAATTCCCATCAGCAGCAACGAAATGCCTGTGAGGATGACGCGGTTTTTACTCATACTGGATTAAGGGTTTTTATGTTAAGTCTGAACATTGCATTTCCCGTTCCTGATGACAACAGAAACCATTGGGCTTGCTTCGGATTCTCCTTTTCCGGCCCTTTCAAAACCTCATCAATCAGCAAAATCCGTTCACGGAACCGTGGTGAAAGAAACCCTTCTCCACGCTTTTCATTGCCGCCGCCGCGCGCTTTAATTCCGGCGTGGCGATTTTGCGCATCCAAACCATTCAGTCTCTCGACGCGCCGGAACTGGCGCTGTATTGCACCCTCCGCCGGGTCGAGGAACACGAGCGGGCCGGCGTGCTGGTGGCCACCAATATCAAGGTGGTCAAGCGCCTGCTGGCCAGCCGGTACGCCGTCGTGTCCGCGCTGCTCACACCCGCGTGGCTGGAACAGCTCGAACCGCAATTGCGCGCCCGGCCGGAAAAAGAGATTTGCGTTTATGTTGGCGAACGGAAGCTGCTCGAAACCATCACCGGCTACCAGTTGCATCAGGGCGCGCTGGCGGTGGCCAAAATCCCGCCGCAGCCGGACTTTGAAACGCTCCTGAAAAATTCGCCGCATCCGCTGCTGCTCGCCGCAGTGGAGGGCATTGCCAGCGCGGAAAATCTCGGCGCGGTGGTTCGGAACTGCGCTGCTTTTGGAGCGCATTTTCTGATCGTGGGCGAGACGTGCGGCAGTCCGTTCCAGCGTCGCGCGGTGTCCGGTTCCATGGGCACCACCTTCGAGCAGCCATTGATACACGTGGACAGTCTGGTCGAAAAACTAACGACGCTGCGTGTGCGGGGCGTGCGGTGCCTGGCGGCGCATCCCCGTCCCGGGGCGAAGAAGCTGACCGCCGTGGATTTGCGGGGCGACTGCTGTCTGGTGTTTGGCGCGGAAGGACCGGGCCTCACGGCGGCCGTGCTGGCGGCGTGCGACGACATGGTGGAAATCCCGATGCCGTCCCACATGAATTCACTGAACGTGGCCGTCGCCACGGGGATATTCCTCTACGAAGCGACCCGCCAGCGGGGAAGGGAAAAGGCTAAAGGCTAAACGCTGAAGGCAAAAGAATTTTGGTTCATTTGAATTGGTGGTAATTCGTGAAATTCGTGTCAAAACTTTCGGCCTTTGCGGCTTGGCTTTGATTCAAAAATTGGTTGGCACTTTTTGCCGGCGGCGGCCACTAATTAATGGATGCACGACGCCACCGACATGGATTTGTTGCGGCAATACGCTGACGGGAATTCCGACGCGGCCTTTGCCGCCCTGGTTTCGCGCCACGTGGACCTGGTTTTTTCCGCCGCGCTGAGAAAAACCGGCAATCTCCACGCCGCCGAGGAGATTACGCAGGCGGTGTTCGTCATTCTTGCGCAAAAAGCCGGGCGCATCGTGGACAAAACCATCCTGCCGGGCTGGCTGTATCAGACCGCGCGGCTGACGGCGTCGAGCTTCCTGCGGCGTGAAACCCGCCGCGTCCGCCGTGAACAGGAGGCTTTTATGCAAACCGCGCCCGATGCCGTTGTACCCGATGAAACCTGGCAACAGCTCGCGCCGCTGTTGGAGGATGCGATGGGTCAACTGGGCGACCAGGATCGCGCGGCGGTGGTGCTGCGGTTTTTTGGCGGCAAAAGTTTTGCCGAGGTGGCCATGGCCGCCGGCGTCACCGAAAACGCGGCGAAGAAACGGGTCATTCACGCGCTGGAAAAGCTGCACCGATATTTTGCCCGGCGCGGCGTGAGTTCGACTACGGCCGTCATCGCCGGGGCGATTTCCGCCAATTCCGTTCAGACCGCGCCGGCGGTGCTGGCCAAGGCCGTGACGGCCATCGCAGTTACAAAAGGCGCGGCGGCCAGCGGTTCAACCTTAACCATCGTCAAAGGAGCATTGAAAATTATGGCATGGACAAAAGCGAAGACAGCGATTGTGGTTGGCGCCAGCGTGTTGCTGGCGGCAGGAACGGCCACCACTTTTGTTGTGCAGCACAAATTCCACAGCCCATTGCCGCAGATTCATATCAAGGCAAGATTTGTTGAAATCTCCAAAGGCTCGGATGATTTCTTAAACTCATCTCCTGGATTCACCGGCATCCTTGAACCCAGTTCCGCCCGGACATTATTGAGAACCCTGGAGTCAAAACCCGGTGTTCATATTTTATCCGAACCGGAAGTGACAACCCTCAGCGGACGGCAGACCCAGATGCGGTCAACGCAAATCATTACGATCATTACGAACTCAATCTTCGAAGAAACCAAATCGGCGGGCAGCATTACGCCTCAAACCGGGCAGGTAGAAATCGGGCCAACTCTGGATGTTGTGCCTGCAATTTTAGCTAACAGCCGGATTCAAATTACAACCACCGCTTTTGTCACCTATTTTTTGGGTTACGCTGATAGCAGCAAATTAACACCTCATTACGCCACCAATTCCGCCGGAGAACAAATCCCTTTGCCAATATATTTGCCCGCGTTTCAAATCAAGAAAGCCATGACGAACGCCACATTGGCTGACGGCCAGACGCTGCTGCTGGTTCTGTCCGAAGCCGGGCCATTGCCATCTTCAAAGCCCAACGCTGAACGGGAAGCGAGGGTCGCGCAGCACATCGCCGAAGCGGAACTGAAAAACGGAGAAAAAACGGTTCTGGTGCTGGTCACGACTGACATGGTTGATGCCGTGGGAAATCGTTTGCACCCGAACACAAGGTAATCCTGCTGAAGTGTTTGACCAGCAGCTTCAGCCTTCTTGTTTGGCTTGGAACCGTGATTGGATTTCCGGCCGCAGCGATTCAATCTCCGCGATCAATTCCGACCGCAACCGGAGCAACCGGCGGACGGCCAGGGGCGCGCGGAAAAGTATCGTGGTGTTGCGCATCGCCGCGCCGAGCCGGCTGAGGTTCCGGATGTAATAATAGGCAATCATCCCGCTCACGGGCAGGGAAAGTCCATACCACAAACTCGCCGGCCAGCCGAAAAACTGGTGGAAGATGACGGCATAAACCAGGTAACACGGCGCAAAAGCAACGATGCCGCCAATCATCTTGGCGTGCGGTGTCTGCGCCTTGCGCTTGGACGCTTCGGTAAAAGTGACGGCATAACGCACGATTCGCACCGGGATGAAACGGTGAATCCAGCCGTAAAACGCCACCGGCGCTCCCAGCACCGCGAGTACACATCGGAACAGGCTGGTGCCCAAAAGTCTTTTCGGGTCCGGGAATTCGGCCAGCGATTCATCGGACACCTTAAGACGTTTCAGCCAGCGTTCGTAGAAATCCAGTTTGGTGACGAAGACGGCTGCGCGTTCCGGGTATTGTTCAAAAGCGATCTCCACCGCCTTGGCGATGGCCTGCGCCAGCAGCAGATCCTCCGCCTGTCGTGATACCGGCTCGTGGATGACGCGGTTTCCAACCCGCAGCCGGTCCAGGTACAGGCGCTGGACGGCCGCGACGACGCGGGCGTGCTCGAGTTGCGGCAGATGGAGGATGAGATTTTGGATGCGCGTTTCAATCTCATGCGTCAGCCGGCGGATGCATTCCTTTCGTTCGGTTTCGTAACCGGCCAGAAATTCCGCCGCCCGGATGGGTTCGCCGAAGTTGACCAGCGCCTCGCTGCGGTAAATTTCCTTGGCCGAAAACGTCAGGCCGACGGGGACAATTTGCAGACCCAGTTTTCCGCCGTGACGGTGTTCAAGTTCCAGGGCCATTCGGGCCGCACCCGATTTGACCTCCTTCAATTGCGGGTCGTCGTGCGTGATGCCTTCCGGGAAAATGCCCACGGCTTCGCCGCGTTCCAGTACGCGGAAACACGCCTCGAAGGTGTCCATCACCGAACGCATGGCCTTGGGATCGTCCTTGACCCGGTTGACCGGGATGACGCCGCAATGGAGGAGCAGCCATTTGATCGGCGGGAAACGGAAGAGCTGCACGGTGGCCATGAAATTCACCTTGCGCCCGACGGACGCGCCGATGACGAACGAGTCGTTCAGCGAGCTGGGATGGTTGGACACGAACAGCACCGGGCCAGAGGCCGGCACGCGCTCCACATGGAACCGTTCAATGCGTCGAAAATAAAAACCCACCGCCAGGCCGATCAGCCCGCGCATGGTGTGGTAAAGACTGTTCATCAATCTGTTGTCTGGGCGCATTCCGGGCGCAATCCCCTGTTTGGAGTTCCGCCTTCAGGCGGTTCGGAGGGCCTGCGCTGCATTTTGCCGCGTAAACGCGGAACTCCGAACGACGATCCCGGTCTTTGTCTGAGAGCATGCCATTACAATCGTTTCAAAACTTCCCGGCAAACGTCCGCAGCCGCCTGCGGCCTGCCCAGAGACTTTGCGGCTTTGGCCATTTCGGCGAGCTTCTTCGAGCCGAGCAGCTTTTCGATGCGGAACGGCAAATCTTCCACGCGGTTAACCTTGGTGGCCGCGCCGCGTTCGAGCAGGAAATCGCTGTTGGCCGCCTCCTGGCCGGGAATCGGGTTCAGGATGAACAGCGGTTTGCCCAGCGCCAGCGCCTCGGACGTGGTCAGCCCGCCGGGCTTGGTGATGATGAGGTCGGCCACGGCCATCAATTCGTGCATGTTGGTCGAATAGCCCAGCACGTGCGTCGGATGCCGGCGGGTTTGTGTGGCGAGCTTGCGCCGCAATTCCTCGTTGCGACCGGTGACAGCCACCGTCTGGAACTGGCCCGGCACCTTGTCGAGCTCGGCCAGAATTTCCGCGACCGGCCCCATGCCGAAGCCGCCGCCCAGCACGAGCAGCACCGGCTGGTCATCGCGCAGACCGTAACTCTTGCGAACCGTCCGCGCGTCGGGTTTGGTCAAAAATTTCGCGGAGATCGGAATGCCGGTGGCGACGGCATTTGCCGCCGTGGCGCCGCGGGCGACCAGCCGCGCCTTGGTTTCCTCGGCGGCGACGCAATACAAGTCCACGCAGGCGTCCATCCAGAGCGCGTGCGCCTCAAAATCCGTCACGATGCTGACGACAAAGGGCTTGTAGCGTCGCTCTGTGAGCGTCGCCGATTCGTTTACAGTGCGACGGTCATAGACCGCCGCTACAGATTTTTGGCGGAGCAAAGCGAGTGTTTCCAGCGGGAGATAATGGGTGCAGAGAACGGCGTCGGGTTTGAATTGTTTCAGGTGGCGGGTAAATTTTTTGCGCGAGTTGCTGGGAAATGCGCGACGCAGTTTGTTCAAACGGCGGGCAACCTTGGGATGGTCGGTCTTGCCGAACAACATGCCCCAAAGTTCTGGCGCGCGCTCGACCAGTTGCACGTAGCCGTCCGCGTGAACTTTTTTGTGGAGCGGCGAGAAAAACTTGATGAGGTCGAGCCGTTCGACGGTGTCGTCCGGGCGCAACGCGCGCCAGGCTTCCTCCAGGGCGGCGGCGGCGGCGATGTGCCCGCCCCCGGCGGTGACGGTGGCAATGAGGATGCGCATGAGCGCCAGCTTGCCGCAGCCGGATGCGCTTGAGAAGCAGAAATGCCGTTCCCCGTATGAATTCGCGCTTTGGATAAGATGGAGCGGACTCACGTCCGCTGCTACGAGGTTCATGGAGAAGGAGTCGGCGCAGTATCAAGCCGCACCCCGGTGTGCGGTCGCATGGATTAGTCTTTGAGAAATGGGAATAAGGACGGCCAATGCAATACAAAGATTGCCAGACGCTTGAAACTTTTGCAGTTTATCGCTGTTTAAGTTCGGAAACAAATGGGTTTTGACATCAGCATGAAGTTTTTCTCTAAATTTCGGATCTTGGCGATGTTGGTGGCCGCGTTGATGGCCATTGGCACACGAGCCGAGGCGCAGGTAACGAATGACTATACCTATTTCATCTCGGGTTCGCCCGATCCCGTCGGGTTGAATTCCAACCTAACTTGCACCATCCTTCTTACCAATGTGTGGGGCGGGTATTCGTTTGTCATTGTGACCAACACGTCCGACGTTAATTCCACCTTTGTCAGTGCCACCAATACCTACGTCTATCCAGGTGTTTCCACGACGAATAACGGCAATGTTGTGGTATTCAATCTTGGCCAGTTTGGCATAGGTGGGAATGAGATTGCCCAAATGACCGTGATCGTGAAACCCACTGCGGTCGGATACATCACCAACACGGTGACGTTCAGTGTTTTTACCGTGACCAATTATACTTATACTACCAATATCGTCATCCAGGTTACCAACGCCGCGCCGCCGGCCCAGGCGGACCTCGCGGTGGCGATCACCGGTCCACCCTCGGCGGTCTTCACCAATGATTGGATGACTTATGGTGTGAATGTGACCAACCTGGGGCCGGCTTCCGCGTCCAATGTCATGCTGACCAACACGCTGCCACCGGGTGTGGGGTTCAAAAATTACTCGCCGTCCAACCAGGTTCCCAGCATCCAAGGCAGCAACGTCATTTTCAATTTGGGCACGCTGGCGAGCGGCGCTTTCGCAAATATACAACTGACCGTCCAGCCCACCAACGCGGGTACTTGGACTTTTTCGTCGCTTGTCAACTCAACCAGTGTGGCCGATCCCAACTCCACCAACAATACCGCCACCAACAACATCACTGTCGGCACCTTCATTTACGGACAATTAATCGCCACCAATTCTTCCGCGATGCATTACGATCCGCAGATCGGATTGATGACCAACTCCATTCGTTTGACCAATATCGGCACGAATGTCGTCGCTGCCGCCCGTGTCATCGTGTCAGGCTTGACCAATTGGTTGTATAACGCCGCGGGCACGAACAACGGCAATCCATACCTGATTTCCGGCCAGCTCATCCCCAATCAAGCCACGAACCTCATGCTGGAGTTATTTGTTCCCACCCGGCTGCCCATTACCGTGACGAATTACACGGCGGTTATCACGCAGATCGCATCCAACAACATCCAGCCGGTGCTGCCAAACATATCAACCCAAACGGTCTATGAACTGAATCTCCTGACGGTGACCAACACCGCCACCGAGCCGAGCCCGTATGCGACAACTCTCGGTTATGGGCTGATCAGCCCGCCCGCAGGCATGAGCATCAGCACTAGCGGCATCATCACCTGGACGCCGGCTCAGAATCAGAGTCCATCCACCAACACGATTACGACGGTGGTGACCAACAGCGATCCGTTTGACCTGGTCAATCCACAGTTGACGCAGACCAACAGTTTCACGGTGATAGTTATTCCGCTTCCGTTTGTCCTCACCGGGCCGGCCTGGCTGCCAAACGGCGAGTTCCAGTTCATTATCAACACCGGTGCGGGCCTGAACTATACCATTCAATATTCCACCAATTTGACGGACTGGAATTCCATCTACAGCTTCACCAGCCCGGGTGGCTTGATCCCGGTGCAGGATCCCAACGCGGCCACCAGCCCCTGGCGCTTCTACCGTGCGCTTCTTAACCCGTGAAAATATGCCGGCACTGTCACCAAGCTTTATGAGAAACGTCCGCTTCCGGAATTTTTTTGCGTGGTGTCTCACCTGCTGCTTCGCGGGATTTGCGCCGGTCGTCTCAGCCCAATCGCAAGCCACCGGCCCAAATCCGAATCCAAGTAATGCCATCGCGGTTCCCCCGGATGCTCAAGCCCAACCACAACCCGCCGTCCAGCCGCCGCCGTCCAGCGACCGTTGGTCTGATTATTTCAGGATTCAAAAGGTTTCCAAGGATGACGACTGGACGCGCCATTTTCGCATCGGGGCCATGGTCGGAATGAATATCAAAGCCAATTTCAGCATGAATGGCACATTCCAGATTCCTGGCAATAATGCGGCAAACGGGATCTACGACGACGGCTATGTGCGGGTGGATGACACTGGAAACGCGCAAGGCTATACATCTTATTGGGGTTATAATTGGGGCAACAACAATGCAACCGCAGCCAATCCGTCCCAATACAACGCGGCCAATCAGACCCTGACCATGCACAGCACGACTTCCTTTTCCGCAAGCGGCAGTTCGGAAGAGAGCGGCGTGTTTCCAGGATTCGACATGGCCTACGGTGGCAATCTCTTCTATTGGGGCCGCGCCCGAATTGGTTGGGATTTGGGGTTCGGTTTTCTTCCCATCAGCATCACTGACAACAATCCCATGTCGGCGACGGTTAGCCAGTCAATTTATACCTTTAATACCGCCGGTATTACCATGCCGAATGCGCCATACCAAGGCCCCTTCAATAGCGCCGGCAATCCAACCATCTTCAGCAATCCCACGTCGAACACTGCCACCAACATTGGCGGCACCGTCGCCGGATCGCATTCGCTGGACGTGATGCTCTACACCGTGAGGATCGGGCCGTCGGTGTATTGGGATTTGAATGAAAGTTTCGGCCTGTCGGCCAGCTTCGGCCCGGCCATCGGCATCGTCTCCGGCGATTACAAATACAATGAAACCATAACCGCGGGTGGCGTCAGCGCCTCGAATTCAGGAAAATTTGGAGCGACCGACGTGGTGTTTGGCGGTTATGTGAACGCGTCGTTGATGTATCATGTTCCGGGCGAAAACGCCGATATTTATGTGGGCGCGCAATACATGCCGATGGGGGACGCCAACTTCAGCAGCGGCGGCCGGCAGGCACAGTTGAACCTGGGCGGGCAGGTCTATATTTCCGCCGGCGTCAACTGGGCGTTTTAGACAACGCGCAAACATCCGATTTGTAGCGTCGAGCCTGTGGCTCGATTTTATCGGCGCACAGCGCCGACACTACACCGGACGTGTAAACCGGCTTCACCGCAGTTTTTCCACCTGGATTTTCGCGGGGTCGTTCACGCCGAGTTGCAGCAAAGTGGCATTGGCGTAAAGCTCCAGGTTGAGCTTGTATTCCGGCGCGTCGAATGCCCGCCGTTCGCGATCCAATTCCTTGATGGCCAGGGTGTCGAGCGCCACCGGGTCGCGGCTGAACCAGAGTTGATTCAGCACGGTGGAGTAGTGCAGCAGGCCGCGCGAGCCGCCCTCGTATTGGCCGATGAGCGCGTCGGTGATGTTGAGCGCGACGCGGTCGCCGAGCACGGGCAGGGCGTAAATTTCCGGCACGGCCACGGCGAGCCGTCCGGCGTCGCTCTCGAACCGCAGGGTGTTGTCCACGCTGCCCAACGCCAGGCTGTAAAGGTGGCCGCAGACGCCGGCGTCCTCCCGGTTGAGCAGCGGCGCGATGCTGATGATTTTGGTGATTTGCCGGCTGACGATTTTGGAGACAAAGGATTTTCGCCCGACGCCCTCGCCTTTGGTCCCGAACTCCAGATCGCCCCAGACCAGGTTGCCGATGATGGCGGTGTCGGGCAGATAGAAATTCGTCGGGTCGTAACCGGCCTCCGCGCAGCCGGCCGCGCGCACGCCGAGTTGCGCGGCCAGTTTGAAAAATCCGGCGGCCCGCAAATTGTCCTCGTGTTTGTCCCAAATGATGATGTGTTGCGGCGGCACGCCCGCGTCGAGCAGGCTGTGAATCACCGCCGCGACGACGGCGGGCCGGGTGCCGCTGAGCATCCCCGCGGCGGAAAAGACCTTGATGCCGATGACGTCCTGTGTTGAGACCAGGCTGCGCCAGGCGGCGGCAACCGTGGCCCGGCCGGTGAAATTCGTGAGGCCGCGATTGACCATGTCTTGAACCAGGGCGGCATCGGGCTGGAAGTCGTAAATGACATTGGCATTTTCGACCGTGACGACGCGCGCGATCAGGTTGGTGGAATGACTGAAAAACGAATCAGCAGCCCGGACCGGAAAACACGCCAGTCCCAGGGCGCCGGCCAGCAGCAGCCGGCGAACCGCCCGGACGAATTGAGTTTGCACGTTTCTTGACACTTTCGGGCGCGGATGCTACCACCAACGGCGATGCTGGCCACCAAAAATAGCGGCGACGATGGAGTATGGAGAATGGCGGGTGGATTTTTTCGCCGGCGCGCCGGATTCCATCTCCCATCTTCCATCTTCCATCCTCGTTGTTTGCTCTTTTTCGCGCTGGCCATTTTTCTTGCGGGCTGCGCGCCGTCCGGTCCGCGCGCGCTGCTCAAGGGGAAAAAACTTTTGGAGCGCGGCGATTACGGCGGGGCGGCGGCGCAATTGAAAACCGCCACGTCGCTTCTGGCCACAAACGCGCAGGCGTGGAATTATCTCGGGGTGGCCTGCCAGCACGCCGGCCAGACGGATGACGCCGTGGCGGCCTATCAGCGCGCGCTGGCGCTCGACCGCGATTTGATGGAGGCGCATTACAATCTGGGCTGTTTGTGGCTGGAACAAAACAAGCCCGACGCGGCACAAAGCGAGTTTACCGCCTACACGCTGCGGCGCAGCAAGGCGACCGAAGGCTGGCTCAAGCTCGGCCTGGCGCAGATGCAATCGCATAACGTGGCCGGGGCGGAAAAAAGTTTCAGCACCGTGCTTTACCTCAGCCCCAACAACCCCGAAGCCTTGAATGGATTCGGGCTGGCCCGGGTTGAACGCGGCCAGCCGCGCGAAGCGGCGCAATTTTTTGCGGCGGCGGCGAAGGAAAAACCGGATTACGGGCCGGCGTTGCTGAACCTGGCGACGGTGGCGCAGCAGTATCTGCACGACAACGCGCTGGCACTGCAAAATTATCGCGCCTATCTGGCGCTGACGCCGCGCCCGGCAAATTGGGACGCGGTGAATGACGTCGCGAACAATCTGGAGCAGCCGGCGGCGGTCGCGGCTGCCAGCCCGCAGCCGCCGGCCGGTGGCGCCGCGGCACATGCGGCAGCGCCGCTGCGAACCCAGGCGGTTGTCCGCGCCAGCTCCAATCCGCCGCGCGGGACGGCCGCTCCGATGCCAGCCATGAAACTTCAGCCGGAGCCGGTGGCGGTGGGGATGCCCCTGGCGTCGCCGCCGCCGGACATGGGGACTGGAAAGACGGGCGTCATGTCCAGGCTCAATCCTTTAAATTGGTTTCGTTCTTCCGCGCCGGAGAAAAACAGTGAAATCAAGGTGACACCCCTGCCACCACCGGCGGCGGACAACAACCGCGCCAGTTCAGCGCCGTTGCCGCCGGCAAAGACCAGTCCAACCGTGGCCGCCGCATCCACGCCGGCGCCGGTTGCCGAGTCCAAGCCGGTTAAAATTGTTCAGCCGGCGACGCCGGCGTACCCGCGTTACCTGTATCTTTCGCCGCGCAAACCGTCGGCGGGCGACCGGCGGACGGCATCGCTCGCGTTCACGCGGGCGCGGGAGTTCGAGCAGGATTTGCGCTGGACGGATGTGTTGCAATCCTATCGTCAGGCGGCGGAATTGGACCCGGGCTGGTTCGAGGCGCAATACAATTGCGGCGTGGTGGCTTACCGGCTGCGGAACTACAATCAATCACTCTCCGCCTACGAGATGGCGCTGGCCATCCAGCCGGATTCGGCGGATGCGCGCTACAATTTCGCGCTGGCGCTCAAGGCGGCGGGTTACGTGACCGACGCGGTGAACGAGCTGGAAAAAATCGTGGCGGCGAAGCCGAATGAAGTGCGCGCGCATCTGGCATTGGGAGGCATTTATGCGCAGCAATTGCACGACCCCGCCCGCGCGCGGCTGCATTATCTGAAGGTGCTCGAAGTGAATCCGGGTGTTCCCCAGGCGGGCGACATACAGCTCTGGCTTTCATCGAATCCGCCTTGAAATTTGACTGGCGTTCTGAACGGGAAGAATTAGTCTCGCAGGCATGATTGCTGCTGTTGCACAACCCATGGGCTTGAACAACCTGCCGATCAATTGGTTCGACATCGCGCTGGGGGCCATTTTGTGCTTCGGCCTGTGGCGCGGCCGCAAAAATGGCATGTCCAAAGAGGTCATGCCGGTGCTCCAATGGCTGACACTGATCCTGGCATCCGGCATGGGCTATTCCTTGTTTGCGCCGACCTTCGCCAACTCGCTGGGAACCGGCAAGGTGGCGAGCGCCCTGCTGGGCTATTGCACGCCGGCGCTGGGCACCTGGCTGGTGTTCTACGTTCTCAAGGGGATTTTCGTCCCCAAGCTGACCGGCAGCAATTTTTTCGGCGGCGGCGAATACTATCTGGGAATGTTGTCGGGCATGATCCGTTTTGCCTGCATGGTGGTGGCCGTCCTGGCCCTGCTCAACGCGCCGTGCTACACGGCGGAGGAAATCAAGGCTCACAACGCCTACGTGCAGCGCTGGTTTGGCGGCGGGATATACAGCGGCAACTATTTTCCCACGGTGGACAACGTGCAGGAACAGGTCTTTAAAAAATCCCTCACCGGGCCTTACATCAAGAATTACCTCGGCACGCTCCTGATTGACACCACTCCGCCGAACGCCAAACAACCGCAGAAAAAAAAGCCGGTGATGCATCTCGGAAAATAACCGCCGCATCGTCACGTCCCGATGCCGAACGAGCATGGCTGGCACGCTTTCCCCCGCAACCCGCGAACGCATTCGCGCCGCCAGCGACATCGTGGACGTCATCGGCTCGTATCTGCCGCTGAAACGCGCCGGCGCCAACTTCACCGCCCTCTGCCCGTTTCACAAGGAAAAGACGCCCAGCTTCAACGTCAATCCGCACAAGCAGATTTTCCACTGCTTCGGCTGCCACAAGGGCGGCGACGTTTTCACCTTCGTCAAGGAATACGAAAACATCGGGTTCATGGACGCCGTCCGCCGGCTGGCCGAACGCGCCAAAATTCCCCTCGAATTCAACCAAAGCCCCGTCGAACAGCAGTCGCGCCATCTCAAGGATCAGTTGCTCCAGATTCACGAGCAAATCGCCCAGCGCTGGCAAAATTGTCTGCTCAATGAAGCCGCCGGCCAGACTGCCCGCGACTACCTCGCCAAACGCGGTGTGTCGCCGGAAGCGGTGAAACTGTTCCGTCTCGGCGCCGCGCCCGATGCTTGGGACGACACCGTCAACTGGGCCAAAAGCAAAAATCACGACTTGGCGCTGGTCGAAAAGGCCGGACTGATTATTAAAAAAGCGGAAAGTGGAAATCAAAAAACCGAAAACGAAAACCCGGAAGCGGAAATCCGCAATCCGCAATCCGCAATCCGCAATTACTACGACCGCTTCCGCGGGCGGCTCATGTTCCCGATTTGCGATGAGCAGGGCAGGGTGATTGGCTTCAGCGGACGGGTGTTGTCCGGCGACGAAAAAACCGCGAAATACGTCAACTCGCCGGAGACTCCCATTTTCACCAAGAGCCGGGTCTTCTTCGGCCTCGACAAATCCAAGCGTGCCATCCTCAATGCCGGATTTGCCATCGTTTGCGAAGGCCAGCTTGATTTGATTGCGTGTTTCATGGGCGGCGTGCAAAACATTGTCGCGCCGCAAGGCACCGCCTTCACCGAACAACACGCCCGCATCATCAAACGTTACGTGGATGAGGTGGTTCTGTGTTTCGATTCCGACGAGGCCGGGCAAAACGCCGCCGTGCGTTCGTTGGATCATCTGCTCGCATCCGGGCTGGCCGTACGCGTGGCCGTGGTGCCCGCGCCGCACGACCCGGACAGTTTCATCAAAGCCAACGGCGGCGAGGCATTCCGCCAGCTCGTTGAAAAGGCCGAGGGATTTTTTGATTACTACTTGAACCGGCTCTGCAAGCTGGATGACGCGAACAGCGACAAGGGCCGAAACGCCATCCTGCGCGGCATGGCCGAAGCCGTCCACAAGACCGGCAACGTCGTGCTGGCGGACAAATACGCGCAAAAAACCGCGCTGCGCCTGGGCGTTTCGCCCGAAGCCGTGCGCGCCGAATTTTCAAAGTTCAAAGTTCAAGGTTCAGGGTTCAAGGTTCAGGAATCGGAGTCTGACGAACCAATCATGGAACCTGAGACCGAGACGCCGCGTCCGTCCCAAACAGAATTCTTACTGCTCAAGCTGCTCCTACAACACGACGATTTGGTTGGCTGGGCCTCGCTGCATCTTGACGTAAATTGGATTACGCATCCGCTCGCGCGGCAAATCGTCACGCAACGGTTGGCCGCGCAGACCAATGAAAGCTGGAAAAATCTCGTCACGTTTCTGGATGAATGTGAAACGCAGGAAATACGGAGTCTCGTCACAGAGGTTCTAATTGGAGAATTAGTTGAACGGAAAAATGATGGCACTAAACTGACTCCTCGAAAGCAACAAGATCGTTCCGACGAGCAACTGCCAGATTTGGTTATGAAATTGCGCAATCAATTTTTGGATCGCCAGATTGCCGCGTCCATCCAGCGCGCGAGCCAGCCGGATATTTCCGAGACCGACCGCATGGAACTGCTGCGCCAGCAGCAGGAACTGCGGCAGCAAAAGCGAGCGCCGCTGAAATGAAACATGATGTGTGATGCGTGAAACGTGACAAGAGTCGCGCGATAGTTTGGAGTTCCGCCTTCAGGCGGCCACGGCGGCAGTGTTCGTCCGAACCGCGTAAACGCGGAACTCCAAACGGGGGCAGTGCCAAAATGTGTCACGATTCACGTTTTCACGTTTCAAGTGTTCTTGGCGTTTTTCAAACTTTTTTGAAAGAACCGCGTCGCCTTTTACGAGCTGTTGAGGTATGAATGCCGTGATGACGATGCTGTCGGAAGATTCGATTCCCACGCGTTACTCGCTCCTGAGCCGGATGCAGGACCGGGAGGACCAGGACAGTTGGAAGGATTTCTTCGACACCTACTGGCGGTTGATTTATTCGTTCGCCATGAAGTCCGGATTGACGGACGCCGAGGCCCAGGACGTTGTCCAGGAAACCGTCATTTCCGTGGCGAAGGACATCCAAAAATTCAAGCGCGATCGCACGCTGGGAACGTTCAAAGGTTGGCTGCGGAACCTCACCCGCTGGCGGATTGCCGACCAATTGAGAAAACGGACCCGGAGTATCCCGGCGGGAAGCAGTTCGTCCATCCTTTCGCCCGGCCCGGACGAAACTGCCAGTCCGGTGAACGCCGAGCTTGAAGTCATCTGGGAGGCGGACTGGCAGTCGAATTTGCTGGAAGCGGCCATGGAACGCGTCAAACCCCGCGTCAAGGAGGAGCATTATCAAATTTTCGACTTGAACGTCATCCGGCAATGGCCGGCTGGCAAGGTGGCCCAGACGCTCGGGGTGAACATCGGAATGGTCTATCTCGCAAAACACCGCGTCATGGCTTTGATCAAAAAGGAAATTCGTGTGCTTGAAAAACAATGGTGAAGCCGGAACTCACCGGCGAGACGCCAGCGCTCCCAGGAACTGCGCCCCGCGCGTTCCGGAGGAAAAGGCGGCGGTGGCCAACCGTCCATTGAACGGTCAGGCACGTTGTCCGAAACAATACTCATGACCACGCCGCCTGATCCAAGTGAAACGCCGTTCGCCGCGCCTGCCGCCGGCCCTCCGCCGACCGTTCCGGACCACGAACTGCTCCGCCTCATCGGCAACGGCAGCAGCGGCCAGGTCTGGCTCGCGCGGAACAGATTGGGCACCTGCCGTGCCGTCAAAATTGTGCCGGAATCTCCGTCCCGGCAGGCCTGGGCGGCGAATGAATTCAAAGGCATTTTGAAATTTGAACCCGTCTCCCGGTTGCATGACGGGCTGGTGGATATTTTGCAGGTGGGACGCAATGAGGCGGCCGGTTATTTTTACTATGTGATGGAACTGGCTGATGATGTTGTCTGCGGTCAAAACATCGTCCCGGAAACCTACCTGCCCCGGACCCTGGCGCAGGACCGGGCGCGGCTCAAGCGCCTTCCGGTTGCCGAATGTGTCCGCATCGGCGCAGCCATCGCTTCCGCCCTCAGCTTTCTGCACCAACACGGATTGATCCATCGCGACATCAAGCCGCACAACATCATTTTTGTGAACGGCGCGCCCAAGCTGGCGGATATCGGGTTGGTCACGGAGGCGGCCGGTATCCAGTCGCAAGCCGGCACGCAGGGTTTTATTCCGCCGGAAGGCTCGGGCACCGTCCGGGCGGACATTTATTCCCTCGGAAAAGTCCTCTACGAAATCAGCACCGGCAAGGACCGGAACGAATACCCCGTGTTGCCGGAACTGCCGGGCAACTCCGCGGAAGACGAGGCCCTGCTGCTGTTGAACGCAATCATTCTCAAGGCCTGCCGCGCCAAACCCTGGGAAAGGTACCATACGGCCGAGGAAATGATGCTGGCGCTACTCAACTTCCAGTTCAACCGCGACCATCTCCGGCGAAAACGAAACGAGCAATTCCTGACGCAGGTGGCCCGGATCGTCTGGCCCATCCTGGCCGCCGGCATCATCATCGGCATGCTTTGGCGGATCATCTGGCTCCTGAAACACCCCCATTGACCGGCAGGTTTCGCCTCCAATTTCTTGTTTATCCGCGTCATCCGCGGTTTCAACTTCGGGAGTCTCTGCGCGACTCTGCGTTCTTTGCGCCTCTGCGTTTGGTCTGCGTTCCGGTCAAAGCGGTGGAGGGCCACCGCAGTCCAAGACGCGAGGCGTTTGCCTGCAACTTACGAATTGCGCGAAGCGTCGTGGAGTGCGCCAGCCCTCTGGCGCTTTTGGAATGAAGACGGACGCGAGAAAGGATGGACGCTCTACAGGACGGAGCGCGGATTGTCCCAATCCGCAGCGGGTGGACAGCCGGACGCATGTCCAGAAAAATTCCATGTCGTAAGTTCTGGCGCGGGGGCTGCGAGTTGGGACAACTCGCGCTCTGGGGAAAAGGCGGGTTTTCACGGCGGTTCGTCACGGCGGAAGCCAAAGGCGAAGGCGGACTGGTCGCGCCGACCTGTCACGCCGAAGTTGGACGCAGGCGGAAGCGCAGCCCCGGCGGAAATGGGCGGGCGCGGGGCGGGAGGGATTGAAATTAGCGGGAACGAGAGCTGAACCGTTTGAGCAATTCCTTCCGCATCTCATCTCTGATTTTTCCGTGATGAGCCTCACGGTGATGATTCGGGCAAAGTGCCGCAACATTTCTTTCAACATCCTCCCCATTCTCGCTTAATGGGATGACATGATGCGTTTCAAGATAGATTCCGCCATTCAATGTTGGAAAGCCTCGTTCTCCGCACCATTCGCATTTGCCATTGGCTCGAATCAGAACATTTTTACGAACCACAGGATTACGGTCAAAAGCCAGACCTGAAACTTTCCGGCGTTCAGGTTTTCGGTCAGGCGTTTCCTGAATTGAGAATTGGTCAATGAAATGTGCGCCTCGCGTCAATGTGTAATCACCAGTATTTTGGTCAAGTGCGGTCACACGCCAAATGGCTGGGTCCAACTGTCTTTTGGAAACAATACTTCCCTTGGGGTTGCCCATCTTTCCGTCTAGGACAATAATGCGAATTGGAAGTTTTTCACTAATCGCTTGTTTGACTCTATCTTGATTCCTCTCCCCTCTTGCGTCTGAGAATTCACGGAAATTTAAATCAAATACAATGTCTTGACCTCGTTGCCTCATTTGCTCGAACCATAAATTGATAACGGCTACTTTTTTTGGTTCAATAAATGACCACTCGAAGCAGTATTTAGGATTGGCAGCAGCTCTTGCTTTGCCTCCTTCAAAATATGCCCAATCACTTACGTCAATGCCAGCAGCCCTAACTAAATCTATGACCTTTTGCTTTTGAGTTGGTCGAAGTTCAGACAATGTAGGCACGGTAGCATTTCCTTTCTTGGCTTAACTGAATTTCTCAAACGCCTTTTCAATCCTCGCCGTCACCTTTTCCTTCCCCAGCACTTCGAGCAGGTGATACAGGCTCGGCCCGGCGGGTTTGCCGGTCACGGCCAGGCGGCAGGGGTGCACCAGCACACCGGCTTTCACGCCCAGTGCCTTGGCGGTGTCCTTGAGCGCGGCTTCGAGCGCCCCGGCGTTGAACGCGGGCGCTGCGGCAAAGGCGTCGCGGAGTTTTTCCAAACGCGGCTTGTTTTCGGGCACGAAATCTTTTTTCACGACCTCGGCGTCGTATTCGATTTTGTCGGTGAAATAAAATCCGGCGTATGCGGGCAGTTCGTTGAACAGCTTGAACTTGCCCTTGCAGGTGTCGAGCGCGGCCTTGACGTAGGGCAGGGGAAGGGCATTCGTATTCACCCCGGCCTTGGCAAAAGCGTGGACGGCGAGTTCGTAAAACCGGTCGTCGCCGAGTTCGCGGGCGTATTCGCCCTGTAGCCAGAGAAGCTTCTCATAATCGAACCGCGCGTTGTGCCGGAGTATTTGCGGCAGATCAAAGCGCTCGACGACCTCTTCGCGCGACAATTTTTCGCGGTTGTCCTTGGGCGACCAGCCGAGCAGGCAGAGATAATTCACCACTGCTTCGGGCAGAAAGCCTTCATCCAGATAAGTCGTGAGCGACGCGCCCTTGTCGCGCTTGCTCATCTTGGAGCCGTCGCCGTTCAGGATGAGCGGGATGTGCGCGTAATGCGGCGGCTTCACCCCAAACGCTTTGAAGAGCGCGATGTGCTTGGCGGTGTTACTCAAATGGTCCTCGCCCCGGATGACGTGGGTCACGTCCATTTCCAGATCGTCAATCACGTTCACCAGATGAAACACCGGCTGGCCGTCCGAGCGCAGGATGACGAAATCCGGGTCTTCCTCCTCGCGATCGGTGAGTTTGCGGACGACTTCGCCGACCACCAAATCCTGGATGACGACCGGCTCGCGCTGCATTTTGAATTTGACCGCACCTTCGTGTTCGTAGGCGAGGCCGCGCGACAGCAACGCTTCGACGCGGCGCTGGTAATTTTCCTTCCGCTGGCTTTGGAAATAGGGGCCGAAGCTGCCCTTACCCGGGCCGGTGGCGTCGCCGGTGAGCGGGCCTTCATCCCAGTCCAGGCCGAGCCAGCGCAGGCCGTTGAGGATGACGTCCACGGCTTCCTGCGAATTGCGCGCGGCATCGGTGTCCTCGATGCGGAGGATGAAGGTGCCGCCGGTATGGCGGGCATAAAGCCAGTTAAAGAGCGCAGTGCGCGCGCCGCCGATGTGCAGGTAGCCGGTGGGCGAAGGAGCGAATCTTACGCGAGATTTCATAAAGTTAATTTGGCCACAGATGAAACACAGATTAACACGGATGAAAAATGTTATGGCTAAAACAAAAATTCCCCCTGTCTACCGTTCCTGGGTGCGCTGCCTCGGCGTTTCCGAGTGATTAATGAGCAAAACTTCGTCACGAAACACGCCTGGAAACGCCACGAACCCCTGTCAACGCGGATTGTCCAATTGCTGCAACACTTGGCAGAGTGCGGCCAGTCGCGGCACGGGCACGCCAGTCGCTTGCGCCCGGCGCAGCGGTTCGAGAAACATGCTCTCCAGTTCCAGCGGCCGGCCCAGTTCGAAATCCAAAAGCGTGGATGCCTTGTAAGCTGCCATCGTCCGCGTGCGCTCGATTTGTTCTTCGGCATAGGCAATGGGAATCTCAAACCCCAGCGCGCCGGCGGCGGCAATGACTTCCAGCATCAGGTCGCGCAGGAGTTGTTTCCAGCGCGGGTCGGCGAGCAGCCTGTCGGTGGTAAGGACCGGTTGAGGGTTGAGGGCCGGCTCGCGATTTATCGGAGTTGAGGGTTGAGTGACCAGGGCTTCGTAGCCGGCAGCGCCGGCGACGCCGAGTCCGTTGAACGGAATGTTCCACACCAGTTTTTCCCATTGGGCTTGCGCCAGGTTGTCCGTGACTTTGCAGGGCACGGTGGTAGCGCGAAACATTTCCGCCAGCTTGTGCGTGCGCAGTCCGGCCGGGCGCTGGAACTCGCCCAGCACGACCGTCCCGTATTTCAGGTGATGGATGATGCCCGGCTCGACGCGGTTGAGGCAGACAAAACAGAGTCCGCTGAGAATCTGTCCCGGCGGGAAGAGCCGCGCCAATTGTTCCGTGTTGCCCAAACCATTTTGCAGCGTGACGACGGCGGTGTGCGGACCCACCAGCGGCGGAAGCAATTTCGGGAATTGATCGTTGGCCGTCGTTTTCAATCCGATCAACACCACGTCGCACGCGCCGATTTCATCCGGCGTCCGGGCGCAGTGCGGGTGGATGGTGAAATTGCCGGCGGGACTGCGGATGGCCACTCCATTTTGGCGCACGGCTTCGAAGTCGGAACGGAGCAGGAAATGGACTTCCTGACCGGCGCGACCGAGCCGGGCGCCGTAGTAGCTTCCCACGGCCCCGCAACCGACAACGGCGATTTTCATCATGCGAAATTACCCTCGTGCCCATTTCCCTCTCGTTTTCGGTTCGATTACGAGAACGACGACGAGGACGAGGAGGATTTTGAAACAAAAAGAGCGCCCTGAAAATCCAGAGCGCTCTTGAAAGCGGGTAAAATTACTTGGCACCGAGGATGGCGTCTTTCGCGGCTTTGGCGACGCGGAACTTGACGACGCGCTTGGCCGGGATCGAGATGGTCTCGCCGGTCTTGGGGTTGCGGCCCATGCGGGCGGCGCGGTTCTTCAGCACGAGTTTGCCGATGCCGGGCAGCGTGAAGGTGTCCTTCGCGTGCTTGTAGGCGAGGGTGGCGATGTGTTCGAGAATTTCCACCGCTTGTTTCTTGGAGATTTCAGCTTTTTCAGCAATAGCGGCGGCGAGTTGGGATTTCGAGAGTGCGTTTGCCATAATCGGTGTCCTTGATGGTTGTTGTTGTTTTACGGTTTTGTTTAAAAAGTCATTCGACTTGAAACGAATTAAAGAACTTCACCCGCATTGTGCAAGCAAAAAAACATAAAAAATCAGGGCTTTCTTTTCGCGCCCAAGACCCGGACTTGACATCGCGGGGCATTTTTACACCATCCGCCCGTGGCACTCTTCACAATTCAAAGCGATTTTCGCTACGAAGTCGTCCGCAAAATCTTTGAGGGCGGCATGGGGATTGTCTATGAAGCCGAGCAGCACGGCGCGCGTGATTTCGCCAAGCGCATCGCCATCAAGATCATCCGCTCCCATTACGCCAGCCAGAAGATGTTCATCGAGAATTTCATCGGCGAGGCCAAACTCGTCGCCGATTTGATTCACACGAACATCGTCCAAACCTACCATCTCGGCGAGGCCAACGGCGTGTGCTTCATCGCCATGGAATTGATCCGCGGCGTGAACTTGGAGCAATTCAGCCGCCAGTTGGGCGACAAACGCCGCGTGCTGCCGAAGGAACTCGCCGTGTTCATCACCAGCCGGGTCGCGCGCGGGCTGGCCTACGCGCACGCCAAAACCGACAAGGACGGCCGGCCGCTGGGCATTGTTCACCGCGACGTGAGTTTCAAGAACATCATGATCGCCTTCGAGGGCGACGTGAAGCTGACCGATTTCGGCGTCGCCAAGGCGCGCGGCTTTTTGACCGATCAGGAGGGCGAAGTCATCGCCGGCAAGGCCGATTACATGAGTCCCGAACAGGCGGATTTTCAGGTAACCGACCGGCGTTCCGACCTGTTTTCCGCCGGGGTCGTGCTGGCGCATCTGTTGCTGGGGCGGAATTTGTTCAAAGGCGAAAACGCGGAGGAATCGCGCAGCCGCATCCTGAACCAGCCGATTCCCGATTTCCGCGCGCTCGACCCGCGCATTGACGACAAGCTAAACGATATTCTGCATCACTGTCTGGCGCGGGATTTGACCCGCCGTTACGCGAGCGCCGACCAGTTGATGTATGACCTCGAATACTACATCTACCACAGCGGTTACGGCCCGACCAACGAGACGCTCGGCAAATTCATCCGCGAACTGTTCGGCCAGACCGCTCCCCACCAGGCCGAGGAAACGCATGTCAAGACCATCATCCTCGAAGAAACCGCGCGGCTCAACGAACGGTCCCAAAAATGAAACGCGGCCCCGCCCAAACCGTCAAACTTGGGCTCATTCAAACCGCCTGTTCCGCCGACCCGGACGCGAATTTGAAAAAAACGCTCGCGCTCGCCGAACGTGCGGCCCAACGCGGCGCGCAAATCATCTGCACCCAGGAACTCTTCCGCTCCCAGTATTTTTGCCAGAGAGAAGACCATAAAAATTTCAAGCTGGCGGAACCGGTTCCCGGCCCGAGCACAGCCGCTTTCCAAAAACTGGCGAAGAAACACCAGGTCGTCGTCATCGCGTCGCTCTTTGAGAAACGCGCCGCCGGGGTTTATCACAACACCGCCGTCATCATTGACGCGGACGGTTCGCTGCTGGGCCGCTATCGCAAGATGCACATTCCCGACGACCCGCTTTATTACGAGAAATTTTATTTCACGCCCGGCGATCTCGGTTTCAAAGCCTGGCAGACGCGTTACGGCAAAATCGGCGTGCTGATTTGCTGGGACCAATGGTATCCGGAAGCCGCGCGGCTGACGGCGTTGCAGGGCGCGCAAATCCTGTTTTACCCGACCGCCATCGGCTGGCATCCGGCGAAAAAAAGAAATACGGCGAACGCCAGCACAATTCATGGGAAACCATCCAGCGCAGCCATGCCATCGCCAACGGCTGCTACGTGGCCGTGGCCAATCGCATCGGGCACGAAAAACTGGCGGGCCGGGGCATTGAATTCTGGGGTAAAAGTTTTGTGGCCGGGACCTCCGGCGAAATCCTCGCCAAAGCCGGCGCGGCCAAAGAGGAAATTTTGATTGTGCCCGTTGACCTCGCCGCCGTGGACGACACGCGCACGCACTGGCCGTTCCTGCGCGACCGCCGGATTGATGCCTACGGAAATCTGACAAAGCGGTTGGTGGATTGAATTACAAACCCAGCGAGCGTCGCAACGCCGCATCCACACGCGCCATGTTTTTCACGCGTCCAAGTTTCTCCGCAATGGCCTTGTCCAATACCGTCGCAAGATTGTCTGTCATCACGACCGAATCCGTGCGAAGTCCCGCTTCTCTGGCTTCGGGAGAATTGAGCGGCATAAAGACGCGGCTGGGATGATCTCGCCGCGCGAGATTGCTCGTAATCATCGAAACCAGAACTTGCGGAAGCCCGGTGTCAAGATTGTCCGCCCCGACGATGAGCGCTGGACGGCGTTTGAAAGTAATGAGGTCGCTGTTCGGGAACCACACCAGCACCACATCGCCACGATTAAGGCCGGTCATACGCTTCCATTCCCGGTGCGTTCCAATCTTCCTCCCAGGCGGCCAGTTTGCCGCGTATTTCAGCGGACTCGTGAAGCGTCAGCGGCGCGGCCTGCTCCTGAGCTGGATACCGGGCCAATTGCTCAATGAGTTCCAATACCGCTGTCTGCGCGGATTCGGGAAGCGATTGCGCCTTGTGAAAGATTTTTTCAGCCGTGCTCATAGCGGCAACTTAAACCAAAGCCATCCCGCCGGCAAGAGCCGCTTGTGGCTGGCTAATTTCTGGTTGTCCCTGCCGGGGACGAAAACAGCGCTTTCCAAACTCATTTCTTTTTTGTCTAATTCTAGTCGCAATGCAAAATTTTACTTTCCTCGAACTCGCAAAAAAAGTTTTGGAAGAAATTGCGAAGCCGATGACTTCGGATGAAATCTGGCAAGCAGCGGTTGAAAAACAATATGACAAACTGCTTAACAGCACCGGGAAAACCCCATGGGCGACGATGGGAGCACAACTATTCGTTGCAGTTCGAGACAAGAAGGACACCCCGTTTGTAAAACTTGGCGCAAGGCCGAGCCTCTTTTTTCTAAGAACTTGATGAAGGGAAACGAAAATGAATATTTCGAGCAAGTATCCAGCGTCCGAACCGCAGCCTATGAAAAAGCTTGGCTGGCTTGAAAAAGATTTGCATCCGCTCTTAGCGCACTACGCGTATCTCTTTCTAAAAGCTCACACGAAGACTATTCAGCACGCGAAATCGGAAAAGAAAGAATATGGTGAATGGGTGCATCCAGACATGATTGGATGCTATTTTCCGATCGACGACTGGAAGCCGGAAGTCATTGAACTTGGTTCTGTACTCGGAAATATAGCCGTTAAATTCTTCTCGTTTGAAATCAAGCGTGAATTGAATTTTGGAAACTTGCGGGAAGCTTTCTTCCAAACCGTTTCAAATTCCTCATGGGCAAACGAAGGTTTTCTGGCGGCGGCGGAAATCTCAACCAACGAGGAGTTCCGTTCCGAACTTGGCCGGTTGTCATCTTCCTTTGGGATAGGAGTCATCAGATTAAACCTGGATGACCCGAATTCCAGCGAAACAATTTTTCCGGCTCGCATAAAGGATTATCTGGATTGGGAGACGATAAATAAATTAACGATGAATCCAGATTTTCGTGATTTCCTGAAGCGAGTAAAAACAGATATTTCCAGCAAAGAAGTTCGTAAAGAAAAATACGACAAGGTTTTTGATGCCGGCGAGCTTCTTAAAAATTTTCCAAAATGAGGTTGGCTTGGATTACCGGTGCAAACGGGCTGATTGGGAATTATCTCGTCCAGACCGCGCCGCGATTTGCCCCGCGCTGGCGCGCACGGGCGTTGACGCGCGACCAGCTTGATCTTGCCGATTTCGCCGCCGTTCGCCGTGAATTTCAGAAAGACCAGCCGCAACTTGTCATTCATTGCGCAGCTGTCAGCACGGTGGTTGCTGCGCAGAAGAATCCCGATTTGGCGCGGCGCGTGAATGTGGACGTGACCGCGCTTTTGGCCGGACTCGCGGCGGACATTCCGTTTGTTTTCTTTTCAACCGATCTGGTTTTCGACGGGCGCAAAGGCAATTACGCCGAGGCTGACGCCGTAAATCCGCTGCACATTTACGGCGAGACCAAGGCCGCCGCCGAACAAATTGTTTTGAAAAATTCGCGCCACATCGTCGTGCGCACGTCGCTCAACGGCGGCACGTCGCGCGCGGGCAATCGCGGTTTTAACGAAGACTTGCGGTTCGCGTGGCAGACAAAGCGGGGCATGACCCTTTTTACAGATGAATTTCGCAGCCCGATTTTCGCCGGCGAGACGGCCCGAGCGGTTTGGGAATTGGCAAATCAAGGCCGCACCGGGCTGTTTCACGTCGCGGGCGCGGAAAAACTTTCGCGCTGGCAAATTGGCCAGCTCATGGCGGCGCGCTGGCCGCAACTCAACCCCAAAATCACACCAGGCTCGGCGGCAGATTTCCCCGGCCCGCCGCGCGCGCTGGACACGTCGTTGAACATCGCCAAAGTCCAGAAGGTGTTGACCGTGCCATTACCCGGTTTGACCGGATGGCTCGCAGCCAATCCACGTGAGTTTTTTTGATATAGCTATATCACGAATTGTACGAATGATTTTTTGTGAATCCGCAATCCGCAATCTGTAATCCGCAATATCGCGGCCGTCTCGCGCCATCGCCGACGGGGCTTTTGCATCTCGGCCATGCGCGGACCTTTTGGGTGGCGCAGGAACGGGCGCGGGCGAACGGCGGCACGCTGGTTTTGCGCAACGAAGACATTGACTCCACGCGTTTCAGACTGGAGTTCGTCCCGCAAATGATTGAAGACCTCCGCTGGTTCGGTTTTGAATGGCAGGAGGGACCGGATTGCGGCGGGGCATTCGGGCCGTATTCGCAAAGCGAGCGGCGGTCATTTTACGTTGCCGCGCTGGAAAAACTTCGGGCCGGCGGATTCGTTTATCCCTGCACCTGTTCGCGCAAGGACATCCGCGATGCCGCCAGCGCACCCAACGCCGGCGACGATGAAGGCCCCATCTATCCCGGCACCTGCCGGGGCAACTCAAAATTAAAAATTCAAAACTCAAAATTTGCGTGGCGTTTTCGCGTTCCTGATGGCGAAACCATTTCCTTCACCGATGGCAATTTCGGCGAACAAAAATTCGTGGCCGGAAAAGATTTTGGCGATTTCGTCGTATGGCGGCACGACGACGTGCCGGCGTATCAACTGGCGTGTGCGGTGGACGACGCGGCGATGCAAATCACCGAGGTCGTGCGCGGGGCGGATTTGCTGTTGAGTACGGCGCGGCAGATTTTGCTTTACCGGGCGCTGGGTTCGACCCCGCCGGCGTTTTATCACTGCGCGCTGATGCTGGACGAAAAAGGGAAACGGCTGGCCAAGCGCCACGACGCGCTGAGCTTGCGCGCGTTGCGGGAGCAGGGGAAAACCCCGGAAGAACTGCGCCGGTTTTGACTTCACGCGTTTCATTCGGGCAAAATTCGTGTGGAAATTCTCCAAAAATGGCTTGTGATTTTCCCGCGTTTCGGCAGTGTCTTTAAGCTTCCGACCGGAACTGTGGGAGAACAAAGAGGTGGGGTTCGGCGGATGGATTTGCTGAGGTCAGATGCAATCACTCAGACTGATAATCGCGTGCGCCTTTTTTATCTGCGCCCCGCTCGCCGCACTCAATGCGGCAACGGGCGAAGCTCCTCTTTCTGCAACCAAGTCCACGGCTTTGGCGGCATCCGCCGAGACCCCGGCGGCTCCGGCAGAACACGGCATTCCTCAGAGCGCCCAGTCCCTCGGCAATAAAGGCGGTTTTGTCACCAATTCCATGCTGGTGACGTGGATGGTGGCGGCGGGCGTGATTTTGTTCGCCCGGTTCGCAACCCGGAAAATTCAGGAAGTGCCGTCGGGCGCGCAGAACTTTCTGGAATGGCTGGTGGAGGGACTTTACGGTTTTCTCGAAAGCATCATTGGACCGGGGCTGGTGAAGAAGACGTTCTGGTTCTTCGCGACGATTTTCATTTTCATCCTGGCGACGAATTGGTTCGGGCTGCTTCCCGGCGTGGGCACGATTGGCTGGGGCGTGCAAGGGGAGCACGGGTTTGAAATCACCCGGCCGCTGCTGCGGGGCGGCAATGCCGACCTCAACATGACGTTCGCAATGGCCATGATTTTCTTCGCATGCTGGACGGTCTGGGCGCTCCAATTCAGCGGCGTCAAAGGCTCCTTCCTGCACATTTTCGGCCCCAAAGGCGACAGCACCGGGGTCATCAAGTATTTGATGATCGTGGTGTTCTTCGGCGTCGGCTTTCTGGAGGTGCTCTCGATTGCGTTCCGGCCGGTGTCGTTGAGCTTCCGTCTTTACGGCAACATTTTCGCGGGCAAGAACCTGCTGGAAGCCATGGCGAACATGGTCCAGCATCCCGCCTGGGCCAGGGTCGTCTTCGGCGCGCTGCTGCCGGTGCCGTTTTATTTCATGGAACTGCTGGTGGGCTTTATTCAGGCGGCGGTGTTCATGCTTCTGACCGCCGTGTTCACGGCGTTGATTTGCACGCATGAGGAGGAAGCCGGCGAGGTTCACCATTAAACAAATAATTTCAGCGGATTGACCGTGGTCCACTGCGGGAGCCGTTGAGGAAAACGAAAGGAAAAAATATGTTAACGCCAATGTTGGCAGAGATGAGCGGCAGCATTCACGTCGGTCTGGCGGGCCTTGGCTCGGCCATCGGCGTGGGACTGGTTGGCATGAAAGCTTCCGAGGCGGTGGGACGCAATCCCGGCGCTTTCGGCAAGGTCATCGTGCTGGCCGTGCTCGGCATGGCCCTGTCCGAAGCCATTGTGTTCTACGCCATCTTCCTTGTTCACTAAGGAAACCGGCGCGGAGCCGGATTCGGCTCCGCGCCGCGCATTAACCAAACGGATTTATGAACCAGTTTATTTTGTTGGGAAGCATCGGCAGCGACCTGGCCCAGACCGCCCGGAGCACGGCGGAGAAATTTGGGTTGGACGCGCCCCATTTCTTTGCCCAGGTCATCAGTTTCCTGATTGTCGCCGGCCTGCTTTACCGGTTTGCCTACCGGCCGATCCTGGCCGTGCTCGAAGAGCGCCGTCAGCGCATCGCGGAAGGGCTGGAGAACGCGGAGAAAATCAAAGCGGAACTGGCCCGGACCGAGGCCGCCCGTCGGAAAATCCTGGATCAGACCAATGACATGGCCAACCAGTTGATCGAGGAAGCGCGAGTCGCCGCCACGCGCGTGCGCGAGCAGGAGACGCAAAAAGCCATCGCCGCCGCGGAACTAATTGTGGCCCGGGCGCGCGAAGCCGCGATGCGGGATCATGAACGGATGCTCGCCGACTTGAAACGCGAAGTGGGCCGGCTGGTCGTGCAAACAACCGCGACAGTCACCGGCAAAATTCTGACGCCGGACGATCAACGGCGGCTGGCCGAGGAAACGGAGAAGCAATTGACACAGTAAATTTTGTAGCGGCGCTCTGTGAGCGTCGCTTGAATCAGCGGCGGTCACAGACCGCCGCTACAGATCGGAATGAAAATTTCCAAATCAGCGCAACGCGACGCCCGGCAACTGTTCCGCAGTTGCCAGGTGAACGGCTTGCTGGACGAAAACCGCGTCCGGCAGGCGGTCACGCTCATGCTCGCGCAAAAGCCGCGGCGTTACCTCGAAATTTTGTCGCGCCTGTCCCGGCTGGTGAAGCTGGATGTGGAGCGCCGCACCGCGCGCGTCGAGAGCGCGGCGATTTTGCCCGGCGATTTGCAAGCGGACGTGGCCAGCCGGATCAAAAAAATTTACGGCGACAGTGTGGACATTGCGTTCGGCCAGAATCCGGCGTTGATCGGCGGTCTGCGCATCAAGGTTGGCAGCGACGTTTATGATGGCAGCATTCAGGCGCGGTTGAACGCGCTGGCGGAAAGTTTTTAGAAAATGAAACGTAAAACGTGATGCGTGACGGACATTCAAATTTGTTCACGTTTCACGTTTCACGAATCACAAAGAATTTATGAGCAATCTATTGCAAGAAATTGAAGCCCAAATTTCGGGCGCCAAGGCCGCGACGGCCAAACAAAACGTCGGCGTTGTCCGCGAAATCGGCGACGGCGTGGCCAAGATCGAGGGTCTGACCGACGCGATGCTCAACGAGATGCTCGACTTCGGCAACGGCATCACCGGCCTGGCGTTGAACCTCGAAGAGACCGAGGTGGGCGCGATCATTCTCGGCGATTACACCAGCATCAAGGAAGGTGACGAGGTCCGCACCACCGGCAAGCTGTTGCAGGTGCCGGTTGGCAAGGGACTGCTGGGCCGCGTCGTCAATGCCCTCGGCCAGCCGCTGGACGGCAAGGGGCCGATCAAAAGCGACACCGCGTATCCGGTCGAAAAAATCGCGCCGGGCATCATCAAACGCAAATCCGTCAGCCAGCCGGTGCAGACGGGCATCATGGCGATTGACGCGATGATTCCGATTGGCCGCGGCCAGCGTGAATTGATTATCGGCGACCGTTCGACGGGCAAGACGACCATCGGCATTGACACCATCATCAACAATGCGCGGCTCAATCTGGCCGCGCAGCAGGCCGGAGACACAAATTATCGCCCGCTGTATTGCATTTACGTCGCCATTGGCCAGAAGCAGTCGAACGTCGCGCGCGTCATCGGCGTTTTGGAGGAAGCCGGCGCCATGCCTTTCACGATTGTCGTCGTGGCCGCCGCGTCGGATTCGGCGACCAACCAGTATCTCGCGCCGTTCGCGGGCGCGGCGATGGGCGAATGGTTCATGGACAACGGCATGGATGCGCTGATTATTTACGACGATTTGTCCAAGCACGCGGTGGCGTACCGCCAGGTTTCGCTCGTGCTCAAGCGTCCGTCCGGCCGCGAGGCGTATCCGGGGGACGTGTTTTACCTGCACAGCCGCCTGCTGGAACGCAGCGCGCGCGTGGCCGAAAAATACGGCAACGGCTCGGTCACGGCGCTGCCCATCATCGAAACCCAGGCGGGCGACGTTTCGGCCTATATTCCCACGAACGTGATTTCCATCACTGACGGGCAGATTTATCTGGAAACGGATTTGTTTTATCAGGGTATCCGCCCGGCGATTTCGGTGGGCTTGTCCGTGTCGCGCGTCGGTTCGGCGGCGCAAGTCAAGGCGATGAAACAGGTCGCCGGCCGCATCAAGGGCGACCTGGCCCAGTTCCGCGAACTGGCGGCGTTCGCCCAATTCGGTTCCGACCTCGACGCCAAGACGCAGGCGCAACTGGAGCGTGGCAAACGCATCGTCGAGTTGTTCAACCAGATTCAATACAACCCGCTGCCGGTCGAAGTGCAGGTCGTCGTTTTGTGGGCGGGGCAGAATGGATTTGTGGACGATGTGCCGGTGGCCAAAACCAAGGACTTCCAGCTCAAGCTCACGGATTTCATGACGACCCGGAAGCCGGAATTGCTGGCGCGCATCGTGAAGGACAAAGAATTGAAGGATGCCACCGTTACCGATTTGAAGGCGGCGGTGACGGAGTTCAAGCAGACGTATAAATGATTGTTAACGGATAAAAAACTTGAGATCGCAATTTGCGACCTCAAGTTTGCAACAAATCAAAAATCAAATGGTTATGGCGAATGAATCGGCAATGTACGCGCTGGAAAGGATTGAATCCCTGATCCTGACCATACGCGGTCAACGTGTCATGCTGGATTCGGATTTGGCCAAGATTTATGGAGTAACCACCAAGCAATTGAATCAACAGTTCCGTCGCAACCTCGAAAGGTTCCCTTCCGATTTTGCGTTTGAGCTTACAAATCAAGAGCTTACACAGATGAGGTCACAAATTGTGACCTCATCCAGACGTAATTTGCTTCGTTTGCCGGTGGTTTTCACCGAACACGGCGCACTCATGCTTGCCAGCATACTGAACAGCCAGATTGCCGTTGAAGCCAGTGTCCGTGTGGTTCGTGCCTTCATTCTTATGCGCGAACAATTGACCGCCAATAAAGAGCTGGCCGTTAAGTTGGCCGACTTGGAACAGCGCGTCGGCGGACATGACGCGGCGATCCAGGATTTGTTCGAGGCGATCCGCCAGTTGGTGGAACCGCCGTTGCCGGAGAACCGGCGGGAAATCGGTTTCCACGTCCGTGAAACCGCGCCGCCTTACCGGATTAAAATTCGCCCGAGAATGTAATTGTCATGCCCACCACCCGCGACATTCGCCGGCGCATCAAGTCGGTCAAGAACACCGCCCAAATCACCAAGGCGATGCAGATGGTGGCGGCGGCCAAGATGCGCAAGGCCCAGCAGGCCGCGCTGGGCGGACGGCCTTATGCGGCATTGATGAACGAGGTGCTGGCCGAGGCGACGGCGCGCGCGGGGGATTTCAAGCATCCGCTCATGGAAACCCGCGAAGTTCGAAAGCGTGCGGTTATTCTCGTGAGCACGGACCGCGGCTTGTGCGGCGCGCTCAACAGCAATTTGTTCCGTGAAGTGGTGAAATTCGACCGGGACACGACCGTTTACGTCACGGCGGGACGCAAGGCGTCGCAATTCATCGCGCGTACGAAACGGCCGCTGGCGGCGGAGTTCACTTACAAGGACACACCTCAATTCGGCGAGGCGCGGGCGATTTCCAAATTCGCGCAGGACCTGTTCCTCAAGCGCGAAGCGGACGCGGTGGATATTTTGTTCACCAACTATATTTCGACCCTGGTTCAGCGGCCGGAAACCGTTCCATTTTTGCCGGTGGGAAAAATCCAGACGGTCACCGCCGGCATTCACGGCCACGCGGCGGCGGAAGAATTGGCGGCGGGCGGCGACGTGCCATATTTGTTCGAGCCGGACGAGGAGACGGTGCTGGGCGAATTGCTGCCGCACAGTTTGAATTTCAAGATTTACCAGATTTTGCTCGAGGCCCGGGCCAGCGAGCACAGCGCGCGCATGGTGGCGATGAAGAACGCCACCGACAACGCGCAACAACTGATCAAGGACCTGACGCTGCAATACAACAAGCTGCGCCAGTCGAACATCACGAAGGAATTGTTGGAAATCGCCACCGCGCAAATGGCGGTGGGCTAATCAATCAATCGCATGAACAAAGGCAAAATCGTTCAAGTCATCGGACCGGTCGTGGATGTGGAATTTCCCGATCCGCTCCCCGGCATTTACAACGCGCTGTCCGTCGAATTCGACGTGCCTGGCCAGGGCCACGCCAAACGGGTGCTCGAAGTCGAACAGCACCTCGGTGACAACTGGGTGCGTTGCGTTTGCATGGGCTCGACCGAGGGCATGAAGCGCGGTTACGAGGTCGCCGACACCGGCGGCCCCATTTCCATGCCGGTCGGCGACTGCGTGTTGGGCCGCGTGTTCAACGTCGTTGGCGAGACGGTGGACGAGCGCGGGCCGGTCAACGCCGACAAGTATTACCCGATCCATCGCCCCGCGCCGTCGCTGGTGGATCAGTCCACTTCACCGCAGGTGCTCGTCACCGGCATCAAGGTCATTGATCTCTTCTGCCCGTTTTTGAAGGGCGGCAAGGTCGGCGCCTTTGGCGGCGCGGGCGTCGGCAAGACCGTCGTCATCATGGAGTTGATCAACAACATCGCCAAGCTGCACGGCGGCGTGTCCGTCTTCGCAGGCGTGGGCGAACGCTCGCGTGAAGGCAACGACCTTTACACGGAAATGTCCGAAGCCGGCGTCATCAACCAGAAAGACCTCGGCAAATCCAAAATCGGGCTGGTCTATGGCCAGATGAACGAGCCGCCTGGCGCGCGTTTGCGGGTCGCACTGTCCGCACTCGCCGTCACGGAATATTTCCGCGACGAAAAAAACCAGGACGTGCTGCTGTTCATCGACAACATCTTCCGGTTTTCGCAGGCCGGTTCGGAGGTCTCCGCACTGCTGGGCCGCACGCCCAGCGCCGTCGGTTATCAGCCCACCCTCGCCGCCGAAATGGGCGATTTGCAGGAACGCATCACCTCGACCAAGAAAGGTTCCATCACGTCGTTCCAGGCCGTGTATGTGCCCGCCGACGACCTGACCGACCCCGCGCCGGCCACGACGTTTGCCCATTTGGACGCGACGATTGTATTGGAACGCGCCATTGCCGAGCTTGGCATTTATCCCGCCGTGGATCCGCTGGCCTCGACGAGCCGCGCGCTGACGCCGGAAATCGTCGGAGCGGAGCACTATGAAACCGCGCGCGGTGTGCAGAAGGTTTTGCAGCGATACAAGGATTTGCAGGACATCATTGCGATTCTCGGCATGGACGAGCTTTCGCCCGACGACAAGCTCACCGTTTATCGCGCCCGCAAGATTCAGCGTTTCCTCAGCCAGCCATTCTCGGTGGCGGAAGTGTTCACCGGCCGTCCGGGCCGGCAGGTGCCGGTGGCCGAGACCGTCCGCGGGTTCAAGGAAATTTTGGACGGCAAACACGATGACGTGGCGGAACAAAACTTTTATATGAAGGGCGGCATCGAAGAGATTGAAAAAAGTTGACGGATCGCTTTCGCGCATCACGCATCACGCATCACGTGACGCGGGTGGTGTGTGAAACGTGATGCGGGAAACGTGAATTAAAAATGGCTGCGACCTTAAAATTAGAGATTGTCACGCCGGAGGCGAAAATTTACTCCGACGACGTGGACATGGTCACGCTGACCGGCGTTGAGGGCGAGATGGGCATCATGCCGAATCACGTGCCGCTGATGACGCAACTGTGCGCGGGCGAAATCGTCGCGCAAAAGGGGCAGGACACGATCTTCCTCGCCGTCGGCGACGGCTTTGTGCAGGTGACCGGCAATCGTGTGGCGATTCTTACCGACATGGCGATTCGCGCCGAAAACATTGATGAAGCGAAGGCTGAGGAAGCCCGTCTGCGGGCTGAAGCGCGCCTGGCCGAAAAAATCACCGACGCAGAGGCCGCGCACATTCAAGCTGCGCTGTTGCATGCCGCAGTCCAGCTCAAGGTCAAACGCCAGCGGCGGAAGTAGATTATTGCAAAAAAACGGCGCGGCGAATCACCGCGCCGTTTGCTTTTTCAACATTCATTCAAACCGGATTTTGCCGAAGAAATGGTTGCTGGATGTGAATGGACATCCGTTGCCCGCCGTCTTCAATAAAGCTCCAGCTTTGTCAGGATGTCCTTGGAGATGTTCCGGGCTGTCAATCCGGGATACGCTTCCTGCTTTGACGGATTTTCTTCGCTGAAATTGACGGCGAACAGATACTCGCCGCGAGGTCCGTCAATGTGCCCGACAAACCAGCCCAGCGCATTCGTCTCCCAGACGTGCGACCCGGTTTTGCCTGAGAGAGCGGTGCCGGACGGGGAGGTTTCAAGGTACATGAGTTTCCTCGTGAGTTCGATGGCGTGGCGGGATGCCGGAAGCTCCCCGCGCCACAGTTTTTTTAGAAACTGGATTTGCTCGTCGGGAGAAATTTTCAAACTGGAACCCAGCCAGAAGTTCGTCAGCGCGCCCGAAATGTCCTCGTTGCCGTAATCAAATCTGGCCAGATAATCCTTGATGGTGACGGGTCCCAATTGCGGGGTGATGCGTTGTGAATACCAGACGACCGAATTCCTGATCCAGTCTGCCGCCGAAGCATCGCGGTTCCAAAGCGGATTTCCCCGATCCACGCCATCCCACTTGTAGGTGGTCGTCTCGTCTTTGAGAACGCCCTGGTCGAAGGCCATGAGCGCAAGGGCGATTTTAAACGTGGAACAGGGCGCAACCCGAAAGGTACATCGCCTGGCGTTGTAACGCTGGACCAGCTTGTCGCCCTTAAGGTCGTAGAGCAGAAAACACCCGTCTTTGCCCTGAAAGAATGACGAAAAATCCGTGTCCGCCGCCGCCAGCTTGAAAGGCATCCACACGGCAATGGCTAAAAAATGAAAAATCGCCTTCCTCATTTCCAGGTGCCGGGTGATCTGGGCGGGAAATCCGGAACTTAACTTTCCACCACGCTGATTTCCACCGGCTCGACGCTGACGCCGATTTTTTCCAGCCACGCGATGGCGGCCTTCACTTCGTCGCGCGGACCGTCGAGTTCGAGGCAGACGACCCCGATTTCATCCGTCACGCTGGCCTGGCGGATGTTGGTGACCACCTTGAATTTCCGGCCGACTTCCCAGACGAGCGGTTTTTTGATGAGCTTGGGCGGGAACATCAGCCACAGGCGGCGCTGGGTTGGGGTTGTGGATTTTGTCTCTGGTAGAGTTTTTTTGTGGGTTTTAGCCATGGCGATGAAATTTTCGATTTTGGATTTACGATTTACGATTTGACGGTTTAACAATTTAACGATTCAACCGCCCGCAATGGCGGGAATGATGCTGATTTCATCGCCGTCTTTCAAGGGCGTCTCGCGGTTTTTGAGGAAGCGGATGTCCTCTTCGTTCACATACACGTTCACGAAGCGGCGCACCTCACCCTTTTCATCCACGAGCCGTTCCTGAATGCCGGGGAAGCGCGTCTGCAATTCGATGATCGCCTCGCCGATGGTGGCGGCGTTGACTTCGATCAGCTCCTCGTTGTTGGTCAGCTTGCGAAGCGGTGTTGGGATTCGGACTTTTTTTGGCATAAATTCAAATTTCAACTTAAGTAACATCTTGAGGCAAATCAAATGGCTCTGCACGCTTAACTTTTTCGTCAATGCGTACTGATTCAGCAATAAGCCGTAATTCTTGTCGAAGACGTGAAAGCGGATGCTTTGGCAACAAATTATCGAACTGCTCATCGTCAACAGACCAACCATGCGCTACAAATTTTCCATCTTGAATACTGCCCATTCCATTTCGAAGCGCTTGTTCTACCAAAATTGCTTCGCGCATTCCTGTAACACCGCGCTCATAAGTTTGCATTTTGATGACGTAACTAAAGTCTCGAAAAGGAATCGTAAGTGAGCCAACAAAAATCGCACCGCCGGATTTTGGGTCTGGACCACCGGCGACAAGCCGAACGCTCGGAATTTCGTCCAGCGGTTGCACAATGCAATCAATTATTCTAGATTTATCGCCAAGCATTGACGAATAAGATTCGCGCAACTGTGATATGCTGGCGAGACCAACGGGAATATCTGGCCTTTTACGGAAAAAATAAATTCCCAAACCGTCTCCTTCTGCGGTATGCCATACCTTCGCGCCATCGCGCACGCCTTGATACTCATATCGTGAGACATCAAAGGTAACGGAATCAGGAGAAGCCGATTGTTTGCCGAATATGTTGCGGAGAATTCCCATGTTTACGCATTCACTTTTTCCTCATGCGCCAGCAACGCCTCGAACTCGCGCAGGCTGGGCTTGATTTCGCGCGGCTTGCCCACGTGGCCGGCCACGGCGTCGAGCGTCTTCAATCCGTTGCCGGTGACGCAAAGCACGGCGGAATCATTTCGCGAAATTTTACCCGACGCAATGAGTTTCTGCGCCACGCCCACGGTCACGCCGCCCGCCGTCTCGGCAAAAATGCCTTCCGTCTCCGCCAGCAGCTTGATGGCGTCACGGATTTCGTCGTCGGTCACGTCGTCCGCCGCCGCGCCGGTGTCCTTCATCACCTTGAGCGCGTAGAAACCATCCGCCGGCGTGCCGATGGCGAGCGATTTGGCAATCGTGTCCGGCTTGACCGGCCGGAAGAAATCCAGGCCCGCCTTTTGCGCGGTGGAAATCGGCGAGCAACCCGTCGCCTGCGCGCCGTGAATGGACGTCTCGCTTTCCGGCACGAGGCCGAGCTTCACAAATTCCTGGTAGCCTTTCTGGATTTTTGTCAGCAACGAGCCGGACGCCATCGGCACAACCGTGTGCCGCGGCAGCCGCCAGCCGAGTTGCTCGGCGATTTCATACGCCATGCTCTTGGAGCCTTCGGCGTAATATGGCCGCATGTTCACGTTCACAAACGCCCAGCCGAATTTGCCCGCAATCTCGGCGCACAGGCGGTTCACCTCGTCGTAATGGCCTTTGATGCCGATGACGTGCGCGCCATAAACGAGCGAGTTGATGATCTTGCCCTGCTCCAAATCCGACGGAATGAACACGTACGATTTCAATCCGGCGGATGCGGCGTTGGCGGCGACGGAATTCGCCAGGTTGCCGGTCGAGGCGCAGGCGACGGTGTCGAAGCCCAGTTCGCGCGCCCGGCTCAATGCCACGCTCACGACGCGGTCCTTGAACGACAGGGTGGGGTAGTTGACCGTGTCGTTCTTGATCCACAATTCGCGGATGCCGAGTTTTTTGGCGAGCCGGTCCGCTTTCACAAGCGGCGTGAAACCGACCTGCAGGCCCACCGTCGGGTCGTTCGCCACCGGCAGCAGTTCGCGGTAACGCCACATGGAATGCGGGCGCGATTGAATCGCCGTCCGGGTGAGCGACTTTTTGATGCGGTCGTAATCATAAACCACTTCGAGCGGGCCGAAGTCGAACTCGCACACGTGCGTGGCTGTGAGCGGATATTCCCGCCCGCACTCGCGGCACTTGAGCGCCTTCATGAAACCGTGATTTTCAGTCATAAATTTCAATTCTTCTCGTCCTCGTTCTCCTCCTCGTCCTCGGCTTTTCATTTTCGATTACGATTACAAGGACGACGACGAGGACGATTTGGTAAACAAAAAGCCCCGACTCATGACGAGAAGGGGCTGAAAAAAATTCTTGCGCTCTTCTCATTTTCCCCCGACACCCGCCGGGGCTGGATTTGGCACCTGTCGCCCCGAACTGAATTCCAGGCCGGTTGCCGTGGCGTCATCGGGCCAGTCCCTCAGCCACTCTGCATGAGATTCGTTGTTTCAACGAATAAGGATAGATTGATATAAATAGTGAAAAGTGTCAACGTGTTTTAGGGGAAATGTTTTTTTGGGAAAATTCTTGCTCATCCGAATTGAATTTTAATAATTCAGACTTTTATTCCCCGCAAAAAATCAGCGGCGGCTTGTTGGTTTACTGCGAACACGCATGGCCGACCGGTAAATTTGATTCCTCCGGCACGGCGTTCAGTTTGGTGATTTTGACCCGGACTTCATCCGGTTTCCGGACCAGGTGCTCCCAGGCGAATGCTCCGGGCCAGGCGGCGAAAATCTGGTCGTGCAAATGCACCGGGTCGCGGCCATTCAGCAAAATAAAATAGCCGCCAATCGGCAGCTCCAAACAGGTGCGCAGGATCAGTCCGTGCTTGATGGAGCATGGGAGTTCGCGCACGTCCATGACTTTATCCGGGCCGATGTGGGTTTCAGCGGGTGGGGTGGTTATCGTTGCATTCATTTTTTGTTTTCCGGGTGATGATTAAAAATTAATGGCGCGAGCGGTTTCATGGTTCAGCGGAGGAGCCTTGCGGAAACCATCCAGCCAGTGCCGGAAACACAGAATCGGGTGGCGCCAGAGACATGCGGGGGCCGGCATACCGCATGACCAGCTTCATCTGGTCGCGCCGATCGCGCTGATAACAATGGACCGGACAATGGGCGCAGGTCGGTTTTTCGGCGCCAAACCGGCAGCGATCCAGCCGCAGGGTGGCGTAGTCCAACTGACTGCGGCATTCCCGGCAAAGGCCGTCCGCTGTGGCATGGCAGTCGTGGCAATGGCACCGAACCATTGCGGCCATCGTTTTCCATTCTCGCACCAGACGCCGGCTGGCGGATATGTTCAAAGGCAATGGGAATTTGGCAACAGTCATGTTGGGCCGGGTTGCTCCGGCTTGAACAGCGTAAGCAACATCGAGAATTGTTTGGTGGCCTGGACCGCATGCGCCAGGTTCGGCGGCATATATAGCAGGTCGCCGGCTTTCAACGGATGCGGCTGGCCGGCCAGGAAAAATTCGCATTCGCCGGATAAAACCTGGATCAAAGCATGTTGCGTGGACGTGTGCTCGCTCAATTCCTGGCCTTCGGCAAATCCGAACAACGCCACGCGCGAATGGGCGGTGCGCAGCAGCGTTCGGCTTACGATGCCGTTGGGTGCGAACCGGGTTTCCGCTGCCAGCGACAGGATTTTTTTCGCGTCCAGCCTCAATCAATGGTTGTTCGCTCACACCAATACCATCGCAGAAACCGGCAGAGCGCGTCTTGACTTGAATCAAGCCAAATGAAAATGCAGTGGCGGCATGGTTTGACCGGAGCGCGGAGCATCGCTCCGCGTAAACCAAGGTTTGCAGCTTGTGGAGCAATGCTCCGCGTTCCAAAACCACTGTAAAATGGCATTATTCCCCCAGGTTCCGCCGGAGCAATGCGCTCAGCCGGGCCGGTGAAAGGATGGTGACGGTCCTGCCTTTGACGGAAAGGAGCTTTTGTTCGCGGAATTTGGCCAGCGTGCGCGAAAAGGTTTCACCGACCGTTCCCAGTTCTGCCGCCAGTACGCGCTTGGTCATGGTCAATTCGATTTTGACCGGCCGCCCTCCTTGTGGATTGGGACACCGCTTGACCAGCCAGTTGGCCAGGCGCGTTTCCACATCCTTGAGCGTCAGGTCTTCAATCTGCCCGATCAGCGCGCGCAAATGGCCGCTCATTGAGCCGAGCATCCGCAGCCCGAGTTCCGGCTGGCGCTTGAGCAGTTCCAAAATCCCCGCCTTTTGCACCAGCAACACCTGCGTGGGTTCCAAAGCGCGCGCGTCGGCGGGATAACCGGTCGGTGTCGCCAGCGCCGCCTCGGCAAACGATTCGCCGGCGCGAAAGATGTGGATGATCTGCTCCTTGCCTGCGGCGTTGACGCGATGGATGTTCATCGCGCCGCGCTGGATGATGTAAAAGCCCGAGGCCACGTCGCCTTCATGAAAGAGGTAATCGCCCTTTTCCAGTGATTTTATCACCGAGACTTCGGCAATTTTTTCCAGGTCCGGCTGCGGCAGCCCGGTGAAAAGCTGGCAGTTCCGCAATGAATTGGCAATCGCGGTCTTTTTGAGTTCGGCCAATGTCGTGGACATGATTCCATTCAAGCAGCCTCGCGCCAAAAGTAAACCATCCAATCCGTTCTCATGCCGCGCCGGCCCGCCGCTTCGTCCTCATCCGAAATTCGATGCGGCTTTCAGAACCGTCCAAGCTTTTCGAAACTGGATGTATTTTGGGTTGAACAGGGGCGCGCTGATCCAATAAAAAAGCGGCCCGTCGGACGACGGGCCGCTGATAAAAAATGGGTGCGCTTACTTGGCCGCTTCTGGTTTCTCGATGCCGAGCAATTCGACATCGAAGATTAACGTTGCGTTCGGGCCGATGGGGCCGGGGCCTTGTTCGCCATAGGCGAGCTTGGAAGGAATGAACAACTGCCACTTGTCACCCACCTTCATGAGTTGCAACGCCTCCGTCCAGCCCGGGATCACGCCATCAACGGGAAAGGTGGCCGGCGATCCGCGGCGGATGGAACTGTCGAAAACCGTCCCGTCAATCAACGTGCCATTATAATGCACCTTGACCGTATCGGTCGCTTTCGGCGATGGGCCGGAGCCGGATTTGATGACCTTGTATTGCAGCCCGCTGGCCGTGGTTTTTACACCCTCCTTCTTCGCATTCGCGGCGAGGAAATCTTCACCGGCCTTGAGATTGGTCACTGCGGCGGCCTTGTTTTTTTCCTCCATCTTGGACATGGCGCTCTTTTGCAGGTCCATTATCACGGCCCTCTGTTCCTCATCGGTAAGCGCGGGTGTGCCGGCAAACCCGTCGGCGATGCCGGCATGCAGCGCCTTGACATCCACGTCAATATCCTGCCGCTTGAGCGACGTGCCAACGCTCAGACCAATCGCATAGCTTGTCTTCTGCTTTGGGTTCGTGAGATCGGGTTTGTCCTGTGCCGACGCGGAACTCACGAGCAATCCGAGAGCAAGGACCGGAATAAAATATGATTTCATATTGGTTGTTTGGCCGCTTTGGTTGTGAGCGGTCAGCGGAGCATCTGGAAATCCGCTGGCAACGTCAAGCAGCGAAATGGCAGCGAAATGGCCGTGGCCATTTTTCACTCTCCCGTCACGCCAACTGCATGGTCTGTCATTGTATGTTCGATGTTTCCCCCCACGTGAGACTAAAGGCCTTTTACGCGGCCATATCCTCTGCAATTTCGCCCCTCTCCGGGCGCAATTCACCCCGTAAATCACGCAATGTGTCCCATATTTATTACTTTTTGGCCGATTTCGGTTAAATATCAGCATGACGAAATTGGTTGGTTGTCTGATACGAAATTTGAAAGTGAAAAAGGAGAAACATATGAAAAATTCACGGAATTTGTTTTTATTCAGTGCCTTGCTGGTGGCCGGCCTGGCCATGTCGGCGCGCGCACAGAACGACGTTTACGCCGTTGAGTTCAACACCGGCAACAACGGTTTCGGCACCATCAATCTGATGAACGGCACCTTCACCGAAATTGCCGATCTGGGCGGAGGGCTTTACAACGACATCGCCTATGCCCCGGATGGAACCTTGTTCGGCATCGCCAACAATGGTTCATCCCTCGTGACCTTCGATAAAACCGACGGAACGGTCACCACGGTCGCATCACTGGAAGTGCCCGGTCTGGAATCCATCGCTTTTAATCCCAACAACGGCGTGTTGTTCGGCGCGGCCCAGAACGGACTTTATACCATTGATCCCACCAGCGGGACGGCATCCTTTGTCGGCAGTTTCGGCAGTCCTTACAATCTCAACCTCGCGCAGAACATCCGATTTGACGCCGATGGCAATCTCTACTTGAGCAACACCAGCGGGAATACCGACATTTACCGGGTCAACACCGACAACGGCAATGCGACCTTCGTCGGCGAAGCCGCCGGTTACGCAAACCTGGTCCTCGAAAATGGCAGCCAGTACATGTACGGAGTCAGCATTCCCTCCATCAATGGAGCTGCCGCACCGCCGGTGCTGGTTTCGTTTGACTTGGGCAGCTTTGTGGATGGCGGAACCAACGCCGATGGCAGCATCCATCAGATAACGGTCAACATGGTGGGTTCCGGCGACCAGTTCCCCATCAACTTCAATTTCTCGGGCAATGTCCCCGATCCGCTGCCGGCGAACATCCCCAACGCCAGCACGGTTTCCATCACCCTGCAGGATGGGAATCCGGCCATCACCCTGTCCGGGAGCACCAACCAGGTTTACGTGCTTCAGGCCTCGTCCGACATGCACAGCTGGTCGTCCATCAGCACGAATACGACCGACGCCAACGGGCTGTTCACGTTTGTTGACACCGACGCGCAGAATTATCCGCAACGCTATTATCGCGGTGTTGCACCGGCACAACTTCCGTAATCGCAAAACAAAAAACCAGTTTTAATCCCCCCACTCGATTGAAATTCCCCCGAAAAGGTTTTCGGGGGAATTTCATTTAATCTTCCGACCTTGGTTTTCTACGTGCGTGTGGCGGGTTGCCCGACATAAGCCTGTTCATCCTCCTTGCCGTGCCGTTACCGGTGGTCAAATCAAGGGGACCGATATGAGACCGATATGAAAGAGTTAAAGGCTAAAGTTTTCATTTCAGCCTTTAGCCTTAAGCTTCTTCTTAAGCGGTGAGGCTTTCTTCCGGCATCACCTTGGTTATGGCGTCCCGCAGATGTTCCAGAAGGAAGGGCTTGCCGATGACCAAATCCACATCGGGTGACGGGTGCAGGGTTCCGGCGTGTCCGGTAATCATTACAATCGGCTGATCCGGCGCACCCGCCTTGATGGCGGCTGCCAGTTGATGGCCATTCATTCCGGGCATGGCAAAGTCGGTGAAGACCAAGTCGAACCGGCCTGATTCAAACAACCCCAGCGCCTCCGTGCTGCTGTTGGCTGTCTCCACCTCATGCCCGTCAATATTGAGCAACATCTTGACGGTATCGCCGACAGCCGGTTCGTCATCCACAACTAAAATCCGCAGCTTTGATACCTCAATAGATGTCATATGAATAGAAGCCATTGTTTTAACCCTTTCGAGCACAAAGGCAATTCTAAGTTATTAACAGTTATTCACAAGCCAGAACCATCGCAAAAAATTGGCGCATTTCATCGGTTTTAACACTTTTCCACAGGCCGATGCATTTGATACTAACTTGCAATCAATAGGCTATTAATGTAGGGTGAGGGCAATCTATGCGCCCTCGAACTGAAATTCCCGCCGCGCAGGTCGGCGCGATCCATCGCGCGATGCTGGCGGCTTCCGGCAAATCGGCCTTTCAACGGCTCCAATGCCTCTGGCTGCGGGCCAGCCAAGACCTCTCCACCGAAGCCATTGCGCAGACCGTGGGCTTGAGCGTCAGCCATGTGCGGCGTGTCTGGTCGGAATATCTGCGGGGAGGACTGGCCGCCGGTCAGGGCCGTCCCAAAGGCGGACGCCGTCATCAAAACCTAACCTTGGCCCAAGAGCGAGCCGTGCTGGTTGGCTGGCAAGAGCAAGCCCGGCGGGGAAGACTGATCACGGCCCGCAGCATCAAAGTGGACTATGAGAAACGCTTGGGGCGCTCGGTGCCCGATTCGACGGTGTGTCGCCTGCTGGCCCGGCACCAGTGGCGGCGGGTGACTCCGCGTCCCAAGCACCCTAAAGACAACCCCGCGGCCCGTGCCGCTTTTAAAAAAACTTCAGGCCAAAGTGGACGCTGTTGCGGCTGGCTTCCCACACCAACCGTTGCGGCTGATATTTGAGGATGAAGCCCGGTTTGGCCGGATGAGCGATCCGATTCGGTGCTGGGCTCCCTCCGGCTGCCGTCCGCAAGTATCCACCCATCGGGTGCGCCAATACACCCATGTTTTTGGCAGCGTCTGCCCGCAGGATGGCGAACTCATCAGTCTGATCCTGCCGCACGCTGACACGGTGGCCATGTCGTTCTATTTGGCGGAAGTGTCCCGGCGGCATCCCGACGAACATATTTTGATGTTCCTGGATCGGGCGGGCTGGCATCAGGCCAAGGCGCTGGCCGTGCCGGATAACCTGACCTTGGACTGGCTGCCAGCTTACAGCCCGCAATGCAACCCCCAAGAACTGGTCTGGCGCGAAGTGCGCCGGCAGCCCTTTGGCAATCACGATTATGACTCGATGGACGCGGTCGAAAACGCCCTGGAACAACGCCTCTGCCAACTGGAATCCTCACCCGCCCAAATCCAATCCCTCACCGGTTTTGATTGGATTGTTAATGTTAGATTGAATGCTAAATAGTATGAATCTGCGTTCATCAGCGGTTGAAAAACCAAACGCGTTTATCCAAGACAACCAGAAGCAGGGTTGAACACCTCCAGGCTCACACGCCCATCAGCGCCAGCCCAAAGCGTAACTGGAAGCGCGGGCGGCCTCGTCAAGCTGCTGGAGATAGCTTTTCACCCGCTCCGGCGGTATGGAGTCGGCAAAGGTGCGGTATTCCGCTTCCATGACCAGCTTGCGCCCGGAGACGGTCACTTGACGTTGAAAGAAAAACTCGGGGCCGGAAATCGTCTTGTTCCGTTTGTCCGCCGGCCAGGCTGACGGCAAAGTCACCTCGGCGCGGAAAATCCGGTGTTCGGGATATTCCAGGGCCAGCGGCATGGTCCGGTCCTTGTCCCTGGGTTTCTGATACAGGAGGCTGGTGATCGTGTGCGGGGAGAATTCGCACCAGAACCGTTTGTCGTCGGCGGACCGCGTCCACATTTTTTCAACGGTGTAAAACTCGGTCATCTCGATCCGGTTTTGCTGCTCGTCATCGGCAAACTGAACGGGCTGCGCAATCTTGATCTGCGGATAGTATCGGGAATAAAAATCCTGGTAGCTTTTCTGGATTTTATCCCGGCCGTTGGTGGCGAACTGTTCCCGCAGGGCATCCGCGTCGCCGCCGGTGGCCACGGTCACAACTTTTAGATCGGTGGGTTCATCCCTGCCGCGCACTTGAAAGTATTCACTCACACTGGTCAGGCTTTGGTCGGCGCTGGTATTGGTAATGACGGTCAGGCCGGCGGTTTTCGGGTTAATGATCAGACCGCGCTCGTAGTCGGGCAGGTAACGGGCGGACAGCGGCCCGCGCTGGTAATTGATTGTCGGATCGAACCAGTAGAGCTCGCCGTTCAGGCGCACCGCCGCAATGACATGATCGAACGCCAGCGGCGACGGCTGCCATTGATCCAGAGTGCGGCGTTCGGTGGTGTTGACCAGCACCGGCCAGGCTTCGATGCCCAACGCCCGCAGGGCGGTGACAAACAGAAACGACTTGTCCTTGCAATCGCCGAATCGCCGGTTGCAAACCGTCGAGGGGTCCGAGGGTTTGTGGGACTTTTCGCCCATTTCAATTCCAAAATAACGCACTTCATCCTGGACAAAGCGCAGGACGGCCAGGACCCGTTCCTCCGGGCTGGCAAGACGCCGCCACGCATCGAGCTTTTGTGAAAACTCCGGCGACGGAACGGAGTCGCTTGGAAAAAGCGTCAGTGCCCATTGGTTGACTTCGTCCCAGGTTTGGAAGTCGCTCAACTGCACCCACGACTGGCATTCATACCAGACCGGCAGGGAATCTTCCAAAGCCAGCCCCGGAACCTGTCTCGCATCCCAGCAGATCTTCGGTGACCTCCTTGCCGGGAATGACCACCGGTTGCGCGCTGGTTCCGTGATATTTTGCATAGAGCCGCTTTTTCGCCGGCCAGAGCAGCCGGGTACGAAGACGTCCCATCGGCTCCTCAGATTGAAGCTGAATGGAGCGCGCGAACCGGCCGCCAAACACCGGGTTGACCCCCTGGAAGGTAAAGGCGTAATCAATGACGTCACCCACGCGGACATCCTCCAGCACCAGAATCGCGGAATACTCGCCGTTGAGGGCATATCGTTCCAGATCGCGCTCCTGCTGGATGACTTTGATTTTGTCCCGTTCGAGCTGGTTGAGAAAATTCGTGCCGCGCCAGATTCTTATCCAGTGCAGTTGCAGCGATTCATAGCCGGGGTCAAAATCCAGGGAGATTTGCGCGCCGTTCTGCACGCCGGCATAACTGCAAATTTGTTTAACCCGGTGTTGGAAGGTCGCACTTTCGGGAACATTGATTTCCGTTTCAAGCAACAGCCAGCGCTCGTTTTCGCCGGCCGGCATTGGGGCGTTCTGCAACGCGCGCTCGAAGAAATTGGGTTTCACCCAGCCATCGGGCGGAGCCACGGTGACTTTGGATTCGGAAATGGGAGAATCCGCCGCCCGGGCCGTGAAGCACAGAAATAATCCCAGCCAGAACATCCACCGGCCAAAATAGATTGGGAATCTGTTCCGCATGGTCCGTGCGGGGAGCATGACAAAAAACAAGCCGCTGACAACCCAATTTTCAAAGGCTGAAAGCCGTTCACACAATCATCAGCGCCAGCCCGGTGCGTAACTGGAAGCGCGGGCATTCCCACATCACGCTGTTGACGGACTTGGACCAGTCACGGGTGCTGGAGGTGGTGGAGGACGCACCAGCGAGGCGGCGGATCAGTTGTGGGAAACACTCAGTTTGGAACAGAAGGCGACAGTGGAGGCGGTGGCAGTGGACATGTGGGAGCCGTTTATTCAAACGATCCAAAAGCAGGTGCCGGAGGCGGACATCGTGCATGACCGGTTTCGCGTCAGCAAATATTTGAACGAGTCAGTGGACAAGGTGCGTCGCCAGGAGCACAAGGAGTTGCTGGCCGAGGGAGACGAGACACTCAAGGGGATGCGACAACTGTGGCTGTATAATCCGCGAAATTTCAGCCCCGGGCAGCGGGAGGATTTTTCCTGGCTGAAGAATCTGGAGTTGAAAGGGCGCGGATGTGGGCGATGAAGGAACTATTCAGATCTGCGTCCATCAGCGTTATCTGCGGTTCACCTCATCCGGCCTCCGGCCACCTTCTCCCCATCTGATGCGGAGAAGGAATTATGCGTTCTCAGTGTCTCTGCGTTAAAGTGCAGCTTACGGCAGATTCGTGTGTTTCATTCGTTTCCGGTTCGCATACAAAAGGGCGAACGAACCGGCGACAAACAGGCAAACGGCGCTGGGTTCAGGAACGGGGGTGTAATCCAACGACAGAATTGTGAAGCCCAGTTCAGCCGTGTCCCCGGCATCCAGGTTGAGCCAGTAGTCCGGCGGCAAGTTGTGACCTATGCCAATGTCAACGGTGGAAACACTTCCGGGACCATTCCAATAGAGCGTGGTCGCCATCCCAGGAGATGCTTGCGGGTGGTCCGATACAAAACTCAGGGTGCAGTAGATGTCGAACTGCGGCTGGTCCGGAAGCAGGTCACCAGACGGAGAGTACACCCGGGCAAATGGCAACAGGGTGATGGAGTCAATTGTGCCGGGCACCGTTAATTCAAGGAGGCCGGGTTCTTGAAAGTCGTTGTAACCATAATTGACATGGTCCCCGTTGATTTGGGTGATTTGCTCGTCGAAGTCGTAGATTTGACCCATGCCGCCGTCGAGACCCAATCCTTGACCCGCAACCGTCGCCGCGCTTGTCGTTGAAGCAAACGCGATCACCGAAACCGTGACATCCCCGATTTGCAGGCTGGTGGCCGGCCCGCGATCGGCATCGTTAAAATAGACGGTTACGGCGCTCGCGTTCTGCGACGAAATAACCAGCACAAGAAACAGCACAATTGAAAAAAAGTTTGTCCTCATGATCCGAACGAGTTCAATGGCCCCGACTGGCAACTCGACTGCCAATTTAACTTGGGTTGTTACGGCAAATCCGTTGTGCCCATCAAATAGCGGTCGCACTCACGGGCCGCGCCGCGGCCTTCGTTGAAGGCCCATACCACCAGGCTCTGGCCGCGGCGGCAATCACCACAGGCAAACACATTTTTGATGTTTGTCGAGTATTTTTCGAATTCAGCCTTCACGTTTGTGCGCGGGTCGCGTTCCAGCTTGAGCGCGTCGAGCAATGGCTGTTCCGGCCCGAGAAAGCCCATCGCCAGCAGCACCAGTTGCGCGGGCAAAACCTTTTCCGTGCCGGGCACGTTTTTCGGAATGAACTGGCCCTTGTCGTTTTTCTCCCATTCCACCTGCACGGTGTGGACGGCTTTCACCTGGCCATTCGCATCGCCTTCAAACTTCGTCGCGGTGGTGAGATAAATGCGCGGGTCGGCGCCGAATTTTGCGGCAGCCTCCTCCTGGCCATAGTCCATTTTGTAAACCTTGGGCCATTCGGGCCACGGATTGTCCACGGCACGCTCTTCCGGCGGCTGGGGCAAAATTTCCACCTGCACCAAACTCGCGCAGCCATGACGCATCGAGGTGCCCACGCAGTCCGTGCCGGTGTCGCCGCCGCCGATGACGATGACGTCCTTGCCGGCGGCGGAAATGAAACCGCCGTTCTTTTTGCCGTCGAGAATGCTTTTCGTGTTCGCGGTGAGAAATTCCATTGCGAAGTGAACGCCCTTGAATTGGCGGCCTTCAATCGGCAGATCGCGCGGCTTGGTGGCGCCGGTCGCGAGAATGATGGCGTCGAATTCCTGGAGCAACTGATTGGCCGGGTAAATTTGTTTGGTAGGGCGCGTCACTCCGTGCGCGCCGTTGTCCGTATCCGCGGCGGGCAGAGGACTGCCCGCCCTACCTAAAACCGGGCCGACTTCGGTGTTGCAAACGAACCGGATGCCTTCGGCTTCGAGCTGTTTGATGCGGCGCAGGACGACCTGTTCCTTGTCGAGCTTCATGTTCGGGATGCCGTACATGAGCAGCCCGCCGGGGCGGTCGGCGCGTTCGAAAACGGTGACGTTGTGGCCGGCTTTGTTCAATTGCGCGGCGGCGCACAATCCCGCCGGACCGGAGCCGACCACTGCCACTTTTTTGCCGGTGCGCTGCCCGGGCGGTTCGGCGGTGACCCAACCTTCGTCCCAGCCGCGGTCAATGATGGCGCACTCGATGTTTTTGATGGTGACTGGCGGGGCATTGATGCCGAGCACGCACGAGCCTTCGCACGGCGCCGGGCAGACGCGGCCCGTGAATTCGGGGAAATTATTCGTTTTGTGCAGCCGTTCGAGCGCTTCCTTCCAGAGTCCGCGATAGATGAGGTCGTTCCATTCCGGGATGAGATTATGGATGGGGCAGCCGCTGGCCATGCCGCTGAGGAGCGTGCCGGTGTGGCAGAAGGGCGTGCCGCAATCCATGCAGCGCGCGCCCTGCTTGCGCAGGCCGGCCTCCGGCAGGTGCAGGTGAAATTCCTTCCAGTCCGCAATGCGTCCCGCCGCCGGGCGGTCCGCCGGCAGTTCGCGCAGATACTCGATGAATCCTGTGGGTTTGCCCATGATTGTTAGAAATCAGTATGCAATTTTGCCGCCCGGTATTCAAAATCCGAATGACGAATGACGAATGACGAAAGAAGCCCGAAATCCGAAATCCGAAAACAGCAAGCGTTTGGGCGAGCGCCAACCACATATACACCGGCATTCGGCATTTGATATTCGGATTTCATTCGTCATTGGGGTTTCTTTCGGCGTTTAGCCTTTAGCCTTCAGCTTTGTTTTCATCCTCCGCCGACACGCGCCACGTCGCGGACGTTTTCCTCGAACGCGGCCATGACGGCTTCGTCGCCGGTCAGACCCAGTTCCTTCACCTTCTTCATGGATTCGAGTACGCGCTGGTAATCCTTGGGCAGCACCTTAACGAACTTCGGCACGATTTTTTTCCAATCCGCGAGTACCTTCGCCGCGCGTTCGCTTCTCGTGTAGGCCTGATGGCGCTGGATCAATTTCCAGATCATCTCAATTTCGTCGGCGTCCTTCAGTTTTTCGAGGCTTACCATTTCCTGGTTGCAATGTGCCGGGAAATCGCCGGCTTCGTCGAGGATGTAGGCGATGCCGCCGCTCATGCCCGCGGCGAAGTTGCGCCCGGTCCGGCCCAGCACAATCACGCGCCCGCCGGTCATGTATTCACAACCGTGATCGCCGATGGCCTCGACGACCGCGTTCACGCCGCTGTTGCGCACGCCGAACCGTTCGCCCGCCATGCCGCAAATGAACGCCTCGCCGCTCGTGGCGCCGTAGAATGCCACGTTGCCAATGATGATGTTTTCTCCGGCGACAAACGCCGAACCTTTTCGAGGGATAAACGATGATTTTTCCGCCGCTGAGGCCCTTGCCCAGATAATCGTTCGCGTCGCCTTCGAGTTCGAGCGTCATGCCCTTGGGAATGAACGCGCCGAAGCTCTGGCCCGCGCTGCCCGTGAATTTGAGATTAATTGTGTCCTCCGGCAGGCCGGCCGGGCCCCATTTCTTCGTCACCTCGCTGCCGGTGATGGTGCCCACGACGCGGTTGACGTTGCGGATCGGCAAATCGGCATGGACGCGCTCGCCGCGTTCGATGGCCGGCTCGCAGATGTCGAGCAGCCGCATCACGTCGAGCGAATTTTTGATGCCGTGATCCTGGTCAATCTGCCGGTAGCGGATGACCTCCGGCCAGACATCAGGCCGCTGCAAAATGCTCGTGAAGTCGAGGCCCTTCGCCTTCCAATGCTCAATCGCCTTTCGCGGGGCCAGCTTGTCCGTGCGGCCAATCATTTCATTTATCGTCCGGAAGCCGAGTTTGGCCATGATTTCGCGCAATTCCGCGGCGATGAACCGCATGAAATTGACCACGTGGTCGGGGCTGCCTGAGAAAAATTTGCGGAGCTGCGGATCCTGGGTGGCCACGCCCACCGGGCAGGTGTTCAAATGGCACACACGCATCATGAGACAGCCCAGCGTGACGAGCGGCGCGGTGGCAAACCCGAATTCCTCCGCCCCGAGCAGCGCGGCAATGGCCACGTCGCGGCCCGTCTTGAGCTGGCCGTCAGCCTCGACGTAAATGCGGCTGCGAAGATTGTTGAGCACGAGCGTCTGGTGCGTTTCGGCCAAACCAAGCTCCCACGGAATGCCCGAATGCTTGATGGACGAGAGCGGAGACGCGCCCGTGCCGCCGTCGTAACCGCTGATGAGCACCACGTCGGCGTGCGCCTTGGCGACGCCGGCGGCGACGGTGCCCACGCCGACCTCCGCGACCAGCTTCACACTCACCCGTGCGTTACGGTTCGCGTTCTTCAAGTCGTGGATCAACTGGGCGAGGTCTTCGATGGAATAAATGTCATGGTGCGGTGGCGGTGAAATCAAACCGACGCCGGGCGTGGTGAGCCGCGTTTTGGCGATCCACGGATAAACCTTGCGGCCCGGCAGTTCGCCGCCTTCGCCCGGCTTCGCGCCCTGGGCCATCTTGATCTGCAGCTCCTTCGCGTTGATGAGATAATTGCTCGTCACGCCGAAGCGGCCGGAGGCGACCTGCTTGATGGCGCTGTTCTTCGAGTCGCCGCGCTCGTTCGTCCAGGTGTAGCGTTCCGGGTCTTCGCCGCCCTCTCCGGTGTTGCTTTTGCCGCCGAGGCGGTTCATGGCAATGGCGAGCGCCTCGTGCGTTTCCTGGCTGATCGAGCCGTAGCTCATCGCGCCGGTCTTGAACCGTTTCACGATTTCCTCAACCGGCTCGACTTCCTCGATGGGCACGGATTTCTCCGCCCAGTTGAATTCCAGCAGTCCGCGGAGCGTGCAGAGGTTTTGCGCCTGGTTGTTGATCAGCGCGGAGTATTCCTTGAACCGTTCGTAGCTGCCGAGGCGGCAGGCGAGCTGCAGCTTGTGGATGGACTGCGGATTGAACAGGTGAAACTCGCCATCGCTGCGCCATTGATACTGGCCGCCGGTGTCCAGCGCCACGTTGTTGACCGGGCGGTCGGAAAATGCCTGACGATGGCGGGCCAGCGCCTCTTCGGTCAGCACGTCCAGGCCGACGCCCTCGACGCGCGACACCGTCCAGGTGAAATAACGGTCAATGACGTTGTGGTTCAGGCCGATGGCCTCAAAAATCTGCGCGCCGCGATAGCTCTGGACGGTCGAGATGCCCATCTTGGCCATCGTCTTCACAACGCCCTTGACGACCGCCTTGATGTATTTCTTGACGGCGGTCTTGTGATCCAAACCGGGCAGCAGGCCTTCGTGAATCAGGTCGTCGAGCGATTCGAATGCGAGGTAGGGATTGATGGCGCTGCAACCGTAGCCGATGAGCAGCGCAAAATGGTGAACCTCGCGCGGCTCGCCCGATTCGAGCACCAGTCCGACGCGTGTGCGCGTGCCCTGCCGGATGAGATGATGATGCAGGCCCGCCACGGCGAGCATCGCGGGAATCGGTGCACTTTTGGCGCTGATGCCACGGTCGGAAAGAATGATGATGTTTACTCCACTCTCGATGGCTTTATCCGCCACCATGAATATCATATCAAGCGCGCTTTCGAGTCCTTTTGTGCCGAGATCCGCCGGAAACAATATTGGTATTGAAAAGGCTTTGAAGCCGGGATGGTTGACATGGCGTAACTTTTCCAGATCCTCGTTGGTGAGGAGGGGATGCTCCAGCTTGATCATGCGGCAGCTTTCGGCCGTGGGCTTGAGCAAATTGCCCTCCGAGCCGACCATTGTTTCCGTGGAGGTGATGATTTCCTCGCGGATGGGATCAATCGGCGGGTTGGTGACCTGCGCGAAAAGCTGTTTAAAATAATTGTAGAGCAGTTGCGGCTTGTTCGAGAGCACCGCCAGCGGCGTGTCCGTGCCCATTGAGCCGAGCGGCTGTACTCCGTCGCTGGCCATGGGACCCAGGATGAACCGCAGGTCTTCAAACGTGTAGCCGAACGCCTGCTGGCGCTGGAACACCGTCTGGTGATCCGGTTCGTGAACATGCGGCGGCTCGGGCAAATCTTCCAGCAGCACGTGGTTCTGATCGAGCCAGACCTGATACGGATGCTCCCGGGCGACTTTGGCCTTAAGTTCCTCGTCCGACACGATGCGGCCCTGCTCGGTGTCAATCAGGAACATCCGGCCGGGTTGCAGGCGGCCTTTTTGGATGATCATTTCCGGCGGCAGATCGAGCACACCGACTTCGCTGGCCATGATCACCCGGTCGTCCTTTGTCACGTAGTAACGCGACGGCCGCAGTCCATTGCGATCCAGGGTTGCGCCAATGCGCACACCGTCGGTGAACGCGATGGAGGCGGGGCCGTCCCAAGGCTCCTGCAGGCAGGAATGATATTCGTAGAACGCCCGCTTTTCCGCGTCCATGCTCTGGTGCCGTTCCCATGGCTCGGGAATCATCATCATCACGGCGTGTGGCAGAGTGCGGCCGGAGAGTGCGAGAAATTCGAGCGCGTTGTCAAACATGGCCGAGTCGCTGCCGTCCTCGTTGATGACCGGCAGCAGCTTTTTGAGATCGTCGCCGAACAAATCGGACGCGAACAGCGACTGGCGGGCGTGCATCCAGTTGATGTTGCCGCGCAGAGTGTTGATTTCGCCGTTGTGGGCCACGTAACGGTACGGATGCGCGCGTTCCCAGGTGGGAAACGTGTTCGTGCTGAACCGCGAATGCACGAGGCACAGCGCGCTTTCGAGCGACGGGTCCGCGAGGTCCGGATAATAATGTTCCACCTGGTCGGGCATCAACATGCCCTTGTAGATCATCGTTTTCGCGGACAGGCTGCAGACGTAAAACTTTTCACCGCCACTGAGTCCCGCGGTGCGGATGCCCCGCTTCGCCAGTTTGCGGATGACGTAGAGCTTGCGCTCAAATGCCAGATCGTCAGCGAGGCCGTCGGGCCGTGCGATGAACACCTGGCGGACGATGGGTTCGGACGCGATGGCGGTCTGCCCGAGCGAACTGTGTTCGGTGGGCACGGTCCGCCAGCCGAGCAGTCGCAGACCTTCCGTGGCGACGATATCCTCAAACAGCACCTCACACTTGTAGCGTTCCGTGGGATGCGGCGGGAGAAAGACCATGCCGACGCCGTATTCGCCCGGGCCGGGCAGGTTGAACTTCATTTCGCGGCACGCCTGCTCCAAAAACGCGTGGGGGACCTGCATCAGAATGCCCGCGCCGTCGCCGGTGTTCGCCTCGGAACCGCACGCGCCGCGATGCTGGAGGTTGCGCAACACCTGGAGCGCCTGCTGGACGATGGGGTGCGATTTTTTGCCCTTGATGTTGACCACAAAGCCCACACCGCACGAATCATGCTCGAAGCGTGGATCGTAAAGTCCTTGTTTCGGTGGCGCGACGGCTTGCACCCGCGCCGGTTGGTTGTGTCTCTGCGTTGTTTTACTGGTCATTTCCTGGCGATTGACGCCTTCGTTCTCTAATTCTTGACATAAATTACGCTGTTTCGCAATTAAATGTTTTTTGGAGAGGCACATTTCCAATCTCGAAATCGTCCTCGTTCTCGTCCTCGTCCTCGAAAATGTCGAAAATCCTGCAAAACGGTTGTAGCGGCGCTCTGTGAGCGTCGCCATCTTCAAATCTTCAGGGAAATTGCGACGGTCACAGACCGCCGCTACAATGCCAAAAATAATCTGTTACCTTTTCGCGGCGGCGTAGATGTATAAATGAACCCATGAATGACGACCTGACCCTGCTGCGGGAATATGCCCGGGGCAATTCCGAGGAGGCGTTTGCCGCGCTCGTGTCGCGCCACGTCAATCTGGTTTATTCCGTGGCATTGCGGCAGGTGCGCGACCCGCATCTGGCCGAGGAAATCACGCAGGCGGTGTTCATCATTCTGGCGCGCAAGGCGGGGTCGCTCGGCCCGAAGACCATTTTAAGCGGCTGGCTTTGCCGCACGGCGCGCTATGCGAGCGCCAATGCCCTGACCATTCAACGGCGGCGGCAACGCCGCGAACAGGAGGCATTCATGCAAAACATTTTGAACGAACCGGCATCAGACGAAACTTGGCAACAGATCGCGCCGTTGCTGGACGGGGCGATGGAAAAACTCGGTCAAAAAGATCATGACGCCCTGGTGCTGCGATTTTTTGAAGGCCGAAATTTCAAGGAAGTCGGCGCGGCGCTGGGCGCGAGCGAAGACGCGGCGAAGATGCGCGTGAACCGGGCGCTGGAAAAGCTGCGGCAATTTTTCACGAAGCGGGGCGTGAGTTCGACCACGGCCATCATCGCCGGGACAATTTCAACCAACTCCGTCCAGGTCGCGCCGGTGGTGCTGGCAAAGTCCGTGATTGCTGTGGCGGTGGCGAAAGGCGCGACGGCCAGCGGTTCAACTTTAACCCTCGTGAAAGGAGTCTTGAAAATTATGGCATGGACAAAAGCAAAAATGGCGGTGGTTACCGGCGCGTGTGTGCTGGTGGCGGCGGGAACAACAACCATCATCGTCTGCAACACAAACCAGCCCGTTCACATTCAGGGCATTCCCAAAGACTGGTCAATATTGAGCGGAAAAAGCGACCAATGGAATTGGGCCAATAACACAATCTACGGACATACGACCGACGGAGACAGCATTCTGGCCTCCACCAGGCAATATGGCGACGTCACCGTTTCAGCCATGGTCAGTACCACCAACCACGAAGCGTCTCTGGCGTTGCGCATGCAGGACGCCGATAATGGTTACCTCGCCGCTTTCGTTCCCGATGGCACCCCGACGGCCATGAGAGACACCTCCAAAATAACTTTGTTAAGAAGAATATCCGGAGAGGAGCGGGAGCTCGCCATTTTCAAAAGGCGGGGACTTTCAGCGTCGGGGCAAGTGGAAAAATTAACCTTTAGCGCCAAAGGGCGGCGGCTTGATGTTCGCTTGAACGATGTCACCATTTTGAGGGCCAACGATACGACCTTTGCCTCTGGGTTCATTGGTCTTCGAGTGTATGGTTGGGGCGACGTTCCCTGTGATGCCACGTTCTCCAATTTGACTGTTCGCTGAATTGCAAGCTGTTCGCTGTGTCTGCTACGAATAGGTGGTTGCTGATCGAATCAAGTCATTCGTTATGGCGGGACGGTCGCAAATGACAAATCTTCCTGTGCCCTTTGAAAGCGCCAGAGGACTGGCGCTGTCCAAGACGCTTTGCGCAATTCGCAAGTCGCTGGTAAACGCTTTGCGTTTTGGAGTGCGGCGGCCCTCCGCCGCTTTTCTCGCGTAACAAGCACCGCCACGAATTCACTCGATCCGTTCGGAAGGCGTCGGCCTCAAAAAGATCGAAAAAATAAATGTCTGATTTCGCGTCCATCGGCAATAAATAGTCAAATGCCCGATGTGAGCGACATGGAATTGTTGCGGGATTACGACCGGCAAGGCTCGGAAGCAGCCTTTGCCGAGCTGGTGCAGCGGCACATCAACTTGGTTTATTCGGTGGCGTTTCGTCACGTCGGGATTGCCGCCCACGCCGAGGAAATCACGCAGGCGGTTTTTGTCATCCTCGCCCGCAAAGCCGCCGGCCTCCGCCCGGACACCGTCCTGGAAGGCTGGCTGCATGAAACGACGCGGCTGACGGCGTTGAGTTTCCTGCGCGGGGAACGCCGCCGTCAATTTCGCGAACAGGAGGCCTATATGCAATCCACCCTTCAGGAATCCGCCGAGGCTGCAGCCTGGAATCAACTCGCGCCTTTGCTGGACGAAGCCATGTCGCGGCTGGGAAAAAAGGATCGCGACGCCGTAATGCTGCGATTTTTCAAAGACAAAAATGTTGGCGAAGTCGCGGCGGCGTTAAGCGTAAGCGAGGCGGCGGCGCAAAGGCGCGTCCTGCGCGCGGTGGAAAAACTGCGGCGGTTCTTCACGAAGCGCGGCGTCGTGGTTCCGGCGGCGGTTCTGACGGCGGCAATATCCGCCAACTCCGTTCAAGCTGCGCCGGCCCTGCTGGCAAAAACCGCAACGGCGGTCGCGATCACCAAAGGCGCGGCGGCCAGCGGCTCAACCTTAACCCTCATCCAAGGAGCATTGAAAATTATGGCATGGACAAAAGCAAAAACGGCAATTGTGGTCGGCGCGGCAGCAATTTTAGCTGCTGGAACTACAACAATCATCGTCAAGAAAGTTAATCAATCGTATTTATCAGAAGCGCAGAATTTTTACCAGTCAGCGATGAAACATTACATGGCGCGCGAATACGAAGCCGAACTCACCGATTTGAACAAGGCGATAGAACTGAATCCAAAATTCGCGGACGCTTTGTTCAGCCGCGCCAGCCTTTATTATGGTGATTTGCCAATGAAACAAAGGGATTATTCAAAAGCGGCAACCAATTACAGTCAATTTCTCAACCTCAAATCAACTGATTACTCTGGCCGGTTTAATCGAGCACTTTGCTACGAGGAGTTGCGTCAATATGACAATGCCATCGCTGACTACACCACAGTCATCGAAGGCAATGCTGACTATTCTAATCTCATTGATGGCAAAGATAAATCGCTTGCAATGGCTTTTTATTATCGGGGGCGAGCATATCAGTGGTATAAAAAAGATTATCTCAAGGCTATCGCTGACTATGACGAGGCACTCCGTCTTGATCCGAAAATTGAGTTGGTTCACCAACACCGAGGACAATGTTACGAGGCATTGAAGCAATTCGACAAAGCTAAAGAAGATTTTGACACGGAAAAATCACGATAGCTTTTCGTTCGTCGCACTTCGCAAACCATTTTACACGCCGCCCGGGCATGGTATAATGTCGGGCTGTGAATTCGCAAAAGCGTCAGCGCGTTGTCTGCGGCATGAGCGGGGGGGTGGACTCCTCCACGGCGGCGGCCTTGCTGGTCGAGCAAGGCTACGACGTGATCGGCGTCACGCTCAAGCTGTGGAAGCAGGACTGCTTTTCGCCCGCGCAGGACTTGTTCAAGTGCTGCGGGTCTCGGGCGATGGCCGACGTGCGCGCGGTGTGCGACCACCTGGGCATCCCGTTTCACATGATTGACGACGCGGAGGAGTTTCAAAAGGAGGTCATCAGCCGTTTTGCCGCCGAATACCGGGCCGGACGCACCCCCAACCCATGCATCCTGTGCAACGAACATCTGAAATTCGGCACGCTGCTGCAGAGGGCGGACCAGTTCAGCGCGCAATACGTCGCCACGGGTCATTACGCGCGGCTGGAACGCGCCAACGGACGCACGCTCCTTAAGCGCGGACGCGATCCGCGCAAGGACCAGAGCTACTTTTTATTTTCACTCCGGCAGGACCAGTTGTCCCGCGCCTTGTTCCCGGTGGGCGACCAGACCAAGAGCGACACGCGTGAAGCCGCCCGCCGGCGCGAACTGAAGACCGCCGAAAAAAAGGAAAGCATGGAAATTTGTTTCGTGCCGGACAACGATTATGGAAAGTTTCTCCGGGAGGCGAACCTCGCGCAGAAGCATCGCGGCGAGATTGTGGATTTGCACGGGCGCGTCCTCGGCCACCACGACGGCATTGAGTTTTACACCATCGGCCAGCGAAAGGGATTGGGCATCACCACGCCCAAGCCGGTCTATGTGATCGAACTGGATGCGGCAAACAACCGCGTTGTTGTGGGCGACGACTCGGCGCTGGATCGCGATGAATTCACGGTGGAGCGCTGCAACTGGATTCCGTTCGACGCGCCGCCGGAGAAAATCGAAGCCACGGTAAAAATCCGTTACAACCATCCCGGCACGGCGGCGACGGTAACACCGGCGGTCAATGGCAGCGCGAAGGTAAAATTGCATGAAGCGCAGCGCGCCATCACGCCCGGCCAGGCGGCGGTGTTTTACCAGGACGACCTGGTGGTCGGCGGCGGTTGGATTACGCGGTGAGGCCGGCGGGGTGATTCAGCTGATTCGGCGGGCGAACAAGCAGCCTGCAAACGGCGAGCTTTCAACCGCGCGGCCAAGGAATCTTCGGCTCGGCAATTCACAAACAGAATGCTCTTTTTCAAGACAACCCCTGTCTTGAAGACTTTTCATCAGGACCCGGTGGAATACCGCCAATTGAGACAGGGTGGCAAAAATAATTGAATGCATTGGTTTTAGCATAAAAATGGCAATTTCCCTTGTCCCAAAGTTTGCCACACGTTTCCAAAAATTTCCTGCGGTTCCATCATCAGGTTGGCAAGCCATATGCATAGAGAACCAGCGTGATGTACCAAGAGGAAGTATTTGCAAGGTCAAGGCGCGTTCTTTTCGGCTCTTTTCTTTTCAGCGCCTTGTTTGCGGTCATGCCGCTTTCCGCCTTCGCAACCGGGAGTGTGGCCCTGGCTTGGAACGCAAGCACCAATCCAATTGTCGCGGGTTACAACGTTTATTACGGTGGAGCGAGCGGCACCTATACCAACGAGATTTGTGCTGGCAACGCAACGAATGCAACCATTTCCGGCCTGGTCGAGGGAGCCACCTACTATTTTGCGGCGACAACCTATTCTTCTTCGGGTGCGGAAAGTCCCTTCTCCAGCGAAGTGTCCTACATGGTTCCCCTGAACGCTCCGATTGTGAACCAGCCGCCGACGCTGAATGCGATCAGCAACCTCGTCATGAATGAAAATGCCGGGTTGCAAACTGTCAGTTTATCCGGCATCACCTCCGGCGCGACCAATGAAAATCAGACACTGACCGTCACCGCGGTTTCGAGCAACCTGACATTGATACCCAATCCAACGGTCGCCTACACCAGTCCGAACACCAATGGCACCTTGACCTTTACGCCGGTGGCCAATGCCACGGGAACGGCGACCGTCGCGGTCACCGTCAATGATGGTGGCGCGAGCAGCAACATCGTCACAAAAACCTTCACGGTCACGGTCAACCCCGTGAACCAGCCACCGACATTGAACGCTCCCGGCAACCTCGTCATCAATGAAAACGCCGGGCTGCAAACGGTGAGTTTGTCCGGCATCACTTCCGGCGCGACCAACGAAATCCAGACGCTGACGGTTACCGCGGTTTCCAGCAATCTGACTTTGATACCCAATCCGACGATTACTTACACCAGCCCGAACACCAACGGCACGTTGACCTTTACGCCGGTGGCCAATGCCACGGGAACGGCGACCATCGCGGTCACCGTCAACGACGGCGGCACGAGCAACAACATCGTCACCAAAACCTTCACGGTCACCGTCAATGGCACCAACCAGCCGCCGACGTTGAACGCTCCCGGCAATCTGAGCATCAACGAAAATGCCGGGTTGCAAACGGTGAGTTTATCCGGCATCACCTCCGGCGCGACCAATGAAAATCAGACACTGACCGTCACTGCGGTTTCGAGCAACCTGACATTGATACCCAATCCGACGATCACTTACACCAGCCCGAACACCAATGGCACCTTGACCTTTACGCCGGTTGCCAATGGCTACGGAACGGCAACCATCGCGGTCACCGTCAATGATGGTGGCGCGAGCAGCAACATCGTCACAAAAACCTTCACGGTCACGGTCAACCCCGTGAACCAGCCGCCGACATTGAACGCTCCCGGCAACCTCGTCATCAATGAAAACGCCGGGCTGCAAACGGTGAGTTTGTCCGGCATCACTTCCGGCGCGACCAACGAAATCCAGACGCTGACGGTTACCGCGGTTTCCAGCAACCTGACATTAATACCTAATCCAACGGTCGCCTACACCAGCCCGAACACCAACGGCACGTTGACCTTTACACCGGCAGCTAATGGCTATGGAACGGCAACCATCGCCGTTACCGTCAACGACGGCGGCACGAGCGACAATATTGTTACGAAAATCTTCACGGTCACGGTCAACCCCGTGAACCAGCCGCCGACGCTGAATCCAATCGGCAATTTGACCATCAGTAAAAATGCCGGGCTGCAAACGGTGAGTTTGTCCGGCATCACCTCCGGCGCGACGAATGAAATCCAGACGCTGACCGTTACCGCGGTTTCGAGCAATCTGACTTTGATACCCAATCCGGCGGTCACTTACACCAGCCCGGGCACCAACGGCACTTTGACTTTCAAGCCGACGACCAATGCCACGGGAACGGCGACTATCGCTGTTTCCGTCAACGACGGCGGCACGAGCAACAACATCGTCACCCGCACATTTACGGTTACGGTTACTGACGGGAACCAGCCGCCGACGCTGAATCCCATCACCAATTTGACCATCAATGTAAATGCCGGTCAGCAACTGGTGGGCTTGTCCGGCATCACCTCCGGCGCGGCCAATGAAGTCCAGACGCTGACCGTCACTGCGGTTTCGAGCAATCTGGCTTTGATACCCACTCCAGCCGTTCGCTACATCAGCCCGGGCACCAACGGCACGTTGTATTTCACCCCGGCCGCCAATGCCACGGGAACGGGGACCATTACCGTCACCGTCAACGATGGCGGTGCAAGCAACAACATCATAACCCGAACCTTCACGGTCACCGTTCTTTCCCAGGGTGCCAGCAAGCCATCGTTGATGAGTCCGTTGACCAATAATGTTGTTTTGGCCGGCAAAACCGTGACGCTCAGCATCGCAGCCACTGGAACCGCTCCGTTGCAATACCAATGGAAATTCAATGGCGCCAACCTGGCCTCGGCAACGAATGCCGCGTTGACCTTAAGCGGGATCACCACCAATCAAGCCGGCACCTATTCTGTGGCGGTGTCCAACGTTGCCGGTTCAACCAACAGCACAGCCTCGTTGGTGGTGTATCCCACGGCGGTGTCCAGCCTGGCCTCAGCCGCCCATGCCGGCGGCCAGTTCGCTCTGACGGTTACGGGCGTGTCGGGCTACCAATATGTGGTTCAGGCATCCACCAACATGATTAATTGGGTTCCGTTGCAGACAAATACGGCCCCGTTCACGTTTGTGGATACCAACGCGAGCCAGTTCAACCGGCGATTCTATCGCTCGGTTTCTCTGCCTTGATGAGCAGAATTTTCCAGGCGGGTGCCCGGGGGCGGATGGTTCGTCTTGAGCCACCGCAGCCGGTTCGTTCCCAGCCCGCCCGTCCGAGGCTCATCCGGGTGCTGTTCCACCGCAACTCCGGCTTGGTTGTCGGCCAGCCATTTTCCCCATCGCTCCGGCTGGTTCGCCGGAATGTCCTGTCCCGCGAAATTCAGTGAAAGCCTGCGTGCCCTGCTGGCTCAAAACCGCCGCCGGCGCGCGATGATTTGCAGAATGCACTTGCGTCGGGGGCGTTCGTTGTTAAAGTGCGCGCTGCAATTTCATCCGCCGGCAGCGGCGGTTTTTCCGTTTTAACCAGAAATACAATTATTGTGAAAATTTTCAGCGGCACCGCAAATGAACCTCTGGCCCGGGCCATTTGCAAATCCATCGGCTGCGAACTGGGCCGGTGCAATATCACTCCGTTCCCCGATGGCGAAACGTTCGTGAAAATCGAGGAAAATGTGCGCGGCGAGGATGTGTTCATCGTCCAGCCCACGTCGCCGCCCACGAATCACAACCTGATGGAGATGTTCATCATGATTGACGCGGTGCGGCGGGCGAGCGCGACGCGGATCACCACCGTGCTGCCGTTTTACGGCTACGCGCGCCAGGACCGCAAGGACCAGCCCCGCGTGCCCATCACCGCCAAATTGGTGGCCAACCTGCTGGTGGCCGCCGGCGCAAATCGCATTCTCGCCATGGACCTGCACGCGCAACAGATCCAGGGGTTCTTCGACATTCCCGTGGACCATCTCTACGCCGCGCCGGTGATGTATGAATATTTGAAGAAAAAAAATCTGTCGGACCTCGTCGTCGTCAGCCCGGACGTGGGCGGGCTGAAAATGGCGCATGCGTATTCCCAGGTTCTCGGCGGCGGGCTGGCCATCGTGGCCAAACGGCGCAAAAGCGCCACGGAGGTCGAATCCATGGCCGTCATCGGTGAAATCAAGGGCAAAAATGTGCTGCTGGTGGACGATTTGACGGAGACGGCTGGGACGCTGACGCAAGCGGCGCTATTGCTGAAAAAAAAGGGCGCCAAGAAGATTCTGGCCTGCGTGTCCCATGCCATTTTGAACAATGTGGGCATCGAAAGAATGCGAAAATCGGTGATTGACGAATTGATTACAACTGATACAGTCCAACGCCCTGCAATTGACGGTGTGAAGATAACCACGCTGTCCGTGGCGGGATTATTGGGCGAAGCCATCAAGCGAATTCACAATAATTCGTCGGTGAATTCGCTGTTTGAATTCAAAGGCGGGCGCACCAGTTGAGGCGCCGCAGAAAAATATAATTTAACGATGAAATCAGTGCCGTTGAAAGCGTATCCCCGGACGCAGTCGCGCCGGAACGGGGCCAGAAACTTGCGTTCTGCCGGGCGCGTGCCCGCCGTCATTTATGGCCGGCAGGCCGAGCCGCAAAACCTCGAGGTCAGCGCCAAGGAATTTGGCGACCTCATTCACCATTCCGCCTCCGAAAATCTGCTGGTGGATTTGTCCGTCGAAAACGACGCCCGGGCCAAGCGCCTGGCGCTGGTGCAGGAAATCCAGCATCACCCGCTGGAAGGCGACGTGCTGCACGTGGATTTTCATGAAGTGACGGAAAATGAAAAAGTGGTTGTTCAGGTGCCGCTGGAAACCGTCGGGGAAGCGGCTGGTGTGAAAAACAGCGGCGGCGTGCTCGAACACGTTGTGTTCAAAATAAAAGTGCGCGGCCTGCCCAAGGATTTGCCCGAGCAGATGATTGTGGACGTGAGCCATCTCGAACTGGGCAAGTCCATCCACCTCGGTGACATCAAAGCGCCTCCGGGCGTCGAAATTATCGGCGACAAACACCTTTCCGTCATCTCCGTCGCCATGCCGCGCACGGAAGAGGAAGAGGCGGCGGCGACGACGGAGGGCGAGGCGGTGGCTGCCGGCGACGTCGAGATGATCAAGGAAAAGAAAGAAGAAGGCGAAGAAGGCGCCGTGCCGGCCAAGGGCGAAAAAGCCGCCGCTGGCAAGCCGGGCGAAAAGGCTGCCGCGGCCAAACCCGGCGAAAAAGCGCCGGCCAAGGGCGCCGAGAAAGGCGCTGCGGCGGCTCTGGAGAAGGGCGCCGCCAAGCCCGGCGAAAAAGCACCGGCGGCGAAAAAGAAGTAATTTTGCCGGTGATCCGCGAGGATCGCCGCGCCCGCGCCGCGCATGGAGAATTTGCATCTCATCGTGGGTTTGGGCAATCCCGGCGCGGAATACGCGCAAACGCGCCACAACGCCGGCTTCACGCTGGCCGAAAAACTGGCGGCGCGCTGGAAGACGGACTGGACGAACGAACGAAAGTTCAAGGCCCGCATCGCGCGGGCCGAGCGCAATGGTGTCCGCGTTTTGCTATGCCAGGCGCAGACATTCATGAATTTGAGCGGCGAAGCGGTTGGCGCCCTGGTGAATTTTTACCAGTTGCCGCTGACGGACCTGCTGGTGGTGGTGGACGACGCGGATTTGCCGCTCGGTGAAATCCGCCTGCGGGCGGGCGGTGGCAGCGGCGGCCATCACGGGCTCGAGTCCATCGAGCAGCATTTGGGCGCGAATAATTTTGCGCGGTTGCGGCTCGGCATCGGCCGGGCGGACGGCGCGCGGGAAATCACGGATTATGTGCTCGGCCGGTTTGATGCGGGCGAGGCCGTGCTGATGGAAAAAGTTTTGTGCCGCGCAGCCGACCAGGCGGAATGCTGGCTGGCTGCCGGAATTGAAAAAGCAATGAACCAGTTTAACGGAGTCGTGGACTCCGCCAACGAAGAAAAAAAACCGTGAAACGATACGAAGGTCTGTTCATCCTGAACCTGGCGGGCAGGGAAGAGGGCGTCAAAGACGCGCTCGACAAAATCTCCGCGGAAATCGAGGCGGCGGGCGGCAAAGTCGAAACCGTGCAGAAAATGGACAAAAAGAATTTTTCGCGCGTGGCGGACAAAAAGCACAATGCCGGCTTTTACGCCAATGTGATTTTCGCCGGCCCGCCGGCCATCGTCGCGCAATTGCGCGCCAAGTTCGCGCTGAATGAGGAAGTGTTCCGCGTGCTGTTCACCGAATCTCCCGAACCCAAACCCGCCAAGTAACGAAAGGTCCCGTCATGGCCAACTTCAACAAAGTCATTCTCGCCGGGAATTTGACCCGCGATCCGGAGTTGCGCTACACGCCCAAGGGCACGGCGGTCGCCCGCATCACGCTGGCCGTCAACCGCACTTGGAAAAGCGAAAGCGGCGAAAACAAGGAGGAAGTCAGTTTTGTGGACGTGGACGTTTGGGGACGCCAGGCCGAGGTCATTTCGCAATACATGAAGAAGGGCCGCCCGTTGCTCGTCGAAGGCCGCCTCAAACAGGACACGTGGGAGGACAAGAACACCAAGCAAAAACAAAGCAAATTGAAGGTCGTGCTCGAAAGCTTTTCGTTCATTGATTCAAATCGCGGTGACAGCGGCGGCGGTTCGGCCGAGGCACCGCGTTCGCGTCCGGCGGCAGCTACCCCGGCACCCGCGCCCGAAGGCGGCGAAGCTGACGCTCCACCGGAAGGAGACGACGTTCCCTTTTGATTTCCCTACGCGAATTTTTACGTCACTTGTCACCCGTCACATTTTACTTTTATGAAGACTGAAGTCATTCTCACGCACAACATCGTCGGCCTCGGCGCCGAATCCGACCAGGTGAAGGTCGCCGCCGGTTACGCGCGCAACTATCTGTTCCCGCAGCGCCTGGCCATCCCGCTGACCATGGCCAACAAGCGCCAGATCGAGTCCCTGCGCCAGCGCCGCGCCGAACGCGAAGCGCACGAGTTCAACACCATGTCCGAACTCGCCAAGGGCGTCGCCAAGCTCATCTGCATCATCAAGGTCAAGGCAGGTGAGGACGGCAAGATGTTCGGCTCGGTGACCGCCGGTACGATTGCCGACGAATTGAAGCACCAGTTCGACATCACGCTCGACAAGCGGAAAATCCATCTTGAACACCCCATCCGCGCGCTGGGCGACCACGAAGTCGAATTGCATCTGCACGCCGAAGTCAAAGGCACGCTCAAGATTCGCGTCGAAAGTCTTACGCCGGTGATTGCGCCGGCGTCGGCGGCGGAACCGAAAAAAGAAGAAGGCCGGGAACCCCGGCGTGAAAAACAGGGCCACGCCAAACGCGACACGGAAGATAAAAAAACTGAAACGGCCGAGGCTGCCGAGGCCAAACCCAAAGCCGAAAAGCACGCCAAGACCGAAAAAGCCGAAAAACCCGCTAAAGCTCCGAAAGCTCCGAAAGCTCCCAAAGCCGAAAAGAAAGAAAAGGCCGAGTAGGCTGGCAACGAATCAATTTATTCCACCAAGCCGTGGAACTCTTCCGCGGCTTTTTGCTGGCGGATGCAACCTTTTTTGGCAATTCACTGATTGATTTTGCCTTTTGACGGAATATCGTTGACCCACATTCCAATAGGTGGTTAATCAGCATTGTAAGGAAATCAGTAGTTCCAATATGAAAACCAACGGTGGTCATGCTGTTTCGGCCACAAGGAGAATACTCCTTCAATCCGGCCATAGTTCCGGCCACCCAAGGGATTGATATTTGCTTTCCAGAACCCCGCTTCAACCGTTTGAAACAAACAGTCACAAAATGACAAAACCATGAAAACCTCCCGCATCCGTTTCTGCGTGGCATTCGCATCGCTGGCTGTATTTGGCCAGGCACTGTTTGCCGCCGTCACATTCAACGTCACGCCGTCCGTCGTCAGCAACACCTACGCCGGAACCATCACCCTGCAAATTGCCGGGTTGACGAACAAGACGGTGGTCGTCCAGAAATATCTCGATCTAAACACCAACGGGGTCATTGATGGCGGAGATGTTTTGGTGCAGCAGTTCACGTTGCAGGACGGGACCAATTTTGTGATTGGCGGAGTGACCAATTTCAATGTGCCCGGCGATTTGAATGCCGCGACGGGCGCCATCACCGCGACGTTGAATTTTCAAAATGGGGATTTCGTGCAGAACATTGTCGGCAGCTATTTGTATATGCTGTCCAACCCCGGAGGCCATTTCACACCGATCACCAACCAGTTTACGGTCACGAATTTTCCCTTCCCGCAAACGCTGACCGGCAATGTGGTCAGCAACGGCACCAGCACCACGGTGCCCAATGCCATTATTCTGATGTTTCCTCCTCCGCGTCCGGGACACAACGGACCGGGAGGCAATCCATCGGCTGGTGTGGTAGTGAACAATGCGGGCAGCTATACCATCCAGTTGCCGCCGGGTACATATATGCCGGTGGCTTTCAGTGGCAATTATGCCGACAATATGGGCACGGCACCATTGCTCACGCTGGCTGCCAGCCAGACCATCACCACCAACCTGACACTCACCAACGCCACGTCCAGCATCTCCGGCAGTGTGGTTGATGCCAATAATCCCAGCATCGGTCTGCCCGGAGTGCTGGTTCCGGCGATGTCGGACAGCGGCCTGCTGGCAATCACTTTTACCGATACCAACGGCAATTTCAACGTGCCGGTCACCGCCGGCAACTGGAATATCCAGCCGAACGAGCAGCAACTGATTATTCATGGCTATGTTGGATTGAACAACGGCACCAATGTCGCCGCCGGCACGACGGGATTGAACCTGGCCGTTCCCGCGGCCACGGCGCTGTTTTACGGCAGTGTAAAGGACAACCTGGGAAATCCCCTGGCGGGAATTGAAGTTGAAGCCAGCGACAACAACAACCAGTATGACATGGATGGTTTCACGGACACGAACGGGAACTACTTCATTGGCGTGTTGGGCGGTCTGGCCAATGACAATTGGCAGGTCCAAATCAGCAGCGATAACCAGATCGCCAACTACATTTTTTCGCGGCCCAACCTTGACTCCAACGGCGGCACAAACATCAACTCCGGGCAGGCCTTGCTGGCGAACTTTACCGCCATGCTCGCGACGAATCACATCACCGGCAACGTAAAGGCCAACGGTACGAACATCGTGGGCGTGGGCGTGAACGCCAACGCAACCCTCAATAGCGTGTATTACTCTCAAGATGCGGACACCGACGCCAATGGCAATTATTCAATGAACGTGGCCAACGGCACCTGGGACATCAGCCTCAATTCCAATGGCGGCAGCGACAGCCTGGACAACATTCTCGGCAGCGGTACTTATGAATGGCCGACCAACCAGTCCGCAACGATCTCTGGCAACAATGCCACGAATAATTTCATTATTCAGTCTTGCAGCGGTATTCACATCTTCACCACCTCGCTGCCCGACACGCAAGTTGGGAATTATTATGACGTTACCCTGCTGGGAGCGACTTGCAGCGGCGCGCTGAACTGGACGTTGAATGACCCGCAGGATTTTCCATCCAGCCTGGACTTTGGCGGAAACGGGGAGATTCAAGGCATGCCCGACACCAGCGGCACCTTCAACTTCACCGTGCATCTGGATGACGGCAACGGCCATTCGACAAATCAAGCCCTGTCACTTTACATCGCTCCAGCGCCACCGGCGGTGTCGGCGGAGAATGTGTTTGTGGCGGCGGGCGACGGCAACGTCTATGAGTACACGACCAACGGTGTGCAAAGCACGTTTGCCTCCGGATTGGGCGGCGATGAGGAAGGCCTGGCTTTTGACAGCGCGGGCAATTTGTTTGTGTCGGATGCCAGCGACAGCGCCATCTATAAATTCACGACCAACGGAGCACAAAGCACCTTTGCCTCCGGGTTGAATACTCCCCGGGGTCTGGCCTTTGACAGTGCGGGCAATTTGTACGAGGCGGATGCCGGCAGCGGCAACATTTATAAATTCACCCGGCCGGAGCGCGCAGCACGTTCGCCTCCGGATTGGGCTGGCCCATGAGTCTGGCCTTCGACAGCGCGGACAATTTGTACGAGGCGGATTGGGACAGCGGCAACATTTACAAATTCACGACCAACGGCGTGCAAAGCACGTTTGTCTCCGGATTGGACGAACCTTGGGGTCTGGCTTTTGACAGCGCGGGCAATTTGTATGAGACGGATTTTGGCAGCAGTTCAATCAATAAAATTGCCACGAATGGAGTGTACAGCACCTTTGCTTCCGGGTTGAGCGAGCCTGAAGGCCTGTCCTTTGACAGCGCGGGCAATTTGTTCGAGGCCAATCAGGGCAGCGGCTACGTCTATGAATTCACGACCAACGAAGCACAGAGCACCTTTGCCTCCGGATTGAACAACCCCGCGGCGCTTGTCATTCAGCCCGCGGTTAAATCCACGCCGGCAGACGTGCTCACCTACTACGTCGCAAAACTGGAAGCCTTCCAACAGCTTAATGCCACCAACATCGTTCTTAACACGAATGCCGGACCGTACAACGCCTTCGTGGGCATTATCCAGTCGGCTTTGGGCGCGGTGCCGATTGCGACCGTGACCTTGCCAACCGGCGCGGTGGTGGGCCTCCCGTGGGGCAGCACCGCGATTGAGATGCGAAGTCAGCAAAGCTTTTCGAGCCAGGCGGCATTTGACGCTGCCTATCCGCCGGGCGATTACGATTTCGCCCTTTACGGGATGAACGACGGCCTGAGATTTCCGGTGCTATCCATGCCGGCCCCGGTGTATCCCAATCCGCCGCACGTCAGCAACTTTGCCGCGGCTCAGTCGCTCAATCCCCTGGCCGCCTTCACGCTGCAATGGGATGCCGTCCCGGGCGCGACGACCAGCGATGCCCTGTGGGTGGTCATTACCGATGCCACCGGAAATCCGGTTTTCAGCACGCCCTATCCGCCGATGAACCAGGCCGGTTCGCTCAAGGGCACGGCCACGTCGGTGGTCATCCCCACGAACACGTTCCAGCTCGGCCATGCTTACGTGGGTACAATTACCTTCTTCAGGTGGACCAGTGTGAATACCACCGCCTATCCGGGCGCGATTGGCGTGACCGCAGTCGGAGTTCAAACCTGGCTGCCTTTGGCGCCGCTATCCGCGTCGCCGGCGCTCGGCCAGCCGGCGAGACTATCCAGCACCCAGTTCCGCTTCCAAATCTCTGGCAGCGTGGGTCAGAACTATACGGTCCTGGCTTCCACCAATATCTCCCTGCCTGTCTCCAATTGGTTTACCGTGTTGACCACCAACCTGTCCACCAGCCCGGCCTTTATCCAGGACAACCAGGCCACCAACAAACAACGGTTTTATCGCGTAAAAGTCGGACCGTAGTGTTTGACGGGAGCTTTCTACAAGGCCGCGGATTTCTTCCGCGGCCTTTTTGTTGCACGAAATTCTTTGACCGGCGGCGGCGGCTCTGTTTTGCTTGGCGGCGGCAGCAATGATCCCAGCATATCTGTATCCGGCCACGATTGCCCTGTGTTTGGTGGCGGTTGTGGCCGCCTATTTTTTCAATAACCCGATGAAGCATGGACGCTGGTTCATGCTGCGCCGGTTCATCAACTGGTTTCCGCTGGGAATGACCTACGCGTTTCTGTGCATGGGACGCTACAACCTGATTGTGGCCAAAAGCGCTTTGGGAACGTTGATGTCCAAGGCGGACCTCGGGATCATTTTCGGAGCGGGCACGTGCGTTTATGCGCTGTCCTTCCTGGTCAACGGTCCGCTCATTGACAAAAAGCTGGGCGGCAAGCGCGGGATGCTCATTTCCGCCCTCGGCGCTTCGCTGGCCAACATCGCCCTCGGCGTCCTGACCTGGCTCATCGTTGCCAAAAATCTGAAGGTCAATCTCGTTGTCAGCTTCTCGGTGCTTTATGCCATGAACATGTATTTTCAGAGCTTCGGGTCCATGTCCATCATCAAGGTCAAGGCTTATTGGTTTCACGTGCGCGAACGCGGCGTTTTCGGCGCCATTTTTGGGTCGCTGATTTCCATCGGCGTTTATTTCGCGTTCGATTGGGGTAGTTCAATTATTGACCTGACGAAGGCCGGTGCTTCCGGCCTGCTTCACACTATTTTTGCGCCTGCCGGCCTGCCGTTGGATGCGACCTGGTCGGTGTTTTATATTCCGGCGGCCATTCTGCTCGTCTGGGTGCTGCTCGACTGGTGGCTCATCAAAGATTCGCCGGAGGAGGCGGGCCTGCCGCACTTCGACACGCACGACGCCTCGTCCGGCCAGATGCATATTGAACTGACGGTGCTGGACCTGCTGAAAAAAGTTTTTACCAGCCGGCTGATGCTGTTGATTGCCTGCGTCGAGCTGACGGGCGGGGTTTTTCGTTACAGCATGACCCAGTGGTATTCCATTTTTGCCGCTGAAGTAAAACAGCCGGGCGCGGAATTTTTCTCGCAACATTGGGGCTGGTATTACCTGCGTGTTCGGGATTGTCGGCGGATTTTCCGGCGGCTTGATTTCCGACAAGCTGTTTCAATCCCGCCGCGGACCGCCCGCCGCATTGCTGTGCGGCTTCGTCCTGATTATGGCGGTGCTGATGTCCCTGTTCCTGTTTTCCAGTCCGGTCATGGTGGGCTGGGCGGCGGTGTTCATCGTCATGGCCTCCATCGGCATCACGTCGCTGATGTCCGGCACGGCGGCGACGGATTTCGGCGGGCGCAAGGCGACCGCGACGAGCATGGGCATCGTGAACGGCTTTGCCTATTTGGGCAGCGGCATCCAATCCTTCGGCCTCGGCTTTTTATTGGCGAACAAGGGGGGAAGCTGGCAATGGTTGCCGGTTTTTGTGATTCCCTTCGCCATCATCGGAACATTCATTGCCATCAAAATCTGGCATGATCTGCCCGCCGCCACCCGCAAATACATTGCCGAGGTTGAAGCAAAAAAGAGCCTGAAACCGGCCAAAACAAGGCTTGACCTCCAGCCTGAAGGAATTAAACTTATTCCGCAATGTTGAAAAACTATTCACAAGCGGTTAAACTGGCTGTCGTCGTTGTAGTTAGCGACGCCGTTGGCGCTTGTTGAATGGCACAATTTAACAAGAACCCACGGCTGCAAAACGGCCGTGGGTTTTTGTTTGATCCGCGACCGTCAGCCACAACCGAAAGAGCACATGAGCAAGACAACTGAAATAGCCGGAACGAAGAAAAAAACCGCCGCCACCGCGCGCCGAGGTCGGCCCGGCCATGGCCGGCTGCGACATCCTCGTCCAAGCCCTCGAACGCGAAGGCGTGGAGGTCATTTTTGCCTATCCCGGCGGCGCGAGCATGGAAATCCACCAGTCGCTCACCCGATCCAAAATCCGCACCATCCTGCCGCGCCACGAGCAGGGCGGCAGTTTCGCGGCGGAAGGTTACGCCCGCGCGACCGGCAAGGCCGGCGTGTGCATGAGCACCAGCGGCCCCGGCGCGACGAATCTCGTCACCGCCATTGCCGACGCCTATCTGGATTCCTGCCCGCTCATCGCCATCACCGGCCAGGTCAACCAGAACATGATTGGCCGCGGCGCGTTTCAGGAAACCGACATCATCGGCGTGACGCTGCCCATCGTGAAGCATTCCTATCTCATCACGGATGTGAACGACATTCCACGCATCGTGAAGGAGGCGTTTTACATCGCGCAATCCGGACGTCCCGGCCCGGTGGTGATTGACGTGCCGAAAAACATCCAGCAGGCCAAAACCCAGCCGGTGTGGCCGACACTCGAACAAATCAAAAAGGGCCTGCGCGGCTACAACCAGCCCGACCTGCGCGCCGACGATCTCGCGTTGAACGAAATCATGGGCTTGATTGAAAAGGCCGAACGCCCGGTGATTTATTGCGGCGGCGGCATCATCAGCAGCGGCGCGGCGGCGGAATTGAAAAAGTTTGCCGAGGCGGCGCAAATTCCCGTGACCACGACGATCATGGGCATCGGCGGTTTTCCGGAAACGCATCCGCTCTCGCTTCGCTGGCTGGGCATGCACGGCGCGGCGTTTGCGAATTGGGCCGTCAACGGCGAATACGAGCATCGCAAGTCCTTCAACGACCCGATGGTGAAAATCAAGGATGGCGCGGATTTGCTGCTCGCGTTTGGCGTGCGGTTTGACGACCGCGTCACCGGCAAGTTCGAGGAATTTTGCAAGCACGGCACGATTGTTCACCTGGACATTGACGCGTCCGAGTTGAACAAAAACCGCCGCGCCAATCTCGCCGTGACGGGCGACATCAAGGACGCGCTCACGCGGCTCAACGCGATGCTGGCCAAGCGTCCGCTCAACAAGCCCCACGCTCCGTGGCTGGCGCAAATCGACGAGTGGAAGAAAGAAGGGGCCGTTCGCCTACACCATCACGCCGGAAATTGCCAGCAGCGATCACATGAAAGACCATCTCAAAGGCCAGGAAAACCAGGTCATCCTGCAGCAGATGGTGGTGGAGGCGCTTTACGAACTGACCAAAGGCGAAGCCTACATCACCACCGGCGTGGGCCAGCACCAGATGTGGGCGGGCCAATGGTACAAATACAAATACCCGCGCCAGTTCATCACCAGCGGCGGGCTGGGCTCAATGGGCTTTGGCTACCCGGCGGCGCTCGGCATCAAGGTCGCGCATCCGGACAAGGAGGTGATTGACATTGACGGCGACGGTTCGTTCCTGATGAACATCCAGGAACTGGCCACCGCGCACATCGAAAAGATCGACGGCCAAGGCCATCATCCTGAACAACCAGCACCTCGGCATGGTGGTGCAATGGGAGGACAAGTTTTACGCCGGCAACCGCGGCCACACCTATCTCGGCGATCCTGACAAACGCGAGCAGATTTATCCCGACTACGTGCGCGTCTGCAACGCTTCAACGTGAAATGCGAGCGCGTGATGCTCAAAAAGGATTTGCGCCCCGCCATCCAGCGGATGCTCGACGCCAAGGAGCCGTATGTGCTCGACGTGATCGTGCCTTACACCGACGCACGTGATGCCGTTCATCCCGGCGAACCGCACGGTGGCGGACATGATCTGGAAGGCGTAATTTGAGGTTTGAAAAAATGGCCGGCCGGGCGACAAACCTGTTGTCCGGCCGGTTTTGTTTTCCATTGATCAGGAACCACCAAACTCGACCTGAATTCCAAGTGGTGTCCTGATTTGGCGGCAGAGGCGCGACGAAAGGAGTGCTGACCCAAAAGACTCGTACCTCGTCGCCTACAGAGACAGATGACGGCGGCTGGGGCGTTGAAAATTTGTTCGACGGGCGGGTGATGTCTGGTAAATAACCTGTGGCCGCCATCACCGTTTATGGAAAATACATTTAGCCGCCCCTTCCTGCTGTTCAGTCTGGCGGGTGTTTCTTGCCACCACGCTGCCTTGCCCGGCGGATTCCCCGTCGCCGCGCGAATTTGCCGGAGCAACGCCATTGCAATGGTCGGCGCGGCTGGCGGACTCGGAAATCGCCCGGCGCGGTGACAATCTGGCATGGAAGCCCGGTGGCACGGCCAAATGGGATTACACCGTGGGACTGTTCACGTTGTCGCTGCTCAAACTGAATGAGCAGACGAACAATCCGGGCTGCGTCAAATTCGCGGAAAACACCATCGGTTCATTCATCACGACCAACGGCGGCATCCAAGGCTATAAAGCCGCGGAATATCAGCTTGACGCCATTAATCCCGGCAAAACGGCGCTGGCCCTTTGGCAAATCACCCATGATGAACGCTATCAAATGGCCGCCACGTTGCTCCGCCGGCAACTGGACACCCAGCCGCGCACCAGCGATGGCGGGTTCTGGCACAAACAGCGGTATCCGCGCCAGATGTGGCTGGACGGCCTGTACATGGCCGCGCCGTTTTATGCCGAGTATTCCCGGTTGTTCAACGGGCCGGTTGGCGACTATGACGATGTGGCGAAACAAATCCAATTGGTGGCGATGCACACGTACGACCCGGCGACAGGACTTTTTTATCATGGCTGGGATGAAAGCCGGGAGCAGCCTTGGGCGAACAAGGCCACCGGCACCTCGTCCAATTTCTGGGGCCGCGCCATCGGCTGGTATGCCATGGCCTTGGTGGATGTGCTGGATTATTTCCCGACGAATCATCCGGCCCGGCCGGAAATCATCGCCACCTTCCAGAAACTCTGCGCGGGCGTGGTGAAATATCAGGACCCGAAAGCGGGTCTGTGGTACCAAGTGCTGGACCAAGGTGATCGCAAGGGCAATTACCTGGAAGCGACGGCTTCGAGCATGTTTGTCTATGCGATGGCCAAAGGCGTGAATCGCGGCTGCCTGTCGCGGGATTATGTGCCGGCAATTGAAAAGGGCTACCAAGGTATCGTCGAAAATCTGGTGAAAAACGATGGCGATGGAAAATGGTCATTGAACCAATGCTGTTCGGCGGCCGGGCTGGGCGGGACGCAGGGCAACAGCCAAGCGCGCGACGGCAGCTTTGATTATTATGTGAGCGAACCCATCGTGAGCAACGACCTCAAAGGCGTCGGGCCGTTCATCCTGGCGGGAATTGAAGTGCAGCAGTTGCTTAATTCCCCGCCGACAGTTTCGCCGGATATGACGCCGTCCGCCATTCTCAACGCGATGCAGCGCGTGGCCGACTGGCAGCTCGCGCACCCGGACACGAACCGGCCGACCGGCTGGATTCAGGCGGCCGGCGACGCCGGCATGATGGCGCTGGCGGGAATTTCGGGCGACGCGAAATACCGCGACGCCATGCTCGCCGTTGGCGAGACGAACGGCTGGCGGTTGCCCGAATACAAAGGCCGCCAATATCACGCCGACGACCAGTGCATCGGCCAGACATGGACGGAACTGTATTTTCTTTACCGCGAAAACAAAATGATCGCCCCCATGCGCGAACGTTTTGATTTCATCCTGTCCCACCCCTCTGACGCGCCCGGCCTGGATTTTACGCAGCCGAGGGGGAAATCGCAGGAACTCTGGTCCTGGTGCGACGCATTGTTCATGGCGCCGCCCGCCTGGTTGCGGCTGTATGCGGCGACGGATGACAAACGCTATCTTGATTTTGCCGTGACGAAGTGGTGGCGCACGACGGATTACCTCTATGACAGGGAAGAACACCTGTTCTTCCGCGACAGCACGTTCTTCAGCAAGCGCGAGGCGAACGGGAAAAAGATTTTCTGGAGCCGCGGCAACGGCTGGGTCTTCGCCGGCCACGTCCGGATGCTGCAATACCTGCCGATGAACCATCCCGAACGTCTGATCTTCGAGGGACAGTTCCGTGATATAGCGGAAAAACTCCTGTCGTTGCAGCAGCCCGACGGCCTCTGGCGCGCGAGCCTGCTCGACCCGGAAAATTTTCCGATGCCGGAAGCCAGCGGTTCCGCGCTGTTCACCTACGGCTTCGCGTGGGGCGTGAACCAGGGCCTGCTTGACCGCGCGAAATTTGAGCCCGCCGTCCGCAAGGCATGGCCGGCTCTGGTCGGCTGCGTGGATATTGACGGCAAGCTCACCCACCTCCAGCCCGCCGGCGATCATCCGGTGAAATTCGAGGCGGATTCCACCCAGCCATACGGCACCGGGGTCATTCCTGCTCGCCGGCAGTGAAGTGTACCGGATGGCGGTTTTTGGAAATTCTACAAGACCGGCTAAATGCTTCAATCAAAGTTCACAATTCAGCCAACTTTTTATCGCGAAGGCGAAACTGTGGAAACCAACCCGAAGGACATTTATTATAGATTTGTTATGCATCTTATAAGTCGACCATCGTATAATTATCAAGAGCCAAATGACTATGTGTTGAGTCATAAATTTGCAGTTATGGATGGTCTTTCTTCACGTGTTATTGATTCACAAGTATATTCTCCGGAAACAAATCAACGACGGACAAATTGCTGTTCCAAGTTGACCTCGCGCCGGGCGAAACGCGGACGTTTTACATTTTGGACGCTGCGGCTCTGGCTGCGTTGCCGCCGCCCATCTTGAAGACGTTTGCGCGTTACGTGCCAGAGCGCATGGACGATTTCGCGTGGGAAAGCGACCGCATCGCGCACCGCACCTACGGCCAGGCGCTCATCAAAGGCGAAGGCACCATCAGCAGCGGGCCGGATGTGTGGATCAAAAAGAACCGCGGCCTCATCGTGGACGCGATGTACGCCACCAAGCATTACCACGAGGACAACGGCGAGTTCATGGACGATTACCGCGTCGGCAAAAGCCGCGGCTGCGGCGGCATCGGGATTTGGGACGGTCATAAACTTTACGTTTCGAGCAATTACCGCAACTGGCGGCTCATCACCACCGGCCCCATCCGTTCGGAATTTGAGCTGACCTACGATGCGTGGGACGCGGGCAACGGGCGAATGGTTTCCGAAACCAAACGTTACAGCATTGACGCCTGTTCGTGGTTTACCAAGGCGCAAAGCACGTTCAGCAGCGAGACCAAATCACCGCTGACCATCGGCATAGGGCTGGCCGAGCGCGCGTGCCCCACCAACCGCGAGGAATTTATCGGGCACGACCAAGGCGAAGGCTGGATGAGCTACTGGCAACCGGAGGACAAACCGAAAGGCATTATCGGCAATGCGATCATCCTGCCGAAAGGCAGCGTGAAGGAATTCACGGACGATGATCCGAACATGCCCGATTCAAAAAAGCACGCATGGTGCCGCAGCCGACGCACGAAGGTTATCCGCCCATCCGCAATATGCTCGCAATTTCGCAGGCCGAAGTCGGCCGGCCGTTCACATATTATTTTGGCGCGTGCTGGGACCGCAGCGGTGATTTTACCAACCACGTCCAGTGGGAGGATTGCGTGCGCCGGTTTGCCGAACGCCGCGACGCGCCGTTGCAGGTGACGATTGGAAATTGAGTCGATGGTAGGGCCGCGCTGCCGCGCGGCCATGGCGGCGTTAGCAGCGCCGACCTACCGGGTGCAGATTTTTCACCGGCAACGCGGAAATCAACTTCATCGCCTCAGCGGTCAGCGTGGTGATTTTGGGCCACTGCTTTTCAGCCACGAGTTGCGCCCGGCCATCCACGAACCGCCGACGGCGGCGACCTGGGGCAGGGCGAGATAATCCGCCAGCTTCGCCGCGGTGATGCCGCCGGTCGGAATGAATTGCACGCCGGTGTGCGCGAACGGAGCGATCAGCGCCTGGAGCATCGCCACGCCGCCCGCCGGTTCCGCCGGGAAGAATTTCAAATGCTTCCAGCCCAGATTCAACGCGCGGTCAATCTTCCGTGGGCGTCATGACTCCGGGGAAAAACGGCAGATGGTGTTCCCGCACCGCTTGCAAGACCGTCTCATTCAAACCCGGCGCCACGCCGAATTGCGCGCCGGCGTCCACCGCAAGCCGCACCTGGTCCGCCGTGAGCAATGTGCCCGCGCCAATGGCCATTTCGGGAAGGGTCCGCCGGATGCGTCGGATGGATTCGGCGGCGGCGGCGGTGCGGAAGGGGATTTCCGTGGTCTCAACCCGCCAGCCAGCAGGGCTTCGGCCAGCGGCACAGCGGCGCCTGGATCGTCCACTACAGCGATGCACAGCGATCGCTGTTCGAGAAAGGCTTCGGCGTTCATAACATCCATGCTCCGATCATCACGGGCTGGTTGGCTGGTGAATACAAAACGGCAATGAAAGTTATTTGCCGCATCCCTTCCGTCATGAACCGCCTGGGAGCGCCGGCGTCTCGCCATCGAGTTCGTATGTCGGTGCTCGACTGGCCGGCGGACGCCAGCAATCCCAGGGATTGTGTTCTGGTTCAGGGGTTCAAGGCGCACAAAAGGTTTCCGGTAATTCTCATTCCAGCCTTCTCTGCCTTGAGGAGAAAAATGCCGCCGGGAGCGCGGAGGCGGGGATCTGGCAGACAGGGTTTCAATTTTTGAGAATCTGTGAAATCTGTGTTAACTTACGGTATAAAATAAAACCATGAACCTTTCCTTGGAACATATCGCCATTCCCGCCACCAACCCCGTCGCCTTGAAAAAATGGTATGAACGCGTTCTCGACGCACGGTTAATTTGGGATAACGGCCAGAACCCGCCGGTCTGTCTCGATTCAATACCCGGCGGCGCCTGGCTGGAAATTTACGCCACCGATTTGCCGCTGCCATCGCGGCAACAGCAAACTGCCGGGTTCCGGCATCTCGCGTTGCGGGTGGATTCGCTGGACGCGATGAAGGCCGAATTGTCCCGGCGCGGGGTGAGATTCGATGACGAAATCCGCAGGCGGCCGGCGGTGGCAGAGTTTTGTTTTTCAATGATTGCGAAGGCAACTGCTGCATTTAGTCGAGCGGCCAAAAGATTGGCAGCCTGGCAAAGCGTGATCCATCGCCGGTCGGCGGAGTCCGCCGGTTTGAACGACTACAGTTGCAGATGGCGATGCCCGTGCCGTTCGAGATGTTTGAGCAAACACGGCGAGCGTCTTCTTGCTGACATGGTGTTCATTCCCTCGGCGTCCAAATGGGCGAGCGTCCGGAACGCCGAGCGACTTGAGGAACTCGACCACAATCTCATGCCGCGCGGCGTATTCCTCCAAAGGCCCGGCCGGCTTCGGTGGAGCAAAATGGAGCGATATGGCTGGGCGTTGACCAATCCGACGCGCCGGAGGCGCTGGATGGCGCGGTTGACAGTGACGTGCGTGACCCCCAGACGGCGGGCCAGATCGGTCACCCGCGCTTCGCCGGTCGTGGCGATGAGTTCGGAATCAACCCCACGTAGTCCAATCAAGCCCTCTTCCGTGTCTCATATGCGGAGAGACGGAAAACAAGGAAGAAAAATTTCGGATTGCTCTCGAATCCATCCTCGCAAATGAGATTGACGAAGGAAAACAATTCAGCTTTACAGCTTCGAGAGCGAGAATGGCGCTTCATGGTCCCGCCAAAGAGCCATGACCAAATACATCGTCATCGCAGAAGGCGACCGCATCGTCCTCGGTTGGGCCTACCCCACCAAAGCTCGCGAGTCTGAGTACGAGGCTGATCCGGCGCACTACATTCCGTTATCGACAGGTTGTTACCTTCACGTCGAGACCGAAGCCGAAAACGAGCATGTACTCATTCTTGCGTACCCGTTCGTGGAAGACCGCGCGAAGAAGGTTGCCAAGCAGATTGGCGGGAAGGTCGAATTCATTCCCTGAGCCAAACTAATTCACGAATTAGGAGCCCTCAATGTCTGAATCTCAGTATCCTCCTCATCAAACACATTCATTCCCATGCGAAGTCTGTCTAGGTACTGGTCCATGTGCGGCTTGTAACGGGTCTCGCAAAATTCTTTTGCTTACCTGCGGCCTTTGCAAGCTCCCTCTCGACCGTCCTGGTCCTCACAACTGTCCCTCATGCGGAGGGACCATGACGGCCCTTCTCGATGGCTGGAACTGCGGCAACTGTAAGGTCTTCAACGGTGCTGCGAAAGAGTGGCTATCTGAGTGCCGTTCGTGCGGTCAACTGGGACCGAGCAAGCCTATAACCAAAGTTCCTGCTCCAATGACCTATGAGGACGTGGTTCAAGGACTCTCATCATGGAAGAAGCGTTTGGCTACTATCCGGAATTCCCTCGCCCCAAACGCAGTTCTCGTCCCGGCAGAGGCTTCCCCCGCACCAGCAGACGAGGTCCCTAGTCCGGCGGAGGAGTCGGGAAAGAGTGCTATCGATGATTTGATTCGAGAGGCAGAAGAAGCAATCGTGAGCGGAGCGACGGTAGCACGTCCACTTCCGCTTTTGATTGCGAAACTTTTGAGAGAATTCAAAGGAGAGCGGGCCACCTGCCTTCTCCAGCGCGCCACCATTAAGGACCTTCGCGCGAAACTCGAACAGATGTCCAAAGAAGAACTCTGGGGCATATGGCTTTTCAATACAAATCCAAATCGCTTTCTGTTGAATACAAACTTGTCCGCTCCTCAGTTGATGACGTGGAGATCCAAGGGAGAGGCAGAAAAATTCGCAGCTAGTGTCGTAGGTCCCCCAGGGAGTTACGCTATCCAGAGAATTCGTACGGTGGACGAGAAGGAGACTGATAATCGGCCTCCTACGACGTGCGCAGTATGCCAAGGGCGCATTTTTGACGATGCGGGGCGCTGTACCTATTGCGCCGACGGGTATGGTCCAAAGACGAGCGGAGCAGCAGCGGACTCAGCAAAGGAGGAACCTTTTCTGACGATTCTGAATAGTGAACCTCGGATAACCGAACTACTCCTCAGTTCTGGAGATATCTACGATCGATTATACGCGTTAGACAATGACGGGAATGTGTGGACTATGGTCGTAGCGAGCGACTCTTCGTGTGAGTGGAGGAGACTTCCGTCGATCAAGGAGTCTAAAGGAAAAGATCATGAGTAATGAAAATCGCGGTTTTCGCGGGATGGACCCGGAAAAGCAGCGGGCCATTGCGAGTAAGGGCGGCAAGGCTGCACATGCTCAAGGTAAGGCGCACGAGTTTACGAGCGAGCAAGCGAAGATTGCCGGTAGGAAAGGCGGACTCTCCGTCTCGAAGGACAAGAAGCATATGTCCGAGATAGGCAAACGAGGCGGCAAAGAAAAAGAAAAGAAGGGGCAGTGACCGATGCAATACTCTCAGTACCTCATCATCGTCGGCGGTACGAAGGCTGCGCGAGATAGACATCGAAAGAACTTCGATTGCCTGAGCGATGCAGAAAAGCATCTCGGCAAACTCAAGGTCGCGCGAGACCCCGAGGTCCATACCCTCTATCTACT
>CAWHLR010000006.1:0-28153 GCA_963830235.1 uncultured Verrucomicrobiae bacterium
GCTCGACTTCGCCGCTGTCACCTTGCGGCAACGGCACGACGATTCTTGGCCGCTCAATCACTTCCACATGTCCAGTCGTCAGCCGTTCCAGCCAGCCCATCACGTCCTGATATGCCTGCGCCGACGTGCGCAAATGACCTTCCGGCACAATGCCGTCCACCGCCGCGTCGGCGATGGATTTTTTGAAATGCAGCCGCCGCATTTTCGAACCGCACCACGACCACCGCTCGCCATTCACGTTCGCGTAAGTGATCGGCACGATGACCGTCACCTTGTCCGCGTGCTGGCCTTGCCGGAAAATGCGCCCTTTGAGCTGCTCAAATTCCGCGTTCGTCCACGGCAGCACATTGATGATGAGCCGCTGGCAAACTTCCTGAAGTCCATCCACGCCCGTCCCGATGGCGCTGGAACCAATCAACACATCCACGTCGCCATGCAAAAATCCTTCCAGCCCGCTCTTGTCATCGCCCGTGAAAAAGCCGACGCGCCAGCCATCCGCGACCAGCGCCTGGTAAAGCGCCGAATCAATGTCCTGAATGTAATGCGTGTAAAGCAGCGTCTTGGGCCGGATGTTCTGCCGGATGATCGGCAGGCGGACGCGCGTCAGAATCTGCTCCAACGCCAGCGGCGAACCATTCCGCCCCAGCGCCTTGATCTCCTCCACGCTGTCGCCGCAATCCACCTCCGGCGTCTGGAGTTCGCACACCATCTGGTATTCCGGCAGCCAGCGTGTGCCGAGCGTCACCAATCGCTGATGCAACTTCATGCAATGCGCCACCGTCGGGCGCGTGTTCAGGTCGTCGTGCGTCAGCCCCGACACCATCTCCACCAGACTTTTGCCCTCCTGCAAATTGTTGATCACCGGCGTCGCCGACATCCCCAGCACGCACAACTGCGGCTGCTTCGCGGCGGCCAGGCTGATGAGCGCCGTCACCAGCTTCTTGCGCTTGGAAAGATTTTCCACCGTCCGCTGCTTGGTGAAATGAATTTCATCCACCACCACGAAATCTATCGTCTCCTGCTCCGCGAACTGCCGCACCTTGCCCTCCGAATCTTCCTGCTGAAACGCCTCGTAATTCAGGACAACGTAACGCTGCGCCGCCGCCGACTTGCCGTTGCCCGTCGCGTCTTCCACAATCGCCGTCCAATCCGGCGCAAATGTTTTCGTCGCCACCAGGCTGTCGGGATACGCTTTCAAAATCGCCGACTTCCAGCCCTCCACTACGCTGTTCGGACAGCAAATCACCGTAAGCTTCGCACCGACCACGCGGCTGGCCAGCACTGCCGACAGCGTCTTGCCCGCGCCCGTGCCCGACCAGTTTCCTTCCCGCCGCTTCTGCTGGATCCGCGACGCCACCAGCCGTTGCATGAGATTCGGGAGCGCCGGTTTGCCCTCGACCGTGAACGCATAGCCCGCCGGAATCGGCAGCGCTTTCACGCGCTCATACTCGGCCAGAAATTCCGCGCGCACCCGCTCCGCGTAGGCGTCGCCCTTGAAATCCCGCGCCTGCGCCACGGCGGCGGCCTCGTTCCGAAAAGCGTGCTTCCAGATTTTGGCCAGCGCCGACGCCACGAGGAAATCAATCGCCTCCTGATCGGCGGAGACGATTACCGGCGACTGCAACGATTTCAGCACGTCCGCCGTGTCCGCCGAGGGCAGTTCCGCGCTTTCTTCCTGACCTTCGCCAACCGCGCCCAATTCAGCTTCCGTGGCTGGTTTCGGCTCGTCCAGCGATTCCAGTGTGAGCGTTGAATCCGCGAGGAACGAATCCACCAGCGAAGTCTCGCCTTTGCAAAATCTCTCAATCTCCTCGAACGGAAACCGCCCCGTCGCCAGCGCGTCCACGAACGCCTGACTCTTGCGGTCGCCGCTCAACAAACCATTTTGCTGGAACAAAATATAAAGCTCGGCAGGCGTGAAAGTAGTGAGGTGGTGTTTGAGTGAGTCAATGAATCCGCGAATAGCTGGCACAGTCCACCCAACTTTGCAGATAGGACAGCCGTTCTTTAGAATGCTCCGATTTTTCGGGCTGGTTTTCCACTCATGCGCTGGGTTCTGCGAACACTTCCACCATACTTTTCGCGCCGAAGCGACTGTTATGTCATTTGGCGTCAGCACTCCATTTTTCGTTGGATGCCATTCCCTGGCAAGCGTTGGCGAAACAACAGCAAGCGACCTTTCCGCCGTCAAATTCCACGAGCTACAATATGGGCAACCGTTTCCTCTTTTTACGCGCGGTTGTATTCGCGCTTCCCATTCATGCTCTGGATTTTTGACGCACCGCCACCAAACCTTTTTGGCACTGCCGCAAGTCACCATGTGCGGAGTAAGCTTTCCGTTTTTAGAAGGATGCCATTCAGCAGCAAGTTGCGGAAATAGTGCGGCAAGCGAGTTCGTTCCGTCGGCATATTGTCCGGCACAAAACGGACAACCGTTTCCACGCATGGCGCGATTCCCGACCGTGCATTCCCATTCATGTGATGGGTTGACTATACAGCGCCACCAAACCTTCCGTGACGAACCAGCATGAACGTCAGACGGCAATACTGCCACGTTTCGAGTTGGGTGCCATTCTTTCAGAAGTTGCGGATGAGTTTCACCAAGCGGCCTGCGAATTCTTGCGCTGCTTGCAACGCGAGCACAAATTGGGCAGCCAAGTTCAGGATTCTGGGCTCGCGACCGAATTTTAGATTTCCAAGTATGGCTTGAATCATTTGGACACTGCCACCAAGCGGTGAATGAACTTGTTGACGGAAAATCAGTCGGCTTTTTGTCTGCGTTCTTGGCTGAATGCCATTGTGCGGCCAATTTCGGATAGCGTCCAGCAAACGAGTTCTCGGCGGTTAATCTATGACCCGAACAATAGGGACAGCCACTTTGCTGGTCGGTGCGTCGCACAACTGTGGTCCGCCACTCATGTGCAGAACTTTTGGAGCAACACCACCAAAATTTCTTTGTGCTCCGATAGAATAATTTGTCAGGTGTTATGTCGCCGTTTTTAGTTGGATGCAATTCCGCAGCAATTGATGGGAACCGAGCAGCGAGGGAATCTTCTGGTGCAAATTTTCGCCCGGCGCAGTAAGGACAAGCATTTCCTTGATGTGTTCGATGCCAAGGACGCGCCGGCCATTCGTGACCTTTTGGACAAACCCACCATATCGGTCGCGTGTTGTTCGCTTTTACATCGTCCGGCGTGAGTTTTCCGTTTTTGGTGGGATGCCACTGAGCCGCGAGCAGCGGATGCGATTGGGAGAGCGGCACAAACGCCTTCTTCCCGCGCGCGGATGCCCCAGCCTGATTCATGGCCCCCATGCTACCGCCGCCGCCACGCCGTTGCCAACCAAACTCGTCGCGCCCCTTCAGGGCGCAAAATAATTTTTTGGACATTGACCCAGGGTAGTCGCTCCTCGCCCGTCTGGCTCGAACCGCCAACCCTGGGCTATCATCTTTCACCCTTTCAGGGCTTCAAACTGGCTTTGTTTTCGTGTCTTGGCGGTTCAAAACCTGCGCCGGCAGCGCGTCAACCCGGCCTTGCCATGAGTTTGCTGGCAAACGCAGGTGAAATTGATAAATTGAGCGGACAAATTTGAAACCATCAGCTCGACGGGCGGGCCAAAACGGTTCGCCCGTCTTGTTTATAGGGTGAGGCGCGTCACTCCGTGCGCGCCGTCGTGGATCGGTGAAGCAACGGCGGGCAGGGGACTGCCCGCCCTACCAAGAATAATTTCATGCATTGGATTGTTGCCAGCCTCGTATCGGCATTGTTCCTCGGCGTGTATGAGCTTTGCACCAAGCACGCCGTGAGGGACAACGCCGTCGTGCCGGTGTTGTTCTTCAGCACCCTGACCGGCGCGGCGGTGTGGGCTGGCTTGTTGATGGTGCAGATGCTTCATCCGGGTATGTTGCCGATGTCTTTGGTTACGGATCCGCTAACGCCGGTGCAACACCTGCAACTGCTGCTCAAATCGGCCATCGTGGCGGCTTCGTGGGTTTTTACCTATTTCGCCCTGAAACATCTGCCACTGTCGCTGGGATCGCCCATTCGCGCGACCAGCCCGCTGTGGACGCTGTTTGGCGCGATTCTGATTTTGGGTGAGCGGCCGACCTGGCTGGAAACGGTTGGCGTGTTGACGACGCTGGCATCATTTGTGGGGCTATCTTTTGCCGGGCGGTTGGAAGGGGTGCATTTCCATCGCAACAAATGGGTGGGCTTCATCATCGCTGGGACACTGCTGGGCGCGGTGAGTTCGCTCTACGATAAATACCTGCTGGGCCGGGCGCATTTTTCGGTGCCGACGGTGCAGGCGTGGTTTTCGATTTACCTGGTCATCCTGTTTACGCCGTTTGCCATCGGCTGGAAGTGGCGCTGGTGGTCGCGCAACGAATTTCACTGGCGCTGGAGCATTCCATTCATCGCGCTTGCGCTGCTGGCGGCCGATTACATTTATTTCAGCGCCCTGCGTGATCCCAATTCGCTCGTCGCGGTGGTGATGAGCCTGCGTCGCGGCAGCACGCTGGTGGGGTTTGCCGGCGGACTGCTCCTGCTTGGCGAAAAAAACGGGCGGCAAAAACTCCCTGCCGTCATTGGCATTCTCGTGGGCATCGTGCTCACGGCGATGGGTTGACGACTCTGATTTACCTGGAAAATTATGCCGTAGATTTTGGGTGGAAAAGGAGCGCGGTCTTTTTTGTGGCAAAGCCGGATGCATAAAGAATTCCCAGCAGCACCACATCCGTCGGGCCGACCGGCAAATCCCATTGATAGGCAATCCAGAAGCCGATGAACGATGCCACGCCGCCGATCACTGAGGCGAAAATGGTGAACTGGCGCATCGTGCGGGCGAACAGATGCGCCGTCAGCGGCGGAATCAGCAGGAAGCCGAACGAAATCAGCGGGCCGACGCTCAACACGGCCATGGAGACGGTAAAGCCAATCAACAGGTACGTCAGCGCGTCCCAGAACACGACGTTCTTGCGGAGCGTGACGGCCAGCGTGCGGTCGAATGAGACCAGCAGCAATTCCTTGTGAAACAGGCCGAGCACGACCAGCACCAGCGCCAGCGCAATGGCGGTCAGCGTCAAATCAAAATTGGAGACGGTGATGATTTCCCCTTTCATCAAATCGAGCCAGCCCAGTTCCGCGTAGCGGTTTTTGGACAGCAGCAGGATGCTGAGCGCGGCGGCAACGACATAAGCCGTGCCCAGCCGGCCTTCGGGCTGGCCGCGTCCCCGCCGCTCCAAAAATGCCAGCACTAAAATTGCGGCCAATGTAAAAGCGATCGAGCCGGCGAAGGCCAGCACGTGGGTGCTTTGCGAATCGTGGCCGTTCAGGTCCATGCCCAGCCAGAGCGGCAGTGAAAGGGCCACGGCCACGCCGGTGGAGGAAATTTGCGGCAGCGCAACGCCCATGAAAATCAACCGGCGCAACACGAGGAACACGCCGACCAGCGGGCAGGCAAAGCCGATGAGCACACTGGTATAGACCGAGTTTCGCAGCAGAAAATCCGGCGAGAGAATTTGGCGCAAGGTTTCCATATCAGCCAACCTCCATTTCAAAGATTTCGGCCATGCGTTCAGGCGTGAACAATTCCGCCACCGTGCCATGTACGATCCGGCCTTGGTGCAGCCAGATGATTTGTTGCGCGTGCTTGCGGACGAGCGACAAATCATGGGTGACGAGCAGAATGGTCAGTTTCCGTTCGGCGTGAATCTGGGAAATGAATTCCAACAGATTGTGCGTGGCCGCCGCGTCCACGCCGGCAGTCGGTTCGTCAAGGACCAGCACATCGGGTTTGGTGGCCAGCGCGCGGGCGATGAGAACCCGCTGTTTTTGTCCGCCGGAAAGCCGGCTGAACTTCTGTTGGGCGAAGCCGTCCGCCGATGTTGCGCGCAAACAGTCGCGCACGAATTCCCGTTCGTTGTGCGGCGGAAAGCGTCCCGGTCCAATCCGGCCAAACGTGCCCATGAGGGCCACGTCAAATCCGGTCAGCGGATAGAGCGGGTCGAGTTCCGTGGTTTGCGGAACATAACCGAAAACCAGGGTGGCATTGAGCGGCGCATTGATTTTTATCTGCCCGGCGACTGGAGGCAGCAGGCCGAGCAGCGTTTTGAGCAGCGTGGATTTGCCCGAACCGTTGGCCCCGAGAATCGCGGTGAAACTGGACCGGGCGATGGCCAGCGAAATTCCGGGCAGCACGGCCCGGCCATCGTAGCCGATGGCCAGGTCGTCGAACGTGATGATGGGATCGTTTGTCCCTCTCCCATCGGTTGGGAGAGGGTGGCTGAAGGCCGGGTGAGGGTTTGTTTTCATCACTTTTGCAATGCGCCAACCAAGGTGTGGACGATGTAATCCATCATCTCGATATAGGTATCCGTGTGCGGCACGCCGCCGGGCATGATGGGCAGTTTCACCAGCGTCGCGCCGGTTTGCTGCGCGATCAACGCGGGGACCTTTTCCGGGAACTGCGGTTCACGCACGACGATGGGAACGTGCTCGGTTTTCATTTCGGTGATCAATTCCTCAATGTGCCGCGGCGTTGGGTCAATGCCCGGTTTCAGTTCGATGGTGCCGATATAATCCATGCCGAAGAGTCCGGCAAAATACGGCCAGTGTTCATGATAGGAAACGAACTTCACGCCTTTGAGCGGCGCGGCCTCTTTTTGCCACCCGGCGATCTTGGCGTCAAGTTTGGCGAGGTAAGCGTCGCGGTTGTGCGTGAAGTCGGCTTCGTATTGCGGTGCGACGGCAACCAGCGCGTTACAGATGTTCTGCACCGCGGTTTTCGCCAGCACGGGATCGAGCATGTAGTGCGGATTGCCATAGGGATGCACGTCGCCCGCGGAATGGTCGGTGGACTTTGGCACGTCAACCGGCGTGATGCCTTGCGAACAATCCACATAACCGGGTTTGCCGGTCTGAATGCGCGGGTTGCGACTCGCTTCCAGCAACGCGGGCAGGAAGGCATGTTCACAGTCGAATCCGACCAGCACGACGAGATCGGCGCGATTGAGCAATGGCACAAAGCTCGGCTTCATGGGCACGCCGTGCGTGTCTTCGATGCCGGTCGCGAGACTGAACACTTCGACATGATCACCGCCGACGTTGCGGGTGAAGTCAGCGAGGTCGGTGAGGGTGGTGACGACTCGGATTTTGGCCGCGTGGGCCGGTGCGGCGCCAAGAGTGATGGCGGTGATGGCGGCCAGTGGCAGAAAACAGAACAGTTTTAATTTCATAAAATATTTTTTCCTTTCAATATTTAGCGTTGTTGCCAGCCGTGTGAGTGTGAGCCGATGATCCATGCCCATTGCAAATAAACGGCGTCGCTGGGTTTCAGGCCGGTGGCCGCATTGCAGTCAGTGTGGGTAAATTGCAATCGCAATTGGTTCCAATGGCTGAGGGCCAGGGTGATGTAAGGCGAATAAGCGGCGGTTACTGCGGAGTTGTTTTGGTCGCTCTGTACCCACTCATACAGAAATCCCGCGCTCCATCGCCGGCTCCATTTGTAGGCGACGTACGAATATAAACCGACCGAACCGACGTTTTCGTCGAATTCATCGCCGCTGGACGGGATGCCGTTGGGATCGGAGAGATAGCGATTATCGCTGAAGAGCACTTCCGTGCCCCAGGTGAAACTTTGGAACTGATTATTCTGGAGCGGGACGTAGCTCAATTTCATATCAAAGCCCGCCAGCCGGCGCGCCTTTTCAGTGAGAGTGCTGACACCGTTGGGTTGCACCAGAACGCCACCCAGGCTTTCTCCGGTATTGGCATTGATCAGACCGGAAATGCCGGTCTCAAGCTGCCAGTCGGGCGTCAGGTTGAAATACGTGGAAAGCCGTCCAAAATAATTGACATCGCTGAGGGAACGGTAGGCGCCCGGGTTGTTCGGGATGTCGCCAAACTGGTCACCAAAGCCGGCTGTCAGATTTACGTAGTGAGCCGTGGGCAGCAGCCAACTGACCTGTGCCCCGGCCGTCTTTGATTCGCCGCCGATGTATTGGTCAAGCACGAGCGGACGATTTACAAACGGCAGTTCGTGATCGTGGATGTAAGCCAAACGCCCGAATTCCCCGAAGAAGATGCCGGCCTTCAACTCCAGATTCCAAGGCAGCGAAGTCGTCTGGATGGCGGCTTCTTCGACGCTCAGGGTGGCTTCACCGCTGGCGGAATCGGCTGAAGCATTGATGACCGCGTAGCCTTTCGCAAACGGGTCCACCGACGCGGCCACGTTCAATTCAATTGAACGCTGCCATACGTCGAACCCGCCCGGACGGTCGCTGCCGGTCTGGTCCGAGCCTTTGGAGGTGTACGAAAAGATCGTTTCTCCCACCAGGCCGATGGACGGGTTGAATTCGCTCATCAGCGTTTTCTTTTGCGCCTCGGCCACCTGGTCCACTTTTTCATTCAAGTCATTTAATTGCTCCGGGGTCACCAAATTGGTGGACGGCGTCCCGGCAACGACCGGCGCGGGCGGATTTGTCACCGTGACGATGCGTTGTTTTTTGAGCGCTTCAATTTCCGCGTCCTGCGCGGCAATTTTCCGGTTGAAGCGGGCCTCCATTTCCCGCTCCCGCTGCTCAAACTTTTCCTGCATTTGAATCAATCGCTGATTGAAATCAGCGGGTTGATTTGTCTCCTGGGCTTGAACAATGATTGCGCACAAGCAAAGGGCAGAAGACCACCCAAAAATTATTTTCTGTTTCATATTATTTCTCCTGCTCAGACGCCACGCACCAGGCGTGCGCGCCAGTACAAAACGGAATTACAAACGGAAATCCGATCAGCCAAAGCCGACCGGCCTAGACGAGGGGAGAAACAACTGCGGGAGGAGCGCGACCGGGGGGAAGATTTTCAATGACCGGGCTGAAAAAGGAAGATACCAGGATGGGAGCAGCTTCAACAAAAGTCACCGGCAGGACCATCGGGAGATCACCAACCGCTGATTCGACGTGTCCGTGCGCGAACAGGGTGACCGCGCATTCATGGCCGGGTTCATCCGCGTCATGATGGATCAGCTTGTGCAGCGACTCGCTGGAGGCCATCGCAGCGATAAACAAAACCAGTCCGACCAGCAAGACGGCAACGAGCGACTTGCTGAACCGACTGAAATGTACCTTCTTGTATCGCAAACTATTTGCAATCTAGTGGAAGCCGGCGCGGATGCAAATTTTATTTGCAGTTTTGGATGGAAATTGTGTGGTTATGGAATCCATGTGGAGTTTTGACTGGTGGCAAATTCGTCATGGGACTTATCCAGAATGTTAACCGAGGGGTGGGTCGCAAGGCTTTGGCTGCCGAAAACTACAGCCCAATTTCCGTTCTCCAGACGTGCGTGTCCCAGTTTTGTCCAACGTATCAGATCGAGACAGTGCTGCCGGAAAACGGCGTTATTTCCCAGTGCAGAGCCAATAAAAAATGGCCCGAAGCTTTCGCCCCGGGCCTTGGAACCAAGCCGGTTGTTGTTACGGCAATTGGTGATACGGAGTAATCGTGGTGCTCAATGAGCAAGTCGGAACAGCGCCTACAGTGGCGTCGGCATAAGAGCCGCCAGCCGGACACGGAGGAATGCTGCTGGCCGAGTTCAGCTTGATATAGGGCGTCAGATCGCCGGGATAGCTGATGGCGTCACCGGTCTTTTTGCCTCTTTCCAGCGCCATTTCCTGGGCGGCGGCATCAATCTGCCGGAGGTTGTTGATGCAGGCATTGGCCTGCGAGGTGGCACGAGCCTTCACGAAGTTGGGAATGGCGATGGCTGCCAGGAGGCCGATAATGGCCACGACAATCATGATTTCCACCAGTGTGAAGCCCGCTTTGCGGGTGGCTTTGGTATTTTTCATATTACTTCTCTTTTCTTTCTAATGCGGCGTGAACGAAGCAACAGGCGGGTTACAATTATTACGACTTTGTTCACTAATTGCCTGTTACAGCCTTGGCCTTAAAAGAAGCAGTCCGGTTGCCATGCCAGCCGCCGGGAGAAGGAAACACTGTAGAGCGCGGTCTATACTTTTTGTAGGGCGAAATCCTACACTGACGAATTATTTTGCCTGCTGGCTTTCTTGCCACCGGATGGCTTCGCGCAAAAGTTCCGTGGCGTTGGCCAGCTTGAGCTTTTCCTTGATGCGGGCGCAGTAAGCCTGAACGGTCTTGAAACCCACGTGCAAATGGTCGGCAATCTGCCGCGTGCCGAGGCCCAGGCCAAGCAATTGAAACACCTCCAGCTCGCGATTGCTTAATAATTCGATGGGCGAGGCGGTGGTGGCCGGCCGGCCTTCGACGAATTTTTCGGTCATCCGGGCGGCGATTTTGTCGCTGACGTAAAGTTGTCCGGCCAGCACGGAACGAATACCCTGGATGACTTTTTTGGCGGCTTCGCGTTTCATGATATAGCCGCGGGCGCCGGCCCGCAGGGCGCGTTCGGCATAGAGCGATTCGTCATGCATGGAAAGCACCAGCACCGTCACCGCCGGGAACATGGCCTTGATGCTTTTGATCAATTCGATGCCGGATCCGTTTTCGAGCGACAGGTCCACAATGGCGACCTGCGGTTGGACCGTCCGGATGATTTCCAATGCTTGCGGTTCGTTGGCCGCCTCGCCGCAGATTTGGAGATCGGCCTGCTGGCTGATCAAATTCACCAGCCCCTCGCGCACCAGCGGGTGATCATCCACGAGCAGCACTTTGATTTTTTGTGGCATCATGTTTTTTCCGACACGCCATTCAACGCCAGGGTGCAAGTGACACGTGTGCCGCCCTGCGAAGACACGCGTTCGATGTTAAACGTCGCGCCAATGATACTGGACCTGTAAGCCATGATGCGCAATCCCAACCCATTGCCAGTTCGGGCGTTTTCAGGCAGTCCAACGCCGTCATCAATGACGGTCAAAACAATTTCATGATCGGCGGAATCAAGGCGGAGGTTGATGTGTCTGGCTTTGCCGTGCCGGACCGCGTTGGTGACGGCCTCCTGTGCGATCCGATACAAATGGGTGGCTGCATTCACGTCATTCACGCCAGGCAACGGCGCGGCCGGGTGACATTCAAACTGGCAGGACACCTTGAACCGCTCGCTGGCACTGGCCGCGAGTTTCTTGAAAATTATCCGCGAGCCGGCCGGTCTGTATTTCTACGGGATGAAGGCTTCGCGCCAATGCGCGGGTAAGTTCAATGGCTTCCTGAATCAGTTCCACCAGATGATCAGCCTCCGCCGCTTCCGGCAGCGACCGGTCCGCCAGTTTTTGGCCAAGGACCTGGCCGGCCAGCGCCGTGCCGGTCAGATGCTGGCCCAAACCGTCGTGCAGGTCGTAGCCAATCCGGCGCTGCACCCGCTCGCTGGTTTCCAGAAGTTCTTTTTGCAATCGCGTTCGCTCCTGGATTTCTTCTGTCAACCTGGCGGTTCGCTGACGCACCCGTTCCTCCAATTCCTTGTTCATGGTTCGGAGCCGCGCCAGAAGCACCACCACGACGAGGTAGAACACGAACATGATGATCGCGTTCCAAACCGGAACAAAGTAACTGGAATAATGTTCCCCGGCGGCGATGTTGCTGGAAACCCAAGCCATCACGCTCAACGCCGAGATTAACCCCCCGGAGAAACTGCCGACAAACCACACGGCCAGAAACACTGCGAACAAATAGAAGATAAAACAGAAGGTTTCGTAACCGGTCAGATAATCCACGAACCCGACCACGGCCACTATTCCGAGGCATAACGCCATCAAAGACGCCTTCGACCATGTTTCAAATCGTTTGATCCAGGTAACCATGCCATGCCCAACTTAATCAGCAGGTGAACCAGAGGCGATGCAAAACTTGAATATCATGAAAGCCGCCAGGAATAAAGACAACCTTCGAACCAACGGAGCGGGCGGTGCTCCGCCACTGCAAAAGGATTTTTAGAACACTCTACCGTCCGCAACAGTGCTTGTATTTTTTGCCGCTGCCACAGGGGCAGGGGTCGTTGCGGCCGACTTTCGGGCCGGTGCGGACGGGTTTGGCCTTTTCCGCCACCGCTGCAGCGGCTTCACTGACGACATCGCTGGCCTTGGCCTGCGCTCCCCCTGAACTTGCCGTGCTCGTGCCGCCGAAAGCGCTGGCGGCCTGATGCAGGGTTTGTTGCGGCACATTCTTCAGGAAATTTTCAAACGCCATCATGCTTGAGGCGCTGCGGAAGATGTTGTGGCAAATCTCGGTTTTCACGCTGACCATCAGTTCGTCGAAAATCTTGAACGCCTCGGCCTTGTATTCGATGAGCGGGTCGCGCTGGCCGTAACCGCGCAGGCCGATGCTGTAGCGCAGGCTGTCCATTTCGTAAAGGTGTTCCTGCCACAGACGGTCAATCGCACTCAGGATGGTGAAGCGCTCGACCTCCTTCAGCGCCTCGGGATTTTCAAAGCTGATTTTTATGTCGTAAGCCTTGCGGACGGCGTCGGAAATAAAATTGCAGACGGCGAATTGCGCCGCGTTGAGTCCATCGAACAGCGAGCCGGACACGGGCGATTCCTTGCCGGCGTCGGCGGCCTTGATGATTTCAGCCTCGGGCATGCCGATGGGAAAGTTCAGATTCACCCAGTCGGCCAGCGGACGCACTTTCCATTCCCCGAAGTCCGAGTCCGCTTTGGTGAACTGTGCGACCTTGTCCACGACCACTTCCTCCATGATGTCCATGAGCCGGTCGCGAACGTCTTCCGCGTGGATGATTTCGTTGCGGAAGCCGTAAATGACCTCGCGCTGCTTGTTCATCACATCGTCAAACTCCAGCGTGCGTTTGCGGATTTGGAAGTTGTGCTCCTCGACGCGTTTTTGCGCCTGCTGGATGGAACGGTTCAGCCACGGATGCGTCAGTTCCTGGCCTTCCTCCAGGCCCATGCGCTCCATCATCTTCACAATGCGGTCGGAACCGAACAGCCGCATCAAGTCGTCCTCCAAGGCGATGTAAAAGTGGGAGGAGCCGGGATCGCCCTGGCGGGCGCAACGGCCGCGCAACTGGCGGTCAATGCGGCGCGCCTCGTGACGTTCGGTGGCGAGGACGTGCAGGCCGCCGAGTTCAGCGACGCCGGGGCCGAGTTTGATGTCCGTGCCGCGGCCGGCCATGTTGGTGGCGATGGTCACCGCGCCGCGCTGGCCGGCGCGCGTGATGATTTCGGCCTCCTGCTGGTGATACTTGGCGTTGAGGACGGAATGGATGATGCCTTCGCGCTTCAACATTCGCGAAAGCTGCTCGCTGACTTCGACGGAGATCGTGCCCACCAGGATTGGCCGGCCCAGGGCGTGGGTTTGCCGGATCTCGTTAAGCACGGCGGCGAATTTCTCACGCCGGGTTTTATAGACCGCATCATTGCCGTCTTTGCGGATGCAAGGCTCGTTCGTCGGGATGACCAGAACGCCAAGCTTGTAAATGTCGAAAAATTCGGAAGCTTCGGTTTCCGCCGTGCCGGTCATGCCGGCCAGCTTGTGGTAAAGGCGGAAATAATTTTGAATCGTGATGGTGGCGAGCGTCTGGGTTTCTCGCTCGATCTCGACGCCTTCCTTGGCTTCCACGGCTTGATGCAAACCGTCGCTCCACCGGCGGCCGGGCATGAGGCGGCCCGTGTGCTGGTCAACGATGATGACCTTGTTTTCCTGGATGACGTATTCCACGTCGAGTTGGTAGAGGCTGTAGGCCTTGAGCAATTGCGAGATGGCGTGAATCTTTTGCGCCTTGGTCTCAAAGTCCTGCTGCACCTTCGTTTTCGCCTCCATGCGCTTGCGGGCGTCGGGTTCCGGCCCGACGTTAATTTCGTGCAGCACCGTGGTGAGTTCAGGCAGCACAAATGTCTCCGGGTCTTTCGGGTTGATGAAATTGCGGCCTTTCTCGGTCAAATCGGCCTCGAACCCTTTCTCATCAATGGCGAAAAGCAATTCCTCCTTCTCCCGATAAAGGTCAACTTTCTTCTGGTCCTTGTGCAATTCCAGCTCGGCCTGGTTCATGAGCTTGAGATTTTCCGGGTCTTCCAGAATTTTCATCAAGCCTTCGGATTTCGGCTGGCCGGTTTTGACACGGAACAGCAGCATGCCGATTTCACGTTCGAGCGCTTCGGGCGCCGGAGGATTCGAACCGTCGGCCGGGTGCAACTTTTTGATTAACGCCCCGGCTTCGGACAAAAACCGGGCGCACAACTTTTCCTGCGCGCGGACGAGCGATTCGACCAGCGGCTTCCACTGGCCGTATTGCTCGTCGTAAGTGTGGACGGACGGGCCGCTGATGATGAGCGGCGTGCGGGCTTCATCAATGAGGATGGAGTCCACTTCGTCCACGATGGCGTAGTAATGGCCGCGCTGGACCTGTTCCTCCTTGCGCGCGGCCATGCCGTTGTCACGGAGATAATCAAAGCCGAATTCCGCGTTCGTGCCGTAGGTGATGTCGCAATTATATTGCTCGCGGCGGACCTTGGGCGGCTGATCGTGCAAAATGCAGCCGACCGTCAGGCCGAGAAATTTGTAGATGGCGCCCATCCATTCCGAGTCGCGCGCGGCGAGGTAATCGTTGACCGTCACCAGGTGGACCCCGCGTCCGGTGAGCGCGTTGAGATAAACCGGCAGGGTGGCGACCAGCGTTTTGCCTTCGCCGGTGGCCATTTCGGCAATGCGCCCGCTGTGCAGGGCGTAGCCGCCGATCAGCTGCACGTCAAACGGGATCATTTCCCAGAGCAACGGATGCTCGCGCACGATGATTTCCGCCTTGCGTTCGGTGAGACGGCGGCAGGCGTTTTTCACCACGGCGAACGCTTCGGGCAGAATCTCGTTGAGTTTCACGGCCAGTTCCGCCTTGTCCTGGGTTGGCGAGAGTTGCGCCTTCCAATCAGTGGTTTTCTGGCGGAGTTCGTCGTCGGAAAGTTTTTGGAGCCCGGCCTCGATCTCATTGATCCGGCGGACGAGCGGCCAAATTTTCTTCAGTTCGCGGTCGTTCTTTGACCCGAAAATCCATTTCAAATAATTCACAGTAAACCTAATTTGTCAGTTGAAAATAGAAACAAGACGCTACGCGATGAAACGCAAAGCGTCAAAACGAATCGCCGTGGTTTAAGGCGGGGAAAAAGCCGTTGCTATGCAGTGGGCTGTTGGGGCGGGGGCGGATTGTGCCGGATGACCGGGCTGGGACCGGGCGGCATGGCATCGTGGATGACGGTTGCCGCGCGTCTGGCCGCTTCGGAAATGAGCTTGAGCTGGGGTTCGAGCGCGGGATCTTCACCATGCTTGACCCGCAGCCGGTCGGCGTAGCCTTGAATGATGGCGAGGATATTGTTCAGCTCGTGTGCCACCACAGGGGAGATGTGGCGTGCCGAATCAAATTTCTGGGCGGTTTCGTGCAGCGCGCCCGAGCTCGCGGCCGACTCCGCCATAATTTTATAGATGTTTTCCAGTGATGACATTGCTGCCACACAAAGCACCTTGTGCGCCAAATTTTTCGAGATGGGAAAAGCCCTGATTTTACAGCATGACGCCGGCAGTTTTATCACGTCATTCCTGATTTTTGATTGTATGAGACATTCTGTTCTGAAGCAGGACAGAAACTGTTGCATAAGAATAAATCGCAGGCTGGCGTCTTTTTGCCGATTCGTTATCCTGACCGGGAATCACGGATGAACATCGCGCCCGAATCTCTTGGCCTCATCGCCGGCAATCGTTTGCTGCCGCTGGAATTTGCCCGGCAGGCGCGCGCCGCCGGGGTCCAGCGGCTCGTCGCCGTTGCGTTTGAAAACGAAACCGATCCCGCGCTGGCGCCGCTCGTGGACGACATCGTCTGGCTCAAAGTCGGCCAGCTTTCCAAAATGATTTCCGCCTTCACCAGCCGCGGCGTGAAGCAATGTGTCATGGCCGGCCAGATCGCGCCGAAAAATCTTTATGATTTGCGCCCGCGATTTGCGGGCGATGTCGCTGTTGTTCCGCTTGAAGGAAAAAAACGCGCATACGATTTTTGGCGCCATTGCCGGCGAATTGGAAAAGGAAGGCGTGGAATTGATTGAAGCCACGCCGTGGCTGAAACCGCTCATGCCGCAAGCGGGTTTTCATCTCGGCCCGAAATTATCAGCCGGCCAGCGCGCGGACGTGGAATTTGGTTTCCGCATCGCCCGGGAGGTTTCCCGCCTGGAAATCGGGCAGGCCGTCGTCGTCAAAAACGGCGCGGTGCTCGCGGTTGAGGGGTTTGAAGGCACGGACCAATGTCTGGCGCGCGGCGGAGAACTTGCGGGCCGGGCCGGCGGCGCGGTGGCGGTCAAGGTGGCCAAGGCCAATCACGACATGCGGTTCGACATCCCGTGTTTCGGCCCGCAAACGCTGGAAACGTGCGCGGCGGCGAAAATCGCCGTGTTCGCCATCGAATCCGGCAAGACGATTTTACTGGAACAAGAAGCTTGCAAACGACTGGCCGGGAAAAATAAAATCTCCGTGACCACCATTGATTAAATTCACAACCCTCATCTCCCAACCTCCAACTCCTGATTTTAATGCTTACTTCCCACGAACTTTTCGGCTTCATGTCGCCGGGCCTGGCGGACGACATGCTTAATTTCATCCACGAAACGGAGAAGCCGGTTTACAAGGCGGCGCTCAACTCCATCGCCCAGGCGCGGCACGTGCGGCCGGTTTTTCTGGAACGCCAGCCCCGCGCCCAGCGCCAGGCGGCGATGATTGCCACCCTGGCGCGTCCCGGCCTTGAGACCACGGCGGCCGGGCTTATCCGCGCCTGGCTCTTCAAAAAACACAAGGCCATGCTCATGGATTTTCTGAACGTGCTGGAGATACAAAACGAGGAGGGGGTGGTTGAAAATCTGCCGGAGGGCATGGACGACGCAAAATTGAAATCCGCGGTTGAAACGCTGCTCGCGAAATATCCGCCCGAAACCGTGGCGGTTTATCTGAACGCGTTCAATGACATGAACGAGACCAACTGGGCCAATCTCAAAACCATTCTGGAATCAGACCCCCGGCTGCAATTCGGCGCGAATGTTTAAACTTTAGCCGGGACGTTCCTGGATTGACGGCCATTGCGCCCGGGCCTTTCCGGCGATCCCTTCGGAAACAAATCATGCTATGGCTTGCAAAGCGTGAACCGCCGCCCGCCAGCGGGAAAAAATTGAAACGGCCCGCCATCCAGCTATACTTATGGGACTTATGAAAAAATATCTCGTTGAATTCATTGGCACATTTTTTTTGGTGCTGACCATTGGCATGACGGTCATCGAACCTGGCGCGGGCAATCTGGCTCCGCTGGCCATCGGCTCGGCCTTGATGATCATGGTCTATGCCGGCGGCCATGTGTCGGGCGGCCACTACAACCCGGCGGTGACGCTGGCCGCATGGTTGCGCGGTCGTTGCCCGGCGGCGGATGTGCCGGGCTACATGGGATCGCAAATCGCCGCTGGCGTTGCGGCTGCGTTTGTGGCGCTTTATCTCAAAGGCGATCCCATGGTGACGCCCAAGGAAATAACTGTTTTCCCTGCGCTCGTTGCGGAATTGATCGGAACTTTTGCGCTCGCCTACGTCGTGCTGAATGTGGCCACGGCCAAGGCCACGGCGGGCAATTCCAACTACGGCCTGGCCATTGGGTTCACTGTGATGACGATGGCTTATGCGCTCAGCGGCATTTCCGGCGGCGCGTTCAATCCTGCGGTCGCGGTTGGCGGCACCATCATGCATCTGGTCAAGGCGTCGAATCTGTGGATTTACCTCGCAGCCAACTTTGGCGCTGGTGCGCTTGCGGCATTCACCTTCCGGTTCATCAATCCCGACGACGTATAATTCGCATTGCTGAATTGGCACGGTCATGACGATTCCCGGTTTTCTCCGCGCGCAAGCTGATGGAACGCTGCTCCTGGTGAAACTGCTGCCGCGCGCCTCCGCCAGCGTCATTGGCGAACCGCTGGGCGATGAATTGCGGATCAAAGTGACCGCGCCGCCGGTGGACGCGGCGGCCAACGAGGCCCTGGTGAAATTGCTGGCCGGGCAACTCGATTGCGCCCGCGGCCGGGTGGAATTGGTTCGCGGCCACAAGTCACGGCACAAGACGGTGAAACTTCACGGCTTTGTCCCGGAAGAAGTGCTCAAAAAACTTTTGCCGGGCACTGCTTCGTCAACACCATGATTTTTACACCCATTTTGAGTCGCGGTGGCAATAAAAAACGGCCGGGGTGTTTAACCCCGGCCGTAATGTGTTTCCATCATCCGGCTATCAAAGGCCGGATCTTTTCAGCTTTATGGCTGCGGCGGGAAGGTCGGATTATAGACCCGGAAGAACTTCGCGGGTCCGGTTGTTGGGGTAATCGTGAACGGCGACGTGGCCGTGTTGGTCACCCACGGTCCCATGATGTTCGTGGCTGTCATGAGCCCGCCGCCAGTCCAATGCAGAACGTTATTGGTAAATGGACCAACAAATCCAGGTCCATACGAGAGCAGCGCGATTTGCGCGGCGTTCAAGTCGCCCTCGGCATAGCGGCCATAGGCATCGGGTGTCGGTTGGTACACTGAATACCCAGGAGTCATATTAACATCCAATGTGCCGCGCGTGACCGTGAGGTTGGTGAACAGCACCGTGTTGTCGTTGGGCAACAAGAACACGTCTTGCGCGTTGGTGGTTGATTGGGTTATGCCGTTGACCGTATAGTTGGCGCCCCGGTTGGCCCAAGCACCGCATACGCCGATCAAGGCCACATTGTAGGTTCCTGTCGGCAGACCCGCGAAACGCATGATCATCCCGTTGCTGCCGTAGTTCATGTATTGATCCAGCAGCAAAGTGGTCCCCGGATAGTTCCAGTTGCCAGGATAATACCCGGACAACGGACCAAAGCTGACGGAACTGGCGGTTGCGCCATCCTCCAGCAGAACCGGCGCGGTGCTGGCGAAATTATTAACGCCACGCAGGGCATTCCAATACTTCGCGCCCCCAACCGTTCCCAACAGACCACGAGCCGTCGTCGTCAGGTTGGAACCACCATTGTTGGCGGAGAGACATTCAAAGTTCACCGTCCACAACTGGTTGGTGGGCACCGGCAGCAGCGTGATTCTCGCCCACGCGCTCGTCACCCGGCCATACGTGTTGATCGCAATCACGCGCAAGGCATTGGCGGACGAGTCGAAGTTAGTATAGTTGACCGTGGCGGTTTGAGACCCAAAGATGCCATGGGAAGTTCCGCCCGTGGTGTCCACCACATTGCCCAAAAGATTGATAGGGCTGGTGAAATTGCCCGGAATGGAATTCGTTCCACTCTGCCATTGCCAGGTCGGGCTGGGAATGCCGCCACCGGCGACCGTCATCGTCATCGGCTGGTATCGGTACAATGTCGTGGGGACCGGCGCTGTTGTAACGCTGGGCGCAACGCCGTTGGTCAACCCGAGCGCCCGCAGGAACATCCCCTGAATCTGGGTTTCACTCAGGGCATTGGTGAATACCGCCGCTTCGTCAATGTAACCATCGAACGTGCGGGCATCTTGATTGTCGCTGCCCAGCCGGGTTTGTCCGCCACTGAATGATTCCGCCTGGTTGGCCAAATAAAGCTGGCTGGCTTTGAGCAGGTTGGTCTTTCCACCGCTAACATAATACATGTAGATGGTGGTGTGGTCGGGTTAATGACGTAGGCCACAAACGTCCAAGTGCCGCCAAGGGGAAACAACCCCGAGTTCCAGTTGTACGAATTGGGGCTGTTTTGGTTCCAGGTATAACCCAGGCACGCCATGTTCCGGCCAGTCGCTGTATTCACGTCCGAAGTGGTGCCGAAGCCAAACCCGGCGGCGTCGGAGTTATTGCGCCACATCAGCAACCCCGAACTCTGACCGATCAAATCCGAATTGGGATAAATCCACGCCGTGAACGTCACCGTGTTGGTGTTCATGTTTAACGGCGGCACGGTCAGATAACCATTGGGCTGGGCATTGGCCATTCCCGCACACCCGTTGGTGGATTCAAACCCGGGATATTGGCCGCCAGCAGATGGGGGCAACGGTCCATTTTGGCCTTGGAGCATGCTTTCGGCGGCGTCCTTGCAGCCACTGCCGGAGACGCCGGAACTGTTGCCGTAGGTGGCGTCAAAATTATTGCCGCTGTAATCATAGGCCTGCATGGAACTGGTGATGGTGTCGTTCGTTTCCTCAAACCGCCAGTAGGCCCAGGGATTGTTCGTCAGCACGTAACGCGCAAACGACGTGTCATAAATGTTGGTGGAAACCCCAGTCACAATGTTCGTGCCCAAAATGGTGATTGGCCATCCCGGACGGGCCAGGGCCGTGAGATGTGCCGGCGAGCTGTTCGAACGCCCGATGGCATTGGTGGCCGCCAGTTCATACAGGCCGGTGGACCCGGATAGAATGTTGGTCAGCATCCACGTGGCGCTTGAGGCACCCGAAACCGGAGCGTATCCAGTGCCGTTGTTAAACAGCCACTGATTGGTGATCGGCAATGTGCCGAGGCCGAACGTCGCGGAGAAGGTCTCGCTGCCGCCCACGAAACCATAGCTGTTGGTGCTGTATTGATAGATGTCCGAGGTCAGGATGGGCGCGGCTCCGGGAAGAACGGACAACGTGGACACGGCGCTGGTGTCCATGCCATAAGTGTTGGAGACGATGCATTGATATAGAATGTTGTATGACGAACCCGTATTAGCCGGCTGCTGTGCCAGGCTGCTCGCGGTGGCGCCGGGGATGTTGGTCAGGCCGCCGCCGCCGCCGCCGTCCGTCAGCCATTGACAACCAATCGGAGGACTGCCGCTGGCGGATTCAGAAAGAGTCACCGGGGTGCCTCCGTAAATGGTATTGCCGGGCGCCACGACGGGCGTGATGACGATATTGTGCGCAGTGGGGGGATTGGCATTGCCCAAAGCAACGATTTGAATGCCGGCGTATGTTATGGACGGGCCACCACTGATGACTTGGCCGCGGATGAGAACCGTGTTGGTGTACAAAGTGCCGTCAAGATTGGTGGGTATGGTGAAATCAATATACTGCCCCATGGCAGCATTGGCGTCATTGGTGGCAGTCGGAGGAACCGGGCTAAAATTTGTTCCGTCAAAAAAGGCATTATAAACGACATAAAGAGGGCCGCAGTTTGTTGGAATCATGGCGCCGTCGGTAACTGCCGCGTCGGTGCCCGTTGCCGAATCAATCCAGTATTCAGCATGTCGGCCGCTAATATCATTGCCGGTGCCAACATAAAGAATGATGTCCACTACACCGCCGCCTTGGGCGGCAGCAAACGTATTAAGCCCGGTCAAAAGGATGATTGGCTGATCGTCTTGATTAATATTAACCATCGAAGTGCCGGGAGGTATGGGAACGTTGTTGCCAGTATAGCTCCAAGTGGGTTCGAGATAGCCGTCCATCAACTTGCAATTCGGGTTGATTAATCCCGGGAATGTTCCATAGGTATCTGTGTGCCACATGCCGGGCGATTGCCAGGCCATGGTTACCGCAGTGGGGCTTCCGTTGCTGTCGGTGAGTGTGGTGGCGCCGCCGGATATGCCAAAATTCATCCAATTCGCCATCGTGTATGGAGCCACACCCGCCCTCTCAGTGGGTAACAAAGAGTCCACATAACCGTCCTGTTCACCGGTTCCAATGGCTGTTTCGCCTGCTGCGTTGTCATTGGCCACGAAGTTGACGCCGATCATATCCTTGGCGCTGGCCGTAAATACCGCAAGGCAGACAGCCGCAATGGCTGATGCCCATTTGATGGTTTTTTGTATTTTCATATGCTTGGTTCTAGCTGATTTTATTTGGTTCTCAACAACATACTCCGACACCGTTGGCTGATTGTTTGCCGACAATGATGTGGAACTATACCCGAATAAAGCCGGATGTCATGTCATATAAACTGGTGACAACGTGATAAGTTATAGTAATTGTTTATATTGCGTGTTGGGTGGCAATGGGTGACGGAGAAGACTGGGCCGGGGCGGGGTGCCTGGGCGGGCCGGATTTGGGCGGGTTGCGTTTCATTCGGGTTGTTCCGGTTTGATTTGGTTTGATTCAGTTTGATCCGGTTTGATCGGGCCTGATTCCGAGCCGTTGTTAGTTGACGCTTCTTCCGACGGTTTTGGGGGCAGGCCATAAATTTCACGAATTCGGCGTTCGCGTTCCTCCGGGCTGATCCAGTCCTTGAGAAGCCAGTCGCGCACCTCCGGGTTTTTCGCCCAACGTTTGAAGTGTTCCACCACTTCTTCCTCCGTTTTTTCCCGTTCCCGTTCCAGTCGTTCCTGCTCCAGGTTGAGGCGGGCGCCGCTATGGACGCCCCGGCCCAATTCCACAATGTCCTGGCACAGACCATGCAACGTGCGCAGCGTGCGGCGGAATTCGTCGGTCACTTCACCATTCCAGCCCGCCAGCGCGGCGGCGTAGCGGGCGGCCAGAACAGTGGCAAGATGATCCGTCAACTTGCCCTCCGTCGCCGCCGTCAATTCCCTGGCGTCCGCCGCCAGTTCGCGCGCCTGTGAGAGCGTTTCCTGCCGCGTGAGCCAGTCGCGGTAGCCGCCGGCTTTCCATTCGCACAGGTTTTGCTCGTTGATGGGACGTCCGCCGAAATCGGTGGCCAGCACCCGCTGGGTGTCGGGCAGGCCGTTCAGCCAGGCCACGAGCCGCACGCCCGGTTCGCCGTCCTGCAACCGGCGGCACAATTCATCCCGAATCGGGCGCGCCAAGCGGGCAATTTTTCCGTTACGGGTCATGTGGAAACAAACGGTTTAGCCACGGATGAACACAGATAAACACGGATGGACAGGAAAATGCGGACAAAGCTGTCCGCGCTCCTGAAAAACTCCCTTTCATCGTAGCGGCGGTCGGCAGACCGCCGCATTGCTCCGGAAAACTGACGTGTGCGGCTCTCTGCCGAGAAGCCGCCACGCCGGTTTGGCAAAAGTCCCCGGTTTTGTGCTTTTGTGGTCATATTTACGGTTTTGGGAGTTTGATCCGGCCGGATTTTTCCAATTCATCCACGTCGGCAAACAAGGCCTGACGCATCAACCGGATTTTTTCGGCATTGGAAAAGCCCGAATTTTGCTCCAACGATTCATCCAGCCGCTGGAATGCTTCGCGATAGGCAGCGTTACGGACCATCGGACGCGCAATTTTTCCGTTGCGGGTCATTTTCATGATTTCAAAGGCCGGTCACGGTCGGGACCGGCTTCACTCTTTTGCAATTCGTTCACGCTGCTGGGATTATCCTCGGGAAGCTCGCCGAAAAGAGCCCGGCGCAGCCGGTCAATTTTTTCAGTGTCGTTCGAATGGGTATTTTTCGCCAAGGCTGCGTCCAGGCGTGCAAACGCCTGACCATAGGTGGGATTGCGGACATTCAAATTCAGCTTTTTTTGAAAACGATTCATAACGGGTTCAATTCTCTTTTGATTTTCTCCAAAGTTTCGGGAGTGAGGCCACGGGTGAGTTCCCCAAAAACCTCCTTGCGGATTTCGGGCCGCTTGAGCCATTCTCGAAATTCCTTTTCCTCTTTCGACTTGATGTCAGGCATCACCAAATCATAAAGCCGTTGCCAGGCAGCTTTGGTCTGCGGATTGTGTTTGATTTCTTTTTTGAGCAGATCCAATCCGGCTTGAATCTTCGTTTCCCATTTTTGTTTGGTGTCGCGCTTCGCCAGTTTCAGCCGCTCACGCTCAATATGGAGCCGCTCCGCCGTGTGATCGCCGTGACGCAACATGGCCCAGTCTTGCACGAACGTCCGCAACACCTCAAAACGTCTAGTCCCGTCCGTTGCCGTCAGCTTTTCCCGCGCCGCCAGCAGGTATTGCGGAGCCAGCCAGCCGGCCACGGCGTCGGTGACTGAACCACCCGCAGTGCGTTTCAAATCATTCGCTTCCGCCACCATGTTCTGTAGCAGCGATTTGGTCTCGGCCAGATTGGAACCGGGCGCGCTCATTTGAATTTACCCCGCAGATGACGATTCCAGAATTCGCCGAGCGACGGCGCATTCACAAATGCCTCAAACAATGAATACGGGACATTCGGCAACTGGTAGGTTTTGGGGTTGTTGTGGAACCGCACGGCCATAGTGCCGTTCTCATAGCCGACGGCGGCTACCGCGCTGGAGATGACTGGTTGTAGTTGCATGGTTTTTGATTGTTTATGTTCTGTCCAAAACAGACATCCTCCGAAAAATGGGCAGCGGCATCCTGGAGAAATGGGAAAACCCGCCGAAGCCAGAGGAAATTATTGGATGTCGCCCCGGCCATCGCAGGGGCAAGACACGGGCAAGATTAGATCAAACTTCGTCTCCGCCGTCACCATCATCACCCAAAGCATGAGCGGAGATATGCCTGGCACGGTGTTCTTGCATTTGCCGTTCAGCCGCGCCGAAAATAGACCGGTCAACAAAGAATGCGGCCAATGTCAGTTCGAAATTTTCCTCCAAAAAGGTTTCGAGCGTCGCCTTCCGTTGTTTTAGCGTGCGGTAGGGCCAACCGTGACGCCGGTTAATCTCCGCCAGTTTCAACCGGTCACGGCAATAGAGGGTAAAAACAACGCTCGCGGACGGTGCCGATTTCAGTTTTGTGTCGAGTTCATCCACAATTTTCTGCTGAACATGCCAGAGAATAGTGTCGTTGATTTCACGCGATGAGGCTGCCGGCTGCTCGCGCTTTTTTGGCTGCGTGTGGACTGCGCTCAATGCGGCGGCAATGGCGTTGTTTGATTCAATCAATCGCTCCTGTTGAATGAACTCCTGCTCCTTGTCAGTCGGCCTGCGATCTGTGATCCGGCACGGAACTGGGTCGCCCGTTTTTAGATAGAGAAGCTTTCCAACCGTATCAATTTCATCAACATCCGCAGCTTCAATGTGAGAATCAATCCAGCAAACGAGGATGCGACCGGTCAAAACAACTTCCAGATAGTAATTCGGCCCGCTGCTGAACGACGTTACCAGCCTGTCTGGTGTTCCCAAGTCTAAAGACCGAACCCTACGGAAAGCATGAATGGACGAAGAACTCGCCTGACAGCGCCAGACTTGTTCAGTCTTGCCATCGATTTTTAGAAAAGTCATGGCTGGGCAATAAGATTAAATTTCATAAACCGGCCGGTTTGATACAATCCTCTGTCACCAGTTTTTTGGCGTCGGGATAAATTGACGGCAAGCCGGGGGGCGTGATGGGTTCGCCCTTCGCTTCCTTGTCGGCCAGTTCCAGATTCAATTTTAGCAGGAAGGCGAGGATGTCCTCGTCCGGTTTCATGCCGTAGGCGGCGCGGACGGCGGCGTCGAGCGCGGCGTGGGCGTCGCGCAGGCGGTTTTCGCCGGGCGTTTCTAGGGATTTGTAAAGTTCGCGCAGCGACCAGCCGTTGGCCGACATGATTTCATGGCGCAATTTGCGCAAAGCAACCGCGGCAGAGGCGACGGCGCGGATTTTGGAGATGGCCTCATCAGGCATGGGTGGCACGGGCAACCTGCCCGTGCTGCGCGGCAACTTGCCGCGCAGAGTGGCGGAGCGCCCCGCCGGGTTTCCGGGCGTTTCGGTTTTGCCGCGCGCTCCAATTCCGTCGGGCAGGTTGCCCGACGGGACGGGCTGGTAGCCCGTTCCACCCATTTCAAACTGCGGCCACGGGAAGGTGTCGAACACCGTGTCCGAGGTGTAGCGGAAACGCTCGGTGAGCGTGGAACACTTGGCCGTGAACCATGCCCAATGAATTCCCGATTGCAAAATGCCGAAGGAATAATCATCGGCAAACGCGAAAACCGTCATCGAATCATTCGGGCGGACATTGCTTGAAGCGAATTCAAAAACGGGGCGCTTGGTAACTCGACTGCAAACAATGTAACGTGGCAATTCTGAAATCTGTTTTACCATTTCGGCTCGTGCCCAACCAAGCAGCCACCAGTGCTTCAGAAAATTTTCGTGATGGTGATTAACTTTGGCATTTGGATTTTTATCCAAGACTTCTTTGTTCCGTTCAGCTTCCCTTTTTGCAGCACTCTCACGTTCTGGGAGAACATTTTTTTTGACAATGCCAAATGGCTTTTTATATCTGGCAGCCGCCAAGACGTTTTGCGGATGAAAATCTATGACGTAGCGCGTCGGTGTCGGCGGACAACTTGAAAGCAAATCGTCTCCTCCCAAAAACGGGAAAATCACTTCCCGGTTTTGTTTGTCCTCTTTGATGATTTGATGCGCTTCTTCTAGCTTCAGCAAGAAACCTTCTTGCCCGTGAGTCTGGCCTTGAAAACAGGCTTTCGCCCCGGAGTTTGTTTGCAGCCGTTTCGCGCTGGCAACATCGGTGACAAATGAAAGCGACGAATTCGATTTGCGGCACAGTTTTCTTTTCCCAAGGGCCTTCGCGATCTGTGCCGGTTAGCAATTGTAGTGTCTTCGTGGCTTTCGATTCGCCTTTAATCCAGTTCACGATTGAAACGTGAACCGCCGCTTCGCCTGACCACGGTTGCGACGAGACGGCTTCAAGAATTGTTCCGCCCTCGTTGACGATGTGATCCAGTCCTCCTTTGCGCGAATAGTTTTGGCGGATCGTGTTCGTGCCGACGAGTCCGGCGCGCTGGCCGGATTTGAGGTGGTCGTGCGCACGGCGAAACCAATAGACGCAAAAATCGGCGCGTCCGGGAATAGTCGGATATGCCTTGCGAAGTTTTTGGACATAAGCCGGCCCGAACTCCTGCTGCATTTTGTTTTTCGACTGGAACGGCGGATTGCCGATGATGGCGTCGGCTTCCGGCCACGGCGTGAACAGCGCGTCGGCGCAAACGATGTTTTTATCCAGATTGTCCAGCGGCAGGTCCTTTTCAAATTGCAGCGCGTGGGTGTCGCCGCCGGGCAGCAGGTCGGCGTGCGCGTCCCAAAATTCGTGCGCCGAGCGCGAGGCGAGGCGGCGCGCGAGCATGAGCGTGACCTTGGCGGTTTCCACGGCGTTGTCATTCACGTCCAGCCCGAAGAATTGCCGGGCGAGATGCCGCTGGCCGTGCCGACCTTTTCAAACTGGCGCTTGTCTTGCACGAACAGTTTCACCAGAAGGTTTTGCTCCAGTTCACGCAAGGCCCGGTAGGCCACGAAAAGAAAGTTGCCGCTGCCGCACGCGGGATCCAGCACGCGGAACGCGCGCAACTGGCGGAGCAATTCCAGCAGTTCGGAAACATTTTTGGCGGCGGCGATGCGTTCCTCCCACGGGCGCACGATGGTCGGGCGGACGATTTTCTGGATGTCGGCCTCGTAGGTGAAATGCGCGCCGAGCGCGTGGCGTTCCTCCTTGCCGAGACTGCCTTCAAAGAGCGTGCCGAAGATGACGGGCTGGACGCGCGACCAGTTTTCCTTGGCGGCTTCAAAGAGCAGTCCGATGGCGGGCGGCTGGAGTTCGAGGGGTTCGACTTTGGCAAAGAGTCCGCCGTTGAAATAATCCACGCCCGCGTAGCGTCCGCCGCGCGCCGGCTTGGGGTCGTTCATCTGGCGGAACAGATTGCCAATCAAATCGTAGCTGGCGGCGGTGGGATTTTCCGCCTTGCGACATTCATCGAGCAGGCTGGTGAACAAATTTTCCGGCAGCAGCCCGATGTCCTCGGCGAACATGGCTACGACGGATTGCAAAACAAAGCGCCGGGCGCTCTCGCGGGATTCGCCGCGCGCGACCAGCGAATTGAAGACAGTGGCGACATCGCGGGCGGCTTCGCGGGTGACCTCCACCCAGTTGTTGCCGAAAATGGGCGTGAATTTGCGCGGGTAGAGAAAATTGAGCGCGGCATGGCGGGCGGGGAGTTCGCTCACCTTGACGCGATCCAATGGCTCGTGGAGCTGGGTGTTGAAATCGTAAATCCAGAATTCGGTAAAATCGCACAGCACCACGTAAGGCGGGCGATGTGGAACCAGGTTGAGCCAGTAATCGAAGGTCTGCTGGTAATGGCGCGAGAGTTTTTCGCCGCGCGATTTCATTTCCACGAGCACGCGGCCCGGCCAGACGAAATCGGCAAACTTGGTGCGGTCGCCGGGAAAGCGGACGCGATATTCAAAAGTGGAACCTTCCGGGAGCGTGTTGGCGTCGTGCCCGAAGGCTTCCAGCAGATGAAAAAGAAACGTTTGCGCCTCGCTTTTTTCGTCGCCTTTGAGTTTGGCGGCGAAGTCGGCGAAATCGTGAAAGGCGCGTTCCTGCGAGGTCATCCCGGATGGGATTGTGCGCCGAAGAATTATTGGCGTCAA
>CAWHLR010000007.1:0-23865 GCA_963830235.1 uncultured Verrucomicrobiae bacterium
TCCAGGTTCGCCATGCTGGTGGCATAGCTCAAGCGGATGTAATCGTCCGCACCAAACGCGATACCGGGCACGGCGGCAACCTTTTCCGCATCGAGCAGTTTGGAGCAAAAGTCAGTGCATTTAAGACCGGTCTTCGAAATGTTCGGGAACAAGTAAAACGCGCCCTTCGCATTCACGCACGAAATATCGGGAATAGTATTGAATTTCTGGTGCGCAAACCGGCGGCGTTTGTCGAATTCCACAGCCAGGCTTTCAAATGGTCCTGAGTCCGGTAATCGCGGCGAGCGCCGCCTTTTTGAGCGAACGAAGTCGGACTGCGGTGGTGTGGCTTTGAATCGCGTCAATGGCCTTGGCAATCGGTTCCGGCGCGGCAAGAAAACCCAGCCGCCAGCCGGTCATGCTCCACGCCTTGGCAAAACCATGGACGATGACGGTGTGTTCCTGATGCGCCGGCGAAAAACTGGCGACACTTTTATACTTTCGCGCCTTCGTAAAGCAGGTGCTCATAAATTTCGTCGCTCATGATGAGCACTCCTTTTTCAACGCAAATGTCGCCAAGCGCCTTGATTTCATCCGGCGTATAAACGCTGCCGGTGGGATCACACGGTGAATTCAAAATGAACAAACGTGACTTCGGCGTGATGGCCGCGCGCAATTGTTGCGGCGTGACTTTGAATTCGGTTTTGTCGGTGGTTTCCACAATCACCGGTTTGGCGCTGGCAAGCTTCACCATTTCCGGATAGCTCAGCCAATACGGCGCGGGAATGATGACTTCGTCACCTTCCTGGCAAGTTGCCAAAATGACGTTGAAACAGGAATGCTTGCCGCCGCAGCTCACGATGATCTGCGATGGCTTGTAAGTGAGGCCGTTTTCGCGCTTGAACTTGTCGGCGATGGCCCGGCGCAATTCCGGAATGCCGCTGGACGGCGTGTATTTGGTGAACCCGGCGGCGAGCGCCTTGGCGGCGGCGTCCTTGATGTGTTGCGGCGTGTCGAAGTCCGGTTCGCCGGCACCGAAGCCGACAACATCCTCGCCGGCGGCTTTCATGGCCTTGGCCTTGGCGTCAATGGCGAGTGTGAGCGACGGTGACAGCGCCGCGGCGCGTTGAGAAATTTTATAGTTCATATTAATGCAGCGGAAAGATTACGGGCGATGCGTTGAAATTCAAGAAAGGAAATTGAACACATGGCAAGCTCACTTCGTAAGATAATATTTCCGGGTGTATTCCTTGACCATGCGGTCGGTGGTGAATTGCGGCACAAGCGTGACCATCGCGCGGCGGATGCGCTGGATCCACTGGCGCGGGATGCCTTGCTCGTCGCGGTCGAAAAACATTGGAATGACCTGTTCGGTGAGCGTCTGGTAAAGATTGGCGCTGTCCACGCGATCCTGTTCCTCGACATTATCCGGGTTGGAATCGCCGCCGATGGCAAAACCATTGGTGCCGTCGTAGCCTTCGCGCCACCAGCCGTCGAGGATGCTGAAATTCAGGCATCCATTGCAGCCGGCCTTCATGCCGCTGGTGCCGGAGGCTTCCAGCGGACGGCGCGGATTGTTCAGCCACACATCGCAGCCGGAAACCATCTGCCGCGCGATATGTACGTCGTAGTTTTCTACAAACACCAGGCTGCCCGCCAGATCGCCCTGCTTGCTCAGGTGAATGATTTGCTGGATGAAGCGTTTGCCTTCGTCGTCGCGCGGATGCGCCTTGCCGGCAAAAATAAACTGCACCGGACGCTGCTTGTCTTTTACCGAGCTTCACGATGTTGTCGAACTGCTGGAAAATCAACGGCGCGCGTTTGTAGGTGGCGAAGCGGCGCGCAAAGCCGATGGTCAGCGCGTCGGGATTCAACAGATGATCGAAGCGGATGTAATCGGCCGGCGCGATGCGCTGGGTCTGGTGCAGCAGGCGGCGGCGCACGAATTCGATCATCTCACGCCGCAAATTATAGCGCAATGCCCAAAGTTCCTCGTCGGAAACAAACGATGGGTTGGCCATTTTTTCCCAGAATTCCGGGTGGTGGATCGCCGACGCCCAGTCGTGTCCGTATTTTTCGTTCCACATCCGGACCACGCCCTCTTTCTTGTCCTTCATTTTTTCCCGCCAGAACTGGCGCACGGAACCTTTCATCCAGCCAAGCAGGTGAATGCCGTTGGTGATGTGGCCGATGGGAACTTTTTCGACGGGCGTGCTGGGATAAAGGGATTGCCACATGTGGCGGCTGACGTCGCCATGCAGTTCGCTCACGCCGTTGGCGGCGCGCGACAGCTTTAAGCGCGAGCACGGTCATGCAAAACGGTTCATGCGGGTTTTCCGGATGCACGCGGCCCAGCGGCAGGATGTCCCGAAACGGCACGGGCAATGGTGCTGGTACAGCGTGAAGGCAAAGTCCATCAATTCCGGGGCAAAGCGGTCGTGTCCGGCTTCCACCGGCGTGTGGGTGGTGAAAATACATTGCTCCCGCGTCGCGGCGAGCGCGTCGGAAAACTTTTGTCCGGCCACCATTTTTTCGCGGATCAATTCCAGCGTCAGGAAGGCCGCGTGCCCCTCGTTCATGTGAAAGACCGACGGTTGCACACCGAGCTTGCGCAGCAGCCGGACGCCGCCGATGCCCAGCAACATTTCCTGCATGATGCGCATGGTGTTGTCGCCGCCATAAACGCGCGCGGTCAAATCGCGGAAATGCTGGGCGTTTTCCGGGCGATTGGCGTCGAGCAAATACACCGGCACGCGCCCGACATTCACGCGCCAGACCTGAAAGAAGACGCGGTTCATGTCAATTTCCACGTCGCACACGAGCGGCTGGCCTTTCGCATCCAGCACCGGTTCGAGCGGCACATTTTCCGGATGAACCAGATTGTAGAATTCGGTCTGCCAGTTGTTCAGGTCAATGGCCTGTTGAAAATAACCTTCCCGATAAAACAAACCGATGCCGACGAAGCCGAGGCCGAGGTCGCTGGCGGATTTCGCATGGTCGCCGGCCAGGATGCCGAGTCCGCCCGCTGAGATCGGCAGCGACTCGTGAAAGCCGAATTCGGCGGAAAAATAAGCGACGGGGTTTTGGAGCAACTGCGGCGCGTTCACCTGTCCCCAGGTGTTATTGCAGGCGAGATAAGCTTCAAAGGCGTCCAGCACCGTGCGGGCGCGCTGCTCAAAATTGGCGTCCTGCAGGCGCACGCGCAGCTCGTATTCCGAGACTTCGCGCAAAATGGCGGCGGCGTTGTGATAAAGATTTTGCCAGGCGCGCGGCGAGAGTTCCTGAAACAAATCCTGCGCCTCCTGGTCCCAGCTCCACCACAAATTGCGGGACAACTTGTTCAGGCCGGCCACCAGCCCGTTCAATTCCACGCCCGTGAGAGGTTTCCTTGTCATGTGTTTTTGATCCTTAAAGTTGTGCCGGCCAGCTCAACAGCCCGCCAACGGCGCAGACATTAATTGCGGGCGCGCAGTTCGGCAAATAAAAATTGAAAAGCAATTTGCCCGCAGTCAATGGCGTCAAAAAAACAAAGAGCCACTGCCTGACAATTGCCAGCCTGGGAGCGCCGCCGTCCCGGCGGCGAGTGAATGGGGAAAGTCCTTGCCGCAAAACATGCCGGCGAGATGCCAGCGCTCCCAGGTTGGCGTACCGTTCAAAAAGCGACGACACAATAGAACCGCTGGCCGGTGTTGGGCGCGAGGTCTGTGGCGTAGCCCCGGTTGCCGGACACCCAGGTGTTGCCGCTCAATATCTGCCAGCCGGCATCGGTCAGCTTGTTTTTGAACAGCACTTGATATGTCGCGCCAGACACCGCCGGCCAGGTGAGCGTGGGACTTTGCAGCGTTGCGGGAGCGAATACCATCTGTCCGGCGAAAACCGGCGTGGGATTGGATGTGGCAATTTTCACGGCGACCAAATCGTTGGCCTGATTGTAATCCTGGGCAACAAGGTCCGAAGCCCAGCTTTGGAACACGACCGTCTGGCCGTCGCCGCTGAACTGCGGTGTGAGCGAGCGGTTATTGCCGGCTGTTCCGGATGTGTTGGCGCTTAAGAGTGTGGTGGTGCCGGTCTGCCGGTCGTAGAGGAAGACATTCGGCAGGCCGTTGGTGGCACCGGCGATGAGGTTGGTGGCGGTGCTGCGATAGGCCACGAACCGACCGTCGTTGCTGATGGCAGGGGAATCGGACGGGCCGCTGGCCGCGCCGGGCGGATTGCCCTGGCTCACCAGAAAATTGCTGCTGGTGACAAAGTCATAGAGATAAACATCGGCGATGCCGTTGGTATCGAAGGCAACCTGGGCGTTGGTAGTGGCATAGACCAGGAACCGTGCATCGCCGCTGAATTGCAATCCGGCATGGGAGCCGGAAACGGAAGCGCCAATCTGCCAGTTGGCATTGGCCGCCTGGTCCACGGCGTAGAGTCCGGCGCTGGTGGAATATACAATTCGGTTTCCATCGGGGCTGATGGCGATGGTTGCAGGTAAGACTGAACTGTTCGTGTAAATCATGGTGGCAGCCTGCGAATCCCAAACATAAAGACCAGGATTTCCAACAACTGCCGAATTTCCATAAAACGCGATGAAATGACCGTCCGGAGTGATGGAAGCCAAAGGAATGCCGCTGTTATAAGTGAGGGCGTAAGTCATGCCGGTTTGCAGGTCTCGCAGGAACAAGTTTTCGAGTCCGTTGGAGAAAGGAGTGCTGGTCAGATTGCCCGCCTTGCTGCGGAAGAGGACATATCTGCCATTGGCGCTGATCACCGGCGAATAGGAATCGCCATCGCCCGGGCCGAAACCGTTGGCGTTGGTGCTGATGAGGGTGGTGATCCGGGTCCGTAGATCACGAAGGAACACGTCTTGCGCACACGAAGCGGCTGAAGATAAAGTTTTATCGTCGTCCGGGGTCAGGTTGGAGGCACTGCTGGTGAACACAACATACCGGCCATCGCCGCTGATGGACGGCTCTGAAGACATGCCGCCGGCGTTGGCGAAACCGTTGGTGTCCACGCTCACCAGGATGTTCGTTCCACCCAGGAGATCATGCACGAATATGCCGCGATACTTGTTGGTGTAAATCAGGACCAGGTTATTGTTGGTCTTGTAATTTTGAATCACGTATTTATTGGTGTAAACGGGAACCAAACTGTCGGCGGTGCTGCCGAAAGCGATGTAACGTCCGCCGGTATCCATGGAAAAAATTGCCGCTGCACCGGAGCCGGCCGGGGATTGCGACGGCAACGTCGGTTGGCGGACGGAAATCAACTCAATGGTATTGGTGGTAAGGTCCCGCACAAACACGTCATAAGCACAGTTGTTATCGTTCAGCACGAGGCTGCGGTTGTTGACGATATACGGTTGATTGTAGATGTTCGTCGCGGGCATTTCCTCGGTGCAATCAAAGGCCACATAACGTCCGTTGGGCGTCAGGCGGGCGGGATTCATGAAATCCTTGGAGAAACCAAAACCGTTTGTGTCGGTGTCCAGCAGGATGGTCGTGCCGGCCAGGAGATCGCGGAGATACAGGTAATAACTGCCAGGCACGACGTTGGTGACATATGTGGTGGACAAGATGGTGGCGGTGCTGAGGAAAACGACGAACCGCCCGCTCGAATTAACCACCGGCCAGTCGGAAACCGAGCCTGCTGGCACTGTGTTGTAAAAGGAATCACCGCTTGCCAGGGTCGCCGTCTCTGTCTGGGCGTCCCAGAGGAAAATGCCCGAACCCGAGTTCGTATTGGCGACGAAGGCGATGAACCGTCCGTCCGGTGTCATGTCCAGGTTTCGGAAAAGGGGATACCCGATCGGGGTTGTGACCGCATTGGAATACACCATGTCAGTGAAACCAGTTTGCAGGTGATACCGTTGAATGATTCCTGCTGTGGATGATGGAGAGGAAAAGGAGGCAAAACTCTCAAATGTGATGAATTGGTCGTTGTCACTAATGGCATGGTTGCAAGAAATGACGGAGACGGAATAAAACTGATTTTGGAGTACGGTATGGATGTTGGTGCTGGCCAGGAAAGTGACGCCTCCGGTCAGATCCCGAACATAGACATCACCGACGATTGTCACCCACGAAGCTGGATTTCCCATGGTAACCAGATTGGTGGCTGTGCTGAGAAAGGCCACATAACGGCCATCCGTCGTGATTTGGGGCGAATCTGAACTGCCGGGTCCCGTTGCGCCAACGCTGGCGAGTGCGGTTGTGCCAGCCTGCAAATCGCGGACAAAGATGTCCCGGATACCATTTGTGTCGTTCGGCACCAGGTTGCTGGCGGTGCTGGCGAACGCCACGTAGCGCCCGTTTGGCGTCATGACCGATTCCCAGGAAGCGCCGTTGGCACAACTACCATTCATGCTGATGCTCACCAGGATGTTCGTTCCATGGACCAGATCGCGCACAAAAACATCGGTGGCATTGTTGGTGTCCCCGAGCACAAGGTCGCTGGCGCTGCTTTCGAAGAGCGCATACTGCCCGTTGGTGGAAAGCTCGATGGGCAGGGAATCGCCGTTGCCGCCGCCGTTGCCGGCGAGATTGATGCTCACCAAGGTCGTTGTTCCATTGGTGCGGTCACGCAAGTAAACGTTCATTTTGGGCGAGCCTTGGGCTGGAAATGGAGTGTTGCTGCTGGTAACCGCCAGATTATTGGCCGTGCTGGCGAACAGGACGTAACGTCCGTCCGGAGTGATGATGGGCTGCATGGAATTGCCGCCGCCGCTGACGGGCGGTCCCACAACAGGATCAACGGTGGTGACCAATTGAACCGGCGTTGCCATCGCCGGAACCGTAAGGCAAAAAATGGCGAGGATGAACAGGGCGCGTCTTGACACTGCCGGAAATTTCGCCGAAATGAAATTTCGCGCATTGAACCCCTGAACCTGCTTGTCGGGGTAGGGCACGTCACTCCGTGCGCGCCGTTTGCCTGGATGCCGAAGCCCGGCGCGCACGGAGTGACGCGCCCTACCAGGAGGTTCATGGGGAGGGAGTTGGAGGCAGTGCCAAATTGCGCTCAGTTGTGCATAGGCGAAGCGAAGCGCTCGTTGCCAGATTAAAAATGGGTTTCTCATAAGTTCATTCTCGGATTGAATGGCTTGGTATTTGTCGCAAGGTAAATTGAGTCAAGTGAATGTGGGTTTTTTATTCTGATGTACCATGACCGTCAGCCCGATTGGGATTCCACCACAACAACCCTTTTCCTGCGTTATTTTGATTCTTCAGAGGATGATTCATTTCAGCCAGAACATTGGCTGGTGACATAACCCGGGTGCCTCCCTCCACCGTCAACACATTGACACCTGTGACATGGAAAATATTTGTGGGACCTTCGTAAGACGCGGGGTAACTGGAGCCGTCATTGTAGGAGATGGAATGAAATGGGTTCGGTTCCCAATTGATGATGCACAAGGGGCTCCGAAATCTGGCTCGTCTTGCAGGTTCTGTATCCAAAAGTATTATTGAGACTGTTCGGAGGATAAAAAGCAGACGCCCCGTTCATAGTATAGGTGGATAATTTATTGTATCGATTGTCCCAATTTTCGCCTGGTGTTCCCACCAACAGCGCATCAACCGGACAGATGAAAGCATCCGCATTGGGCAGGTATTGCCAATAAACACCGTTTTTAAGATTGGCCACCCGGCCAGCTGCCCAATTCGCGGCATCAATAGTGGCGTTGCCGGTTGAGAGGTTGGTCGGGGAATTAGGGCTGCCTTTATATAACCAGCCCGCAGGACAGGGCGGGCTGGCATCTTGACCCCAATTCACCCAGGGCATGAAATCCTGATTCTCGCCGGTGTACATGTTTTGGGCCGTGCCCATCTGCCGCAGGTTGTTGGTGCAAACCGTTCTCATGCCGTTGTCGCCGGACCGGGCCAGCGCCGGCAAAATCACCGCCGCCAAAATGCCGAGGGTGGCGATGACGGCCAGCAAGTCGGTCAAGGTGAAGGCGCGTTCTGTGTTTTTCCGGAAGTACTGGAGTCCGGTTCGATGGTTTTGAATGGATTGATGGCTTCATAAAATATCCCGTCATTTATGGCTCGCAAGGACAGGGCCGGTTCTTTCAAAATATTTTGGTTTTATGCGCAGCTTCGGTTTCATGTTCCCAAGAAAGTTTCCAGTCATGCTTGCCGTGTGTCCGATTTATCGCACATTCCGGCTCCGGTATTCAAGCTGTTAATTGGGCAAGTGATACAAACCTGCGAACCTGATTTCCTTCAAAAAGCAACGGCCAGTCTCATTTAGTTCGCTTGATGTTAATTGTCAGCGGAAATTTTACTTGCGGCGGACGGACAAAAGCTTTTGACGAACCGTTGTCCGGGGGATAGTAACCCGCTGTCTGCAAGGAGTGCGGTTTGGGCTCCCAGAGCAGGGAAAGCCGGGACATCCGGGTTCATAAAGGCAACATGAAAGCTCCTACAAGACTCGCTTGGAAATTGACAGGGATCATTTTCCCGCGCCGTTCCTTCGGTCCGGCCATGCTGGTCGGGCCGGCAGGCACCAGTCGGGCCGTGCAAACCACCCGCGCGGCCAATGTCGGCCGCGTGTTCCTCGATGCGGACCGATTCCACTCCTTTGCCGCAACAACTCCGACTGGTCCGTTGCAGTTTTACCCGCCGCCCGGCAAAAGCGGCGGGAATGATAAACAAAAATAACCAGACAACCAAAAGGAGAGTCAGCCATGAAATCAACCAGACAAAAAACCAAGGCCGCCGGAAGCTATATGCCGCTGGCGGGCAGTCAAAAAGCCGCGCCTCCGGCCAGTTCCGCCGGGATGCCGAATGCGAATGACGTGATGAGCGTCACCATCCGGGTGCGCCGGAAAAAATCAATCGAATCAGCCTTGAAAAGCGGCAAACGAATCAGCCACGAGGAGTATGAAAAAAATTACGGGGCGGCGATGGAGGATCTGGCGGCGGTGGAAGATTTTGCCCAACGGCATCACTTGAGCGTGGTGGAAAGCAGCGTGGCCAGAAGAAGTGTGTTGCTGACGGGCAGCGTCAAAGATTTTGAAACGGCCTTTCAGGTGCATTTGGCGAACTACCGCAATGCGGATGGCAGCACGTTCCGGGACGGACGGGCGGCATTAACATTCCCGGCAGCCTGGCCGGCGTTGTGGAGGGCGTGTTTGGTCTGGACAATCGTCCGCACGCCACGCCCAAGTATCAGGTGTTGCAGGAAGGCGGCCTGTTTACGGATCACGCCGCCGCGACCGGCAGTTTTACCGCAAGTCAAATTGCCAGTCTCTATGGTTTCCCCGCGGGTGTGACCGGGCAGGGACAGTGCATCGGCATCATTGAGCTGGGCGGCGGCTTTAGAAATACGGACTTGCATAATTATTTCACCGGCCTGGGAATCACGCCGCCATCGGTAACCGCCAAATCGGTGGACGGCGGACTCAACAGTCCTTCCACCGCCGACAGTGCCGATGGCGAAGTGATGCTGGACATTGAAGTGGCCGGGACGGTGGCGCCGATGGCCAGGCAAGTGGTGTATTTTACCACGAACACGGATCAAGGTTTCCTGGACGCCATTACCACGGCGATTCACGACAAGGTTAATAAACCCTCGGTGGTTTCCATCAGTTGGGGTTCGGCGGAAATTCAATGGACTGCTCAATCGTTGAATTCCTTTAACGAAGCATTCAAATCGGCGGCGGTGCTGGGGGTAACCGTCTGCGTGGCGGCGGGCGACGAAGGTTCCAGCGACAGTGTGCCGGATGGCAAGGTCCATGTGGATTTCCCGGCTTCCAGTCCGTATGTGCTTGCGTGCGGCGGAACCAGATTGATTGCCAAGGGAAATGCCGTGGCGGACGAAACCGTCTGGCACGACAACAACAATTCAGCGACCGGCGGCGGCGTGAGCGAATTTTTTCCATTGCCCGGTTATCAGGCGGGCAAAGGCGTGCCGGTTTCCGTGAGCACCAAGTTCAAAGGCCGGGGCGTGCCGGATGTGGCCGGCGATGCCGACCCGGTGACGGGTTATCAGGTATTGGTGGATGGGCAGGCTTTGGTATTTGGCGGCACGAGCGCCGTTGCCCCATTGATGGCGGGATTGATCGCCTTGCTGAATCAAAAGAACGGCAACCAAGCCGGATTTGTGAATCCCAAATTGTACGCCAACCCGGGGCAGTTCTGCCGGGACATAACCGTGGGCAATAACACGACCACCACCACGCAACTGGGCTACGCTGCCGCCGCCGGCTGGGATGCCTGCACCGGCTGGGGTGTGATGAGTAAAATATAATCGGTGGCATTCCAAACAAAGCCGCCACGATATGTCCGTCATCGTGATATAATTTTTGTGCTTCGCGATGATGGGCAGCGTGGCGGATTGCAGGAAGACCGGGCAAATATTTAATTGGGGCTTGATGTTTGGGGGTTGAGGGCCGGTCCGTGTTCATTTCACCACGGCGCGACCTGGGTCGGGAACCGGGGAAAATTTCCGTTCGCAAATTGGCGGAACGCGGCTAAATTGCCGGCGCAGCGCAAGCGAATGAAAAAATACTGGCACGTCATCGGCATCGGGATTCAAAACAACCTGACGTATCGCGTCAATTACCTGACGCGGACGCTGTTCAGTTTCATCCCGTTGTTCGCCATGCTGTCGCTCTGGCGCACCATTTACGCGGGGCCGGGCCGGGCAGGAGCGGCGCTCTCCGGCTACACGCAGGCGCAAATGATTTTTTACTACCTGCTCGTGGCTGTGGTGGACGTGTTCACGGCGGTGAACGAGGACGACTGGCAGATCGCCGCGGACATCCGGGAGGGCAACATCAGCCAGTTCCTGCTCAAGCCGATTGATTATCTGTGGTACCGGCTGTGCCTGTTTTTTTCCGGGCGCATTGCGTTCATTTCCATGGCGTGTGTGCCGCTGGCGGTGTTCCTTTTTTGCTTCCGGGATTATGTGGTCTGGCCGGTCAGCGGGGCGGCGCTGATGGCGTTTGTGATTTCGCTCGTGCTGACGGCATTGCTGCAATTTTTTGTTTCCTACACCATGGCCATGCTGGCGTTCTGGATGCTGGAAATTTCCACGTTCATCTTCATCCTGTTCGCCTTTGAATACCTGGCCAGCGGCCATCTCTTCCCGCTCGACCTGCTGCCGCCTGTGATCGGGCACGCGCTTTTTTTCACGCCGTTTCCGTCCATGCTTTACGTGCCCATTGCCATTTACATGGGCAAAATCGCCGGGGCCGCCATCTGGTTCGGATTGCTGGGGCAATTTTTATGGTTGCTGCTGGCGTACGCGCTGGCGCGGTTCGCGTGGCGGCGCGGCATCAAAAAATACGCCGCGTTTGGAGGCTGAATTTTAACCACGGATGGACACGGATAAACACGGATGCTTAAACGCAGAGACGCGAAGTCGCGAAGGTGACGTCACGCTTCACACATCACGTTTCACGCGCTACCTCGCAATTTACGCCGCGCTCTGGAAAACGTCGGTCACGCGCGAGATGTCGTTCAAGGGCAACTTCCTGCTCTGGATTCTCGTCGAGTTGCTGTGGTTTGGACTGCAACTCGCCTTCGTCAGCGTTATTTTCAGCCAGACCACCACCGTCGGCACGTGGACGGTGTGGCAGGTGGTGCTGCTCACCGGCACGAGCAGTTTTATCCAGCAGATTTACCAGGCGTTCTTTCTGGTGAACTGCACGAACCTGTCCGAACTGGTCCGCACCGGCAAGATGGATTTCCTGTTGTTGCTGCCGGTCAACACGCGCTTTTTAGTTTCCCTGCGGCAGGTGGATATTCCGTCGTTCGCCAACGCCGCGTTCGCAGTTTGCGTCATGACCTACGCGGCGGGCAAATTGCATCTGCATCCAACGGCCGCGCAATTCCTCGGGTTCGGCGCGTTGTGCATCGTCGGGCTGTTGGTGCATTATTCGCTGATGTTCATGCTGGCCTCGGTGAGTTTTTGGACGGTGCGCGCGCAGGGCATCGTGTGGGGCTATTACAGCCTGTTCAACATTGCGCGGATGCCGGACGAGGCGTTTCGCGGCGTGTTCAAGGCCGTGTTTACGTTTGCGCTGCCCGTGCTGCTGGTGTCCAACGTGCCGGTGCGCGTGCTGGTGAACACTCTGGCCGTGCCCTGGCCCTGGCTGGTGCTGATCGGCTTGGGAATTGTCTGGGCGCTCATTTCCGAATGGTTCTGGCGTTTCTCCATTCGCCGCTACACCAGCGCGAGTACTTGAATGGCTCTCGGGGCAGTTCCACGTTAATCCAAAATCTGAAGCGGCTGGATTCGGACCCAGGCCCAATTCTATTTTTTGGCGATGGACTTGGCCACGGCGGTCTCCAGCGCGTCGCCCCTTAAATCCTTGGCGATGATGTTGCCATTGCCATCAAGCAAAAAGCTGGTTGGCAGCAGGGAGACGCCATATTTCAAAGCCAGTTTGTTGTCCTTCCCGTCATCGTATTGCGGCCATGTCATTCCCTGGCTTTTTAGAAAATTTTCCAGTTTTTGTTGATCCTCATCTCCACTGATGCCGATGATTTCAAAGCCCTGGTCATGGTATTTTTTGTAGGTGGCCAGTATGTTGGGCAGTTCGATTCTGCAGACTGGACACCAGGTCGCCCAGAAATCAATCAGCACCACCTTGCCCTTGTAATTGGCGATGGAAAGCGGATTTCCATTGATGTCCTTTTCGTTGAAGTCGGGGAATGGCGCTCCCACCACCAGGGAAGCCTGGACTTTCCTTCCATCCGCCATTTTCTGGAGCATCTCAATCATATTATCCGTGTTGCCGTTGATCTGCATGTCGGGAAAGTCGTGTTTGATCTGCTTAGCACGACAATCGCCTTTTCGGGTTGGTCGAGCACTTGCAAATACAACTTAATCTTCGCCAGTAAAATCTGGACCACCGCCTCCGATTGTTCGCCTTTATGCCGGGCATACAAAGCATCAAACTCCGCCAGGTTGCCGGCCAGGTCCGACTCGGTATTTTTGCCCTGTTGAAGTTTTTCAATAACCCTCGTAATAATCCCGTTGAGGTCCGTCGCGATGCTGTTGGTGTTTGCCGCAATGCTGTTGGTGTCCGCTGCGAAGAGCGTCGCATTGGAAACCCACACGGCTGCCGCCGCCAACAGTATAAACAGTATCTTCTTCATGTTATTAGTAATAATACGAACAAACCATCGTGCTCAAGCAGAGGCAAGTCAAATCGGCCTGTAGTTCAGCCCGCTATTCATTGTGCGGAATTTTGATGGTGCTGCCGCCGATGAATTCCCGGATCACCGCGTCCCCCGGGATGAGGTCGCAGCCGGCAACTTGTTTCTCCGTGAAACCTTCCACCGATTCGAGCAGCGCCTTGACCCGGTCATAACGGATGCGCGCGTCGAGAAAACCCGCGTAAGGCGCGAAATCCTCCGGCTTGGGCAGCAGGCCGCCTTCACCGATGAAGAACGGCTTGAGCGCGGGCAAATCAAACGGGAACCCGCCGTTGACCACGTGATCGGCCAGGCCCATCAGCGGGATGATGCTGAACAGCTCGCCGTAGCGCACGTAATGCCAGTGCAAAATCGTGCGCAGCGCGCTGTGATTGCGATGGCGCGCGTCCCGCAACATCCGGCGGATGAGGCGCACGTCGGTGAGTTGTGTGAAGCGGTTGGTGCTTCCGTCGCCCTCGTGCAGCACGTTCAGCGTTTCGATGTAGAGACGGAATTGCGTGGAGGCGTCAATGCCCTCGGTGATGGGCGGGTAAAATCCGTGCAGACAATCCAGCAACAGAATCTGGTCCGGCTCCAGCCTGACCGGCTTGGTGCCCACGCGCCCGCCTTCCTTGAAACTGTAAACCGGTTTTTCAACCGTCTGCCCGTCGAGCAGCGCGCGGAGGTGCTGATTCAACAACTGGATGTCCAGCGCTTCCGGCGTCTCGTAGTTCCGGTCATTGATCCAGTCGGTTGGATGCTCAACCAGCGACCAGAAATAATCGTCGAGATTGAGCATCAAAAAACGGAGTCCCTGCTTTTCGAGCCGCTGGGTCAGCTTGACCGTGGTGGTGGTTTTGCCGGAGGAACTCGGCCCGCTCACCCACAACATCCGCAAACGGTTGCCGGCGTTCAGGCGGGTCAGAACCTTCTGCGCGGCCTCGTCCAGCGACGCCTCATAAACGGCGAGCGACGCGGTGATCACCTCCTTGATGCGCCCGCTGCGAACCGCCTCATTCAGGCCGGCTACCGTGTCCACGCCATTCCGGCGGTTCCAGTCGAGGATTTGCTGCATGCGCTCGCAGGGAAAGCCGTTGCCCGCGAAATGTTCCTGGGCAATCGCTCCTTCCCGCAGCCAATGCCGTCCCCAGCGGTAACACTCGTAGGCGTCGGCGGTGTTTTGGAAGCCATAGCTGCGCAGCGCGTGCAACACCTCGTCCTGGATGGTTTCGATCGGCGGTGGAAAATTCGAAATCAGATGATGCGGATCGGAGTTGAGGCAGACAATGGCCGTATCCGCCAGAAAGCCAGCGATGTTGGCATCCGAACCCTGCGCGCTGAAAATCTTGTCGTTTACGCCGGGCAGAAAATCCGCGCGAAAGCCGCCGATGGACTCCGCGGCGCGCAAAATGACCTTGCAGATGCGGTCCGAATCGAATTTGACCAGCGCCCGGTTGCGCTTCTGAACTTTGACAATGCGGTTTTGTACTGGCATCACCGCGAACTATATCGCAGCGGCAAAAACACTCAATGCCATTTCAACGCCCAATTCCACAGCGCGCCCGGGCGGACCAAGCACAGGCTGGTTGGAAGATAAATCCGCCGCCTACCTGGCGGGGGCGGTATTGGTGGGCGCGATTTTGGGAGCACGGTGGACGAGCGGCTTCAGCTTGGGCATTTCTTTATAGCTGGCGGGTATTTGAAAGAATGATGCGTCAATGGATTCTTCCTTGGCGGAAATCAAGGTGGCCGTGATGGCCTGTCCGCTCCCGGCAACCCGCGACTTCACCACCATGCCCGGCAGTTTGCTCAATTCGGGGTCTGTGCTGTTGTTCGCGTCGGCGGCGGATTTGTCCAGCACGGCGAGTTCGGTTCGGATCATGGCATAATCCGGAAAGTTTTTGGCCACCCAGGCGGTCCCGGTGATGCCGCGGGAATTTGACCAGGTGTAAATCTCCGTGTCGTAACCGCCCATTTTTTCGGTTTTGCCCGTGGCCCGCGGCAGGGGCGGTTTGGGCGCGGGGTTCGCGGCGGCGCCTGCGCCCGCCGGATGGGATTGCCTTGCCGGTCCGCCGGACGTTTTTACAAACATTTTCTGGGTGTGCAACAAGGTGATGCTGTCGCCGGTCTTCAAATCCGTGATGGTGCTGATGGCCTGCGGCTGGCCGGCAAGGAAATCCATGCGGACTTTGCCTCCCTTGACTTTTATCGTGACCACGCTGTTGTCGTTCGGGGTGGTGATTTGTTGTTGCATGGCAGATCGGCCCGGGCAACGCCCGCAGCGCAAACCAGCGCGAGGAAAATGAAAATCGGTTTCATGGCGGCGTGATAATCCTTCGGGCGTTCGTGGAAGAAAAGCAAAAACATTTGCACGCGGGGCCGGGCTGCGACGATGGGAATGCTCCGCCGGAGCGCCTCGTCAGCGGCGCACATTTGGCTCTCCAAATGCTTTATCCTGGTTGTACTTATAATGAGCACAAGCTATAAGCGACAACACTCACAAACTGAGGGCACGACATGTCTAAAATCTGGACGTGGCCTTGCTCCTGGGGGCGGTGCTGCCGCCAGCACACAAAGGGGATCGCATGAATTCTAATTTCACCGAGATAATGGGCTACATCACCAGCATTCTGCAATTCGTCGTTGCCGGCTATGCCCTGCGACTGAACCGCATCTTCGGGACGGCGCGCGTGGGTGGTCGCTGTTCTGGGCTTTTGCGTTGCTCGCGCTGCTCCACCTGTTTCAATCCATTATGTTGTTCAATGTCGGCGCTCCGTTGGGAGTCGAGGTTGAAGTGATGTATGCGCTTATTTCGCTGCTGATGCTGACCGGCATGGTCCACATCGAAACCCTGCTCCGGGAGCGTTTGCGGATGGAGCGCGAGGAACAGCGTTTGCGGAGCGAATTGGAATTGGAAATCAAAAAGAAAACGGCGCACCTGACCCGGGCCATTGAGGAACTGCAAATGGAAATTGACGGACGCAAGCGCATGGAGGCGGAGATCGAGAAAACGCACAAGGAACTCCTCGCCGCTTCACGCCAGGCAGGCATGGTGGAGATCGCCGCCAGTGTGATGCGGAATGTGGGCAGCATGCTCAAGAACGCCGATGCCTCCGCCGGCCTGGTTTCCAGCCAGGTGAAGCAATCCAAGATCGCCAACGTCGTCCATGTCGGCAACCTGATACGCGAACACGTGAAGGATCTGAGCGACTTCATGGCGCGCGATCCGCGGGGACAAAAGCTGCCGGTGTATATCGCGGAACTGGCCGAGCATCTGGCCAGTGAACAATCCATTCTATCAGGCGAATTGGATTCCCTCAGAAAGACCATTGAGGATGCCGAGGCGGAGCAGCAAAGCTACACTCAACTCATGAGCAAGGAAGACGTGGCAAAAGCCGCTGCTCCGGCTGAACCCGCGCCGGTGGTGAATGGCGGCAAGCCGGCGCAGCCCGGCGCATAGCTTTCGGTTTGCACCGTCGAGGCTGTGCCTCGAAAAGGCGCAGCTCCGTCAGCGCGGTTCGTCGTCATGGCCCAACAATCGGGCAAAATAAAAGCAGCCGGCGGCAATGAGGATTGAAACCACCACAATGATTTCCGCCTGTGTTCCTGGCTGCTTCAGGTCATCAAACCACTCCTCAATGACCGGGCCCATTTTGCCGTAAAGCATTCCCATCTGCCGCGTCTGGGCCTTGTTGTACCCCACCATCGAGAGATCATCCGACACATCCGGAGAACGCGTCTCCAGCCAGTAAACCGCGCCGGCACCGCCGATGCCCAGCAGCAGCACGATGATGCCAATCATCCTGAGCCGTGCGGCCCGCTTGGAGGATGAATTCTGGCTGTTTTTTTCTTCATTCACCGTCATGTGCAATGTGTTCTACGCGTACCGTCGTTGAAACACAAGTCCGTTGCCGGTTGCCGGATTGCCATTTGCCTTCGAACCGGCAATTATATCCGCCATGAAACATAATTCATATTTTGACGGAAAAGTTCAAAGTCTGGCCGTGAACACATCGGAAGGCCCGGCCACCGCTGGCGTGATCGAGCCGGGCAAATACACCTTCAAGACCGACTCGGAAGAGCGCATGCAAATCGTTGCCGGCACGTTGAAGGCAAAACTTCCGGGCGCCGCATGGCAGGCATTTTCCAAAGGCCAATTCTTTGTGGTCCCAGCCAATGCGTCCTTCGACGTCGAAGCTGTGGCGGACGTGGCCTACCTCTGCCATTACAAAAAGTAGTGGCCGGGAATCTCGTGTAGTCGCCTGACACGATGAGTACCGAACCCAAAAAGCAATTGTCCGCTGACGAAAAGGCCTTCGTGGAGGCCGCCACCAAGATGGCTGACCCGCTCAACCAGACGCCGCTCATCAATTTGGCCTGGCAGCCGGACGTGCCCGATGAACTGCTCATTGCGCTCATGGAATCGCTGCTCAAGGCCGGGGCGAAAGTGAACCGTCAAGGCTGGATTGGCGGCACGGGAGCGGGAGCGGTTCTTGATAATGTCAACTATTCCCTCTTTGCTTATCTTCGTTGCCTTCTGTGAGACAGGCGGGAAGTGCTGTCCTACTTGGGGGGGCGAGGTTACAAGCGGGTGCCGGTGGTAAAGACGCGGGTTTGGACTTCGCGGAAGCTGTGCAGGAAGAGTTCGTTGTCGGCCACGGCCTTTTCCACGAGTTGCTTGAGCAGGAACATTTCGGAGCTGTTGATGACGGCGTGCACGCTGTGCTTGAAGGCTTCCATGGGCGTGAACGTCTGGAACGAGTCGCCGAGCAGAATGATGGTGGCATGGCGGCGCTGGTTGACGGGCATGGCTTGCAGCGCCTTGAGCGTGAGATTTTCCTCGATGGTGTTCGCGCCGAAAAGCTCCTCAACGACCACGACCTGGTAATGCGCCTGTCCGAAGCGCACGATGAAATCGCTGTGGGTGGCGGCGGTGTGGATTTTGTAGCCCAGTTCGCGCAGGGCGATTTTGGCGGCTTCCAGCCACTCGGGCGTGGAAAAGGCGATCAAGGCGGGTTTGTCCTCGTTGCTGACGAAATCGAATGAGCCATTCATGATTATTTGATCTTAAGGACGGGTGGTGCGCCGCCATCCGACGATGAGTTGGATGACATGGACGCTTTCATGCGCAACGAGCCCATGGTGGTGGTCATTTCGCCGCGGGCCTTTTTGACGTTGTCAATGGCGCGGGAAATGACGCTGCGTTTGGTGCAGTAGAGCAGCGCGGTTTCTTCCGTGATAATGCCCTGGTCGTAAGCTTCCATGCAGGCGTTGTCAAACGTCCGCCAGCCGAAGGGATAACTGGCCTCGATGATTTCGTAGAAGGTTTTGCCTTCGCTTTCACCCAGCCGCATGGCTTCCTGGGTGCGGAGGTTCGCGCCCATGATTTCGAGCAGCGCAAAGCGCCCGCCACTCATCTTGGGCACCAGCCGCTGGCTGACGACCCAGCGCAGCGAGTCGGCCAGCCGCACGCGGACTTGTTCCTGCTCCTCCGGCTCGAACATGCCCAAAATGCGGTTGACGGTTTCACCCGCATTAATCGTGTGCAGGGTGCTGAGGACCAGGTGGCCGGTTTCCGCGGCGCTCAAGGCGATCTTCACCGTGTCGCGATCGCGCATTTCGCCGACGAGAATTACCTTGGGCGCCTGGCGCAGCGCCGCGCGCAGACCATTGATGTAGGAATCAAAATCAATGCCCAGTTCGCGCTGGTTGAAAGTCGCCATGTTGTGGGTATGGACATATTCCACCGGGTCTTCCAGGGTGACAATATGGACGGGCTTGGAGGCGTTGATTTCGTTCAGAATGGCGGCCAGCGTGGTGGATTTGCCGGAGCCGGTGGCGCCGGTGATGAGCACCAGGCCGGTTTTTTCCTTGGGGATAAGCTTGAAAATTTCCGGGAACTTCAACTGGTCCAGCGTGGGGATGACGGCATTCAACTGGCGGCAGACGATGGAATAATTTCCGCGCTGGGCAAAGACATTGACACGGAAACGGCATTTGTCCGAGAGCGCATAGGAAGCGTCACAGGAACCGTGGCGCAACAGGTCTTCAATCTGCCACAGATTGTCGCCAATGATGTTCAGCGCGATGGTTTCGGTTTGAAAGGGCGTGAGCTTTTCAATGGGCGGATCGAGCACCACCGGCTTGAGCTCGCCGTAGGCCTCGACTTGCGGCGGACGATCCACCGTGAACAGCACATCGGAGATCTCCGGCTGTGAAGCCAGCATCGCATCCAAAATTTGGTCCAATTCGGCTCGTCGCATAATCAGGCATCATCTTCTTCCGGCGGATGGGCGAGCAGGGCGCGGAATTTTTTCCGGTCCAGCGCCTTGTCGTAAGCATCCTCCGGCGAAATCCGTTTCATGCGCACGTGCTCCATGATGTGGTCATCCATCGGTTGGTTGCCGGTTTTCTTGCCGACTTGAATCATGCCGGCAATCTGGTGGGTCTTGCCCTCGCGGACGAGGTTGCGGATGGCGGTGTTGAAAACCAGCACTTCAAACGCCGCGATACGCCCTTTTTTGTCCCGGCGCTTGAACAGCGTTTGCGCCACAATGCCCTGTAGCGCCTCGGAAAGCGTCTGGCGGATTTTGTTCTGCTGATCCGCGGGAAACACGTCAATGATGCGGTCCACGGTTTTGGAGGCGCTTTGCGTGTGCAACGTGCCGAAGACCAGGTGACCCGTGGCGGCGGCGGTGATGGCCAGTTCAATGGTTTCCAGGTCGCGCATTTCACCGACGAGAATGATGTCCGGATCTTCACGCAACGAGCCGCGCAATCCCGACGCAAATGATTTGGTGTGGACGCCGACTTCCCGATGGTTCATTAAACAGCTTTTGCTTTCGTGAACGAATTCAATCGGGTCTTCCAGCGTGATGACGTGGTCTTTGCGGTTGCGATTGGCGTAGTCAATCATCGCCGCCAGGGTGGTGGATTTGCCGGAACCGGTCGGGCCGGTGACGACGACCAATCCGCGGTTTAGCATGCAGAATTTTTTCAGCACGGGCGGGAGCGGCGCCTCGAGTTTTTCGAAATCCTCAAACGAAAGCACGCGGCTGGGAATCTGACGGAACACGGCGGCGACTCCGTTGCGCTCGGTGAAAAAGTTGACACGGAAGCGCGAAATGTTGGGAATTTCGTAGCCAAAGTCCACGTCGCCCGTTTCTTCAAATTGTTTGACTTTGTAATCCGGGGCGATTTCGTAGAGCATGCTCTTGAGCGAGTCATTTTCGAGCGGCGGATAGTCCACGCGCTCCATCTCGCCGTTGATGCGCAGCATGGGCGGATTGCCGGTGGTCATGTGCAAGTCCGACGCCTTCTGCTCAAACATCAAATTGAAAAACGCGTCTATTTTGGCCATAAGTTCTTACTTTGTAAAAATGTTAGCTAAAGCCGCGCCAAGCGCAAGTTGTGAGCACTCTGTTTGACATCATTCGCCGCGAAGCCGCCGAACGCGGTGTTTTGCCGTTTGCGCGTTTTATGGAACTCGCCCTGTATTGTCCAGTTCATGGATACTATGAAACAAAAACAGACAATCCGGGGCGCCACGGTGATTTTTACACCAGCGCAGGCGTCGGCGAACTCTTCGGCCAGCTCCTTGCCTTCCAATTCGCTGAATGGCTGGAACCATTGCGGATTGCGGATTGCGGATTGCGGATTGCGGAAGCCGGGGCGCATGACGGGCGGCTGGCCAGGGACATCCTAGCCTGGCTGCAATTGAGACGCCCAAAGCTGTTTGAACAAGTTGAATACTGGATTATCGAACCCTCCGCCCGCCGGCAGCAGTGGCAAAAGGAAATGCTGAAAAACTTTGCACCGCGCGTCCGCTGGTTCACCAGCTTTGATCACGCATCACGCATCACGCATCACGCCAGTCTCAATGGCATTATTTTCTCCAACGAACTTTTGGACGCCCTGCCGGTCCATCGCCTCGGCTGGGACGCTCAAAACAAAACGTGGTTTGAATGGGGAGTGGCCGTTGACGGCGAAAAGTTCGTGTGGGCGCGCTGTCCCGGCACCCTCCCCATGAATCTCCTGGGAGTGCCGGCGTCCCGCCGGCCAGTCGCGAGCCGAAAATCGGAACTCGCCGGCGAGACGCCGGCGCTCCCAGGAACTGTGCCGGATGGTTTTGATCCATCCTCCATTCTCCATCTGCCAGCTTCGCTGTTGGCCGTTTTGCCCGACGGATACACCATCGAAATCTGTCCCGCCGCCGAACGCTGGTGGCGCGAAGCCGCGCAGGTTTTGGAGCGCGGGAAATTGCTCACATTTGATTACGGTTTCACCACCGACGAACGGTTTTCGCCCAGCCGTGTGCAAGGCACGCTCCGCGCCTATTACCGCCATCACGCCAGCGATGACGTGCTGGCCAACGTCGGTGAGCAGGACCTCACCGCGCACGTGAACTTTTCTGAAATTCAGAAAGCGGGCGAAGCGTGCAGATTAACCACGGAAAGTTTTTCAACCCAGGCGCAATTTCTGACGCGGATTTTGGAAAAAACCTTGCGGGAAAAAACTTTTGGCGATTGGAGTTCGGCCCAAACCCGCCAGTTTCAGACGCTCACGCACCCGGAACATTTGGGCCGCGCCTTCCGCGTGCTGGTGCAATCGAGGTAGGAGCGCGGGCAGCCTGCCCGCGTGTTGGAGTTCAAGCTTCAGCTCGTTTGGGAAGCATGAGGAATTTAACCGCGAAAAACACGAATCATACGAAACGAATTGGCTGCGCCTTTCTGACGGGCTGGTGGCAACGCGGAGCTTTGCAGGGAATTGTTTTAGCCGTTGTTTCTGACGTAAGTTGCAATTTCGTCGTGATTGCCAAAAATGACAAGGTGCATGTCTCCGCCTTCGATGAGAAATAAACAGCGCAGTTTCAAACCAACTCGAAATTCTTTATAGCGTCCAAAGGGCCGAAGTCCAATGCTGGAATGCAAATGCGGGTGTCCGATTATTTCGGCGGCGCGGCGGGCGCGTTGGCGAACAAGTTCTTGCTCTTTCGGTGGAAATTTTTTCAGGGAACGGATGAATGCCGGGCGCTGGTAAATGGTCATAGCGGTATGAGCTTGCCGCTGGCCCGGTCGGTTTTGATTGCCGCTAAATCGGCGGCGGCGCTCTTTTCGACCTGTTCAGGAGTCACGCCATATTCAGAAAATGGGCTGGGCGCGCCAATGAAGTAATGCCAGGCCGCGTCATTAATGGCGGATGATATGTCTTTGTATCGGCCTGATGAAATTTCCGCCTCAATGATGTCGGCCACGGGGTCTGTCAGGGTGATATGCTTTGCAGTCATAAAGCCATAATCCGCCATAGTATGGTATTGGTCAAGATAGAATTGGGCAACATCTTGAGACGTTCAAACCGACCACAACTGTTTTGCCTTCCCCCCGGAGGCGCGCGCGCATCTCAATTTTTTGCAGGGTGGTGTTAGCTCAGGGCATGACAACTGCCTGTTTTGTGTCTGTAGCCTCCGGCCTGGTGTGTGGAGCAACGTGCGAACCGCTGGCGGTGCTGGCCATCCGAGCGGTATGCGCGCTGGAACATTCGATTCAACGCCTCGTGCTCGCAAGCGATCAAAATCTCGGTCATCTCGAAATCCAAGCCGCACAAGACGTGGGGGAACTGCTCCGCCAAACGATCGAACGAAGCGCTCAAGCCAAGGCCGACGCCACGCCGCCGATCTGTCCGGTGTGCGGACAACCGCTGGCCGGTCGGCCGAACACCCGCGCACCTTTGAGTCGCCTTTGCGCCGTGCGGGCCGGGAACCGGAACGCTGGCAACCGGCTGAAGATTATCCACCTTGACTGAAAAGACTCACTCTTTAAAGTGCTCCGGTCTGCGCCAAACTCTTTTAATCGGCATGCGCTTTGAATTCCATGAATAGCCGTTGGGCCACCATCGTCGCCGCAACTCTGGCGGCCTTTGCCAGCCTGGTGATTGCCTGGCAGTTTAAGCATTGCCATGGAGCCGGCAACGGGCCATACGGGCCGTATTCGTCGCTGGCACAGTCCTTTCTTCGGGGAAATAAACTGCCGGGATTACCAATATCGTGGAGCGGAGCCGGGAATTTATTCTGGCCGCGGGACCGGGCCGGTATTACGATTTAATTTTTCCTGAGAATGCGCGGATTTTCATGACCGACATGACGGGTCCCACCAATCACAGCAAAATCGGGTATTATTATTACCACACCTATTATCTGTTCCCTCGCGAAGTGGGGGTGAGCGTGGATCAACCAACCCGCATCGTTTACAATGGATTTCTGGGAAAAACCTCCGAGTCCGATCAGGAAATTCTGGCCCATGGATTCGATGTCCGGTTTGACTATTCTCACGGGGAGCAACTGGATGTGAAACCGCTGAGGGATCTGGCCTTGAAGCCTCCCGCCAATCCGCCCTGGTTTAATTCCAACTACGACACCCTCGTGGCGTTTCTGCTGCCCGGGTTGACGGCGCTGGCGGGAATGTGGCTGTTTCGCCTTTTGTTTTCCTCTTTGAGCGGGCGGATGCCGCGGCTGGAACAACTGGCCTGCGGCCTGGGTCTGGGCATGATGGCTGTCGCCGTCGCTCACGCTGGGAGTCAAACTCTGCGGTTTTCACGGACGGGGACTGATTCTCAAGGTAACCGCCCTTGGCGCCGTTGCCGAAATCTGGCGCGACCGCAAAGTCTTTTGGATTGGGATGACCGACGGTTGCCTGCCGTTGGTTCGCAATCCCTTACCGCCATCTTCGTGATACTGGGATTGCTGGTCTTTCTG